>NZ_JHEG04000001.1:1334716-1702981 GCF_000760695.4 Tolypothrix bouteillei VB521301 | reverse complement strand
TTGTTGACCAATGCCACAAAAACGGTATTGGCGTTATTGTCGATTGGGTTCCCGGTCATTTCCCCAAAGACGGTCATGGCTTGGCATTTTTTGATGGCACTCACCTTTACGAACACGCCGATCCTCGAAAAGGCGAACACAAAGAATGGGGAACATTGGTGTTCAACTACTCGCGCAACGAAGTCCGTAATTTCTTAGTTGCAAATGCCTTGTTCTGGTTTGATAAGTACCATATTGATGGCATTCGCGTTGATGCTGTTGCCTCTATGCTCTACCTCGATTACTGCCGTAAAGATGGAGAATGGGTTACCAACCAGTACGGTGGTAGAGAAAACCTAGAAGCAGCTGAGTTCTTGCGTCAAGTCAATCACATCATCTTTAGCTATTTCCCAGGAATTGTCTCAATTGCTGAAGAATCTACTGCATGGCCTATGGTATCTTGGCCAACATACACTGGAGGATTGGGCTTTAACTTAAAATGGAATATGGGTTGGATGCACGATATGCTGGACTACTTCAGCATGGACCCTTGGTTCCGCCAGTTCCATCAAAACAACATCACCTTCAGTATGTGGTATCACCACAGTGAAAACTATATGTTGGCGCTGTCTCACGATGAGGTGGTACACGGTAAGAGCAATATCATTGGTAAAATGCCTGGGGATAGATGGCAAAAATTTGCCAACGTAAGGTGTTTGTTCGCCTATATGTTTACTCACCCCGGTAAGAAAACCATGTTTATGAGCATGGAGTTTGGACAGTGGAGTGAGTGGAATGTCTGGAGTGACTTAGAATGGCGCTTATTCCAGCATGAACCGCACCAACAACTCAAAGAGTTTTTTAAAGACCTCAACCATCTCTATCGTTCTGAACCAGCTTTATACACTCAAGATTTTGCAAAAGAAGGGTTTGAATGGATTGACTGTAGCGACAACCGTCACAGTGTAGTTTCCTTTATCCGTAGAGATAAAGACTCCGATAATTTTGTTGTTACGGTTTGTAACTTTACACCTCAACCTCACTCTCATTACCGTATTGGTGTTCCAGAAATAGGTTTCTACACTGAGTTATTCAACAGCGATGCTCGTCAATACGGTGGTAGCAATATGGGTAATTTAGGTGGTAAGTGGACGGATAATTGGTCATTCCACAACCGCCCGTATTCCTTGGATTTGTGTTTGCCACCTTTGGGAGTCTTGGTTCTTAAGTTAGATAAAGAGAAGACAGCAGAAGCGTTGGCTAATTCGTAGAATTCTTGTAGTGCGGGCAGAAAAGCCCGCCATTGCTGTTCTCTTCTCCATTCCACAAGATAAATAGTTAATTAATTATCTTGGAAACTGATAACAAAAATGCTGGGCGCAAAAAAACTTGTTTTTTGCGTCCAGCATTTCTCTGTTAGAAAAGCTGGTTTCTCTCAGGTCTATAGCTATAGATAAAGATAAGTTCAGTTGCTATTGAAAGAGCAGATAACAAATCTTTTTGTTGTTATGTACTCTTTAAATAGGAGCAGATAAATGTCAGATAAGAGAGTCACAAGTAAAATCTCCTAACAGCCGTGAAAATGTTTAACTTTTCATTACTGAGTTTTACAGACTGCATGACTTTTTCACTTCTTTCTTTAGATAGATAAGCAAATATACTTAATATTCTCTTTACATTTTCTCCTTTAGCTGAACCCATGATAAGCCTCTTGTTACAAGCGGAAGTCTGTGGAATAATTACGAGCGCGATCGTTCCGATTGATGCATAGTAATCTTTATCGTGCTTACGTTTGGAGTCAAAAACGGTACAATAGTACTGAAAAAAATGAATTGACTTAAAAAAATTGTTTTTTTTACAAAATTTAATTTACTTAGGAGATCGAAACAGTGAGTAATTTGAAATCATATTATGATTCTAAAGGCATTATAACCCCTACCGATCTACAGCCAAGAGAAATTGAGTTATATGAAAGTCTTTCGGAAGAGAATTCAATCTTATCTAAAGCCAATGAAGCATTAAATCAACAATTTGAATCGACGAAACAAGAGCTAGTTGAAAAAGAGAAGAAGCTAAAGTCACGCACAATAAAAGATTACGGCATTGTCATAGCGTCAGGCATGCTAGGCTTAGGTGTTTTATTTGGAACAATGTTCGTACAAGAAAGTCAAAGAAATCAAGAATTGCTTCGACAAATAGATACTTTAAAAGCAAGTGAAGTTATTCAAGAAAATAACCAATTAAAAAATAAAATAGAAACACTAGAAAATCAAGTAGAAGCCTTAAATCAACAAAAAAGAGATGAAGATTTAAAATTTTACTTAATAGTTTTAGGCAGTGGTTGTATAGGAATATTAATGGGGATTTCTGGTACGTTTTTATTGATATATTTGAAAAAATAATTCAAAATTAATTTTAAGCGGCTGTAGAGACTTTTTATCATCTCGTTCCCAAGCTCTGCTTCATCGTGACTGGAAATATAATCTGGGACCATTCAAATTTGACCGTGTACAATATATGTCTCAATTGTGCAATCAGAGCTAATAAAGTGATGAAGCGAATAGTTATAGCAACGCTTTTCAGCCATGACCGGGGAACTTCTTTGGGTTTTAGTCCATGTAAGTGGGCAACATTTATGTAGCTACAGACTCCCAGTCTGTAGGGCTTTTGATAAATTGGTAAAGGTATTGCCCTACAGACAAAATTTCATGCAGACTGAAATAAAAGAATTTCTAGGTGTAACCCTAAGTGTCATTATTGACCGTCCACTTGGTACCAGACATCCTCAATATCAGTATATTTACCCCATCAACTATGGCTACATTCCCGGTACACGTTCCCCAGATGGTCAAGAAATCGATGCCTACATTTTGGGAGTATTCGAGCCTTTAAGCCAGTTTGAAGGTGAATGTATTGCCATTATTCATCGCATCAATGATGAGGATGATAAGCTGATTGTTGTACCCCAAGGGAAAAACTATAGTAACGAGCAAATTCTAGCTTTGACAGAGTTTCAAGAGCGTTTTTTTGTATCGATTATTATACGAATGTACAAGCTCACGTTGAAGTCATACGGCGTACCGAACAAAAATTTCAAGTGCTTCCCAAACGCCCTTGTAGTGGAAAGAACATTTGGGTGGTTTAATCAGTACCATCGTCGAGCGCAAAGATTATGAGCGTCTTCCCGAAATGAGCGAAGCAGCCATATATGCTGTTATGACTAGAATTACGCTACGTCGTCTTGTCTCCTTTAGATTTACTTTATAAATAGTCTCTTATTGATGGGTGGGGGAATCTAAATATGAAATCCTGTCTCCCTTGATTCCACCAGCTAAAGAGGGAGGGTATCCACGCACAACAGATATGCGTGAAATATGCAATGCTACAGGCAAAACCTTTTGTTTTTCGTGCAGAGGCTAGAAGCATTCGCGCCTTTCATCGAATGAGTGTCTGCAATCTTCATTGCTGCATCAAAGTCTCGTAGTAGTACAGTTGCTTGGGGAGGTGGGCTTTAGCCCTACCTACAGTATCTAATTTTTAACTCTTAAAATTTTTTCCAAAAAAATATCAGTTGATCGATAAAAATACTGTAGTATTTAGAAAAATGAACTAACAACGCTGTTCAAACAAGATTGTTGACACAATAATTCCTGAATGAGCAGCTTGATAAAGTTCAGATTTAAGGTGATACGATTCGTTTCGTTCTTCTCGAAAGCTATCTAAACACTCCCATATTTAAAATGAGGATGACACATGCTTAAGGTAATCGCGTGTGCCGGGATACTCCTTGTGATTGGAGATTTCCTTTCAACTTTCTGCTATCACATACCGGAACATATTTTTGGTTGGCTTCATTTGCAAACTCACCACTCCTACAAAAAGCACTTTCGTCATTACGCGATTCTGACGCTCAATCCCCTAGTTCTGTTGGATGGTATATTGGGCGCATTGCCGTATTTCCTAATAGCAGTTGTTTTGTGGTACTTTTCCCCGATTGGTGTTGTATGCGGATTGCTAGTTGGTCAATTTCATGTATGGTGGAGGCATACAAGTATCTTGAATTGGCAAACGCCAAAATCATTGGAGCTTGTTTGTCAAATTCTTTTCATTACAACTCCAGAAAGACATTGGCAACACCATCATAAAACTCACGAAGCTTACGGTGATATCTTTACATTCTTTGAACAACCAGCTAAGAGTTGGTTACGCTTGTTACGCTTGTTAAGAATTCGCTTTCCCCAATTACGATCGCAAAACCTGTTAAAGAATTTGGGATAGAAACTTGCGAGTGCGATCGTGCTGGGGGTTTTGAAAAAATGCATCTGGAGTTGCTTCCTCAACAACTAAACCACCATCCATTAAAACCACTCGGTCAGCAACTTCACGTGCAAAACCCACTTCATGGGTAACAACAACCATAGTCATACCATCAGCAGCAAGAGTTTTGATAACGTCCAAAACTTCTCGCACCATCTCTGGATCTAATGCTGAAGTAGGCTCATCAAAAAGCATAATCTTGGGTTGCATGGCTAGAGATCTAGCAATCGCAACCCTTTGTTGCTGTCCTCCAGATAATTGCCCTGGATACTTTTGTGCTTGTTCCAAAATCCCCACTCGTTCTAATAACTGCATAGCGACTTCTTCAGCTTTAACCTTTGACCATTTCCGTACCCATATTGGTGCCAAAGTAATATTTTGCAAGACTGTTAGGTGAGGAAACAAATTGAATTGTTGAAACACCATGCCTACTTCTTGACGAATTGCTTCAATATTTCGCAAATCATTTGTGAGAGCAATACCATCAATTTCAATTCGTCCCTGCTGGTATTCTTCTAAAGCATTAAAGGTACGAATAAAAGTTGACTTACCTGAACCCGAAGGTCCCATCAGTACAACAACCTCTCCCCGATTTACTGTTAGGCTGACGCCTCGTAAAACGTGGAACTTTCCATACCACTTTTGAACATCTTCGGCAATAATAATTTCTTGGTTTGTCATTTGTTATTGTTCCTTATCTCCCTTGTCTCCCTTATCCCCCTTGTCTCCCTTATCCCCCTTGTCCCCTTACCGATGTTCCAAGCGCCGGGAAGCTAAGGACATGGAATAACAAAAAATCCAGTAGATAACTCCAATAAACAAATAAACTTCTGCATAGCGATCGAGGAACTGGGGTTGAGCGAGAATAGAACGAGCAATCCCTGTTAATTCTAATAATCCAACAATTGCTAACAGGGAAGTATCTTTAAATAAACCAATGAATTGTCCAACAAGGGCTGGAATAACAGCACGCAGTGCTTGAGGGAGAACTATCAGTAACATAGTTAATGGAGTATTTAACCCTAACGATCTCGCTGCTTCAAATTGTCCGCGTGGAATTGATTGAAGCCCACCCCGTACATTTTCTGCTAGATAAGCAGCACTAAACAAGGTTAAGCCAGCCATTCCGCGCAGCACTCTATCTAAACGAATTTCTGGAGGTAGAAATAAGGGTATCATCACTTGAGCTAGGAACAAAATTCCAATCAGTGGTAATCCTCGAATAAGTTCAATATATAGAATGCTAAACCAACGCACGAAAAATAGCTGACTTTGACGCCCTAACGCTAATAATATCCCTAAGGGAAAAGATATAACTATGCTGACAGCTGCCGTAAGTAAAGTCAGCAGCAAACCATTCCACAAACCGCTTTCTACAGGCTGCAGTCCCAAACCGCCCCCAATTAAGCACAGAATTATTGGGAAAGACACAGCCCACCCAAGAGGTAACCACGTATTAAACCTGCTAGGAAACCGTTTTGCGATCGCTCCCCAAGATACACCAGCCAGACCGAGAATAATCACCAACGCCAGCCAAAGTCGCCAATAGAGTTCTTGAGGAAAACGACCAACAAAAAATAGAGAGAAATTAGCTTGTATAACCGCCCATTTTGCTTGAGTGAATACCCACCTCAAGATACTTTTGATTATCCATACAAGAAACCACAGGCAAACAACAGTTAGAATACTGTTGTACCAGTTGTTGAACAAATTCTTTCGCAGCCATTGCCAGATTGTTGGATTTTGGTTTTTTAAAAGGCTCATCGCTCCTTCAATTGCACCTTACGGTTAAAGAAATTCATTATCAGGGAAATAATGAGGCTCATTGTGAGATAAGTTACCATGATTAAAAGCATAACTTCCACTGCTCTACCTGTTTGGTTAAAAGTTGTAGAAGCAACAAAGTAAATATCCGCGTAGCCAATTGCGATCGCCAAACTAGAGTTTTTGGCTATATTTAAGTACTGACTTGTCAGTGGTGGTATAATCAGCCGCAAAGCTTGAGGAAAAATTACCAACCGCATAACCAAGCTCGGTTTTAAACCCAACGATCTTGCTGCTTCCCATTGTCCTTTTGGTACCGAGAGAATTCCGGCTCTGACAATTTCTGCTATAAACGCAGCAGAATAAAGTGTTAATCCCAAAATCAAAGCGGATAATTCTGGAGAAAAATGTATTCCAAAAGGTAGTGCGATCCCTTGGTTGCTGATGTTTAGCAAACCAAACAAAGAAATTTGAGTTTCAGTTTTTGGCAAGCTGAGAAAAACAGCAAAATACCAGAAGAACAATTGTAAAAGTAGGGGAGTGTTGCGTAAAATTTCTACATAGACAAGAGCTAGCTTTCGTACCAACCAATTATCTGATAGCCTTCCTACCCCTACGGTTATACCTACAATTGTTGCTGCAATAATACCAATAATGACAACTCGTAAAGAATTTAGCAATCCAACCAGTAGAGCACGACTGTAGGAGTCAGAAGGCTGGTAAGAAATTGGAGTTTCACCAATATCAAAAGAAGCTTGTGACTGTAAGAAATCAAACCCTAATTGAATGCCCAACCTTTGTAAGTTGTAAGTCAAATTGTGCCAAAGTATTGCAACTACAATGGCAATTGTGAATACGGCTACTAACTGACCGGCAATGGGCCAAAATCGTTTATCGCGCCAAAATGGAGTCATGGTGATTGCTAATAGCTAATGGCTAATGGCTAATGGCTAATGGTTAATGGCTAATGGCTGATTGCTAATTGCTAATTGTTTATTCTTGTTGTACTAATAGCTATTCACTATTTAGCTACTGGCCCTCCCTTGTATCTTAGGAGCGTCTCCGCTCCGCGATGCCAAGCTATGCCGCACGGCTATACACTAGTCTCCGGGGCGCAGGAAACCCGCTTACTGTCTCTGAATTCACAATTAGCCATTAGCCATTAGCTATTAGCCATTAGCTATTAGCTAAATAATTAACGAAATGGAGGTGCATAGAGAATACCGCCTTGGTTCCAAAGTTTGTTTGGACCTCTATCTAATTTTAATTCAGAATTCTTGCCTAAATTACGCTCGTAAACTTCTCCATAGTTACCTACATGCTTAACAATACGTGTCACAAAATCATTTGTTAAACCAGCCCCTTTACCAAGATCGCCTTCTGTACCTAGCAAACGCTTTACTTCTGGGTTGGTGCTAGTCGCTAGTTGGCTAACATTTTGAGAATTAACTCCTAACTCCTCCGCATTAATTAAAGCAAATACAGTCCATTTCACAACATCAGACCACTTGGAATCCCCATTCACAACAGCCGGTGCTAAGGGTTCTTTAGACATAACGATATCTAAAACAACGTGGTCGTTTGGGTTTTTCATAATAGCGCGGCGAGAAACCAACCCAGAACGATCCGCAGTCACAGCTTCGCAACGACCTTGCTCATAAGCAGCAAAGGCTGTGTTAACGTCTTCAAAGACAAGAGGCTTATAGTTAACGCCTCTCTGACGCATTTGATCGGATAGGTTCTGTTCGTTGGTCGTTCCTGTTTGAGTGCAGATAGATTTTCCTTTGAGTTCTTCTAGTTTTTTAACGTTACTACTTTTTTTCACCATGATTCCTTGACCGTCGTAAAAAACAACGGGTGCGAATTCCAACCCAACAGAGGTATCTCGGCTAATTGTCCATGTTGTGTTGCGGCTGAGGATATCTACTTCACCAGTTTGTAAAGCGGTAAAGCGTTCTTTGGTGTTTAAGTTGCGGAACTCTACTTTTTTTGGATCGTCAAAAAGTGCGGCGGCGATCGCACGACATACATCTACATCTATTCCAGCATATTCGCCATTAGGTTTGACATAACTAAAACCCGGTAATCCTCCACTAACACCACATATCAACTTTCCACGATTTTTAATTGTCTCTAATCGGCTTGCACTATTTCCTCCTGATGCTCCAGCACAGGCATTAAGTGATAGAACTAGGGGTAAGGTAGCTAATAGTAATAACCGCCAATTACGCATTCTCATTTTCCTTATCTATACAAATGCAGAACTTAAAATCTATGGTTTTTGTAATCCTTCAACTGCTACCCGATTGAATATTAGAAGACCGATCGGTTGGACGAGCAATTTCATACAAATCTCGAGTATGACTGTACCAGTTTCCCGACAAACGTCCAATTGCGTGTAGTTTAGACACATCTATTGTGTTTTGCGGAGTTAGTAGATCGTCACGAATGTGCCACAGGAGTGCTTCAGCAATAATTAAACCAGACTGACTGCCTTCGTTTCCAACGTATACCACTTGCTTGAGCTGACACTCTATATTAATGGGTGACTCAGCGACTCGGGGCGGACGCACCTTTACTGAGGGAATTGGTGTGAGCCCCGCCTCTTTGAACTCATCTACCTCTGGTGGAAATTCCGCACTGGAAATGTTCATTTGTTGCTCTACTTCTTCAACAACGACATTAATCACCAATTCCCCAGACGACTCTGCATTGACCAATGTGTCCTTTTTTCCCACACCACGTCGGTGACCGCAAGAAATAGCCAAAGTTGGTGGATTGGCTGTTACGCCCATGAAGAAACTGAAAGGCGCAAGGTTGTATGTACCATCTCTAGCAACAGTAGAAACCCACGCGATCGGTCGGGGAACAACTGAGCCAATAAGTAATTGATAACCTGTTCTTGGATCGATTTGAGATGGGTCTATAATCATTGACGTTTTCCTTTAAGCAGTTATAAATTCACGAGAAATAGAGCATTTCTACAGAAAATTATCGGTTTTGATGACCAAAAGAAGAAGCAAGAATAACTTATAATCTTACGTTAATATATAGCGTGCTAAATTCTTGACTTCTTAAAGAACTTAGGAATTCGAGCAAGTATAGCAATCCTATTTGAGATCCGAACAAGGGGGACAAGGGAGACAAGGGAGAGGTGATTGTAACTCCTACACGGACTGCTATATATTGGCATACAAGATAGTAATCCCATAAGTTTAGAGTCTTTTAAGAACAAGAAATCGCTATGCTCAGTTTTGCCAATTCTTCTTAAGCAGCAACAGCCAATTCCAGAAGCGATCGCTTGGATTACCGATTGCAAAGTTAGGTAGGCTGAGCTACAAACACCGCGCAAGTCAAGCAAAAATCTCGCGCTCGGTTAATGGAAGAGAAGTTTTAAAGAAGCTATCAGTGTGGACATTAGGGGTAATTAGCCTTTGCCTGAGATTGACAGAAGTTTTCAAAATCCAGAGCCCACTGTTCTCTTGTGGTATGAGAGTTCCCACCAATAGTGATGAGAGGGTGAGCGAGAACATCACCTACCAGATATAGTTTATCGATCTGAAATTGCTGTAATGTCAATTAATTATTTAATCAAACATGATATCAAGCATCTCTTGATTTTTCTAGTAATATGTGCGATATCTTAACAAATTTATAATACGATAATTTTATCGATTTATCGTACAATTACTAAAAACGATAAAACTTTGTTTTTTCCTGATTGCTAATAGTCACATTAGCCCTCCCTTGTATCACAGTAGCGGAGACGCTACGCAATGCGAAGCTATGCCCGCAAGGGCTATACGCCAGTCCCTAGGGCGCGGGAAACTCGCCTGCAGCGCTAGACTCACCAGTCCCCTGGGCGCGAGAAACCCTTTTCCAGCACTAGACTCACCAGTCTTCCATTAGCTATTAGCTATTAGCAATTAGCCATTAGCATTCCATAAATCTTATGTCAGAACCTCGCTATGGTATTTGGGCACCTGTGGGTGGTAATTTTGGACCACTTAATAGCCCTGATGAACCAATCAACGCCAGTTACGATCGCACTCGTTCCCTTGTCCTTGAAGCGGAACGCCTCGGATTTGCCACAACCTTAGTAGCTCAGCATATTGCCAATCCTCGAAGCTTGGATTTAGATCAGCTTGAAACTTGGACAGCCGCCGCAGCTTTAGCTGACGCGACTGACAAAATAGAAATTATTGCTGCAATCAAGCCTTTGCTTTTCCATCCCGCCGTTTTAGCAAAGATGGCATTAGGTATAGATGCTATCAGTCACGGACGTTTTGCCATAAATTTGGTCAGTGCTTGGTATCGTCCGGAAATGGAACGTACAAACATTCCTTTTCCACCCCATGATGAACGCTATCGTTATTCAACCGAGTGGCTGCGAGTTGTTAAGTTGTTGTGGAGTGGAGAAAGAGTTAACTTTCAGGGCGAGTACTTTAAAATTCAAGATTTGAGCCTCCGACCTGCTCCGATTGCCAAACCTCATCCCCGTGTTTATCTTGGAGGAGCATCGGATGCAGCACAGATATTAGCTGCTCAAGAAGCAGACACGTATTTTATCAACGGTCAACCCATTGAAGATGTTCGCAAGTTCATTAAAGGAGTTCTAAGGCGATCGCGAAACTTACCAAAGCCATTACGTTTTGGTTTATCAGGGTTTGTGATTGCTCGACCAACTGAGGAAGAAGCAAAAGCTGAGTTTGACAGATTAATGGCGCTT
Source organism: Tolypothrix bouteillei VB521301 (assembly GCF_000760695.4). GTDB lineage: Bacteria > Cyanobacteriota > Cyanobacteriia > Cyanobacteriales > Nostocaceae > Scytonema > Scytonema bouteillei_A. Next base: position 1,692,192 of record NZ_JHEG04000001.1, on the reverse strand, counting down.
CAAAAGCAGGAAGAACATTACCGACTGAACCTAACCAAAGGAATTGACCCCGAAGCAGTTATGTTCCAAATTTTTGCGAAAAATCCTGCTGTTGGGGGTAATGGTGGAACCGCTGCAGGGCTTGTTGGCAGTTATGACACAGTTGCAGAGAGAATTTCAGCTTTTGTTGAGATAGGTATCGAGACTTTCATGCTGCAATTCCACCCTTTTTCAAGGGAGATGAACCGATTTGCGGAGGAAATTATGCCGCGAGTCAAACATTTGCAGCTTGTAGCGTGAAAAAAGTGTGTGGTTATAAGCATAAAGATGTATCTAACTTTGGTGGCTGCTGCGGTGTACGTACAAGTCTTCTAAAGTGCATTAAAAGCGGTTTCGATCCCCCCTAACCCCCCTTAAAAAAGGGAGGAACTTAATTCCAATTCTCCCTTTTCACGATGTTTCATCTCTTTTCTAGAGATCTGTACATTACCGTAGCCGATGAATTGGGGGGAATAAAATCTTAAAGTCCCCCTTTTTAAGGGGGATTTAGGGGGATCTGTGAAACTTTGAGCCATCACCAAAAACTGTTCGGGTATCTTCTAATCAGCAAGTCACCGAAAATTAGCGGAACCATATGCCAATACCACTAAAACCTTTACCAATGCCAAGTGATAAATGACAGTTTTTAGTACTCTCAACTCACAGCAACGTCAAAACCTTTTATTACTCTTTATAGTAGGTATCTTATTTTGGGCTAGTCACAGTTCTTTAATAGCTACTTTGCCTCTTTACATTAGGGATATAGGAGGTACACCACAACAAGTCGGTTTTGTAATGGGAACGTTTGCTCTCGGGCTAATTTTGAGCCGTCCGTGGTTGGGAAATTTAGCAGACCGACGCAGTCGCAAGATAGTTGTGCTGATGGGTTTAGCGATCGCAGCCCTATCACCTCTAGGCTATTTTATTAACTCAATTCTGCTATTGCTCCCAATCAGAGCATTCCATGGAATTAGTCTTGCTTGTTATGCTCCTGGGAATAATACTCTCATTGTGGATTGGTCACCCGTGCATCAACGAGGTCAGGTCATTGGTTATATGAGTTTGAGCAATCCAATTGGTATGAGTATTGGACCTGTTATTGGTAGTTTTCTTCAAGAACAAGTAGGTTATACTCCCTTATTTCTCTTTTCCGTTGGACTGGGGTTACTGGGTTTTCTATTTGCTAGCCGAATCAAAGAACCTTCAATTCTTTATCAAAAAGAGAAACAAAATACAGATTTTACATCTCCTCATATTTCAATTGATAACCCAAAAAATCAGTTTTGGAAATTACTAGATAGTCCTCGTATCCGAATTCCCACTTTTGTATTGCTACTAATAGGTTTAATTCATGGAGCAGTCACAACATTTATCCCTTTATACCTTAAAGAAACTGAATTCAACTTAAGTGTTGGATGGTTTTATGCAGCCACAGCTGTATCCAGTTTCGGACTGCGCTGGTTCACAGGCTATGGTTCCGATCGCTACGGTCGGGGATTATTTATTACAGTCAGTTTAGTTTGTTACATTTTAGGAACAGTGTTACTTTCTCAAGCACAAAATACTCTCACCTTTTTACTAGCAGGTTTTTTTGAAGGTGCTGGTGGTGGAACATTAATTCCCTTGATGCTAGCTCTCATTTCTGACCGTTCGCATCCTCAAGAAAGAGGACGGGTGTTTTCTCTATGTGTAGGTGGTTTTGATGTAGGGCTTGCCATTGCTGGACCTGTCTTTGGTGCGTTTGCCCGACACTTAGGGTATCAAGGTATTTTTTTACTGACCCTTGGTTTTTCTTTGCTCGCTCTCACAATCTTCACAACCCTCAATGGAGAGTCTTTACACCATTCTCTGCGATTTGCTGCGGGTTTGGCACCAGATAGCTATGCTCTTGACAAAAAGTATATCAACTAACGTCTTGCAGCAAAAAAAGTTGACTTGATAAAATCCCTCACAGACAAGGTATCACACGCATGAAAACTATCTTTGCAAGGACAATCTCGATCGCAACGACAACGGCTTTTGTTTCAATAGCTTCCTGGGTAGCAACAATACCTGTTATGGCAGCATCATTCATTCCGTTTTCGTTTAAAACTAATGTCACCGCTAGTCCAATTAATGACCCTACAAGTAATTTGTTAAACGACCCTACACGAGATATCCGGTTGGACTCGGTGGTATTTAATGGAAATACGATTAGCAATTTTGAACTTGTTAACCAAGCTAAGATTCTGCAAAACGATACCTATAACCATATCAATAATGTTAATTCCCATCTATAGCAATCTTATTTGAGTCCGAATAAGGGAGACAAGGAAGAAGTGTTTGTAACTCCTACACGAACTGCTATAATGTAATGCTGCTCTTGTATAAGACTCCGACTGATACAGAAATTCTGCGATCGCTTGCTTAGTTTAGAAGAATGAGTGTAAAAATAGACACTAAAGCTTTTCTGAATACACTTGCTGCTCAAGGATAAAAATGAAAAACAGCGAATTCATTGTCAGACCATATCAGGAGCAGGATGAGGAACAAGTTATCGAGTTGTGGCATGAGTGTTGTTTAGTAGTTCCCTGGAATGACCCGAAACGGGACATTTGGCTCAAGTTACAAGTACAGCCAGAGTTGTTCCTTGTTGGTTTGATTGGTTCTCAAATTGTTGCTACCGTTATGGCGGGATATGAGGGTCATCGTGGTTGGCTCAACTACTTAGCTGTAGCACCAAAGTATCAACGACAAGGTATTGGTCGGTATATGGTAGAACAAGCAACTTCAAAACTTTTAGAGTTAAATTGTCCTAAAATCAACTTATCAATACGTACTTCTAATACAGGCGTTATTGAGTTTTATAAGCGGCTTGGTTTCAAAATAGATGATGTGGTGAGTATGGGCAAGCGACTCTAAATTTTTTATGAATATTTGATTGAGAGAGAAGATGAAGTTATCAGTGCAGTTGCAGCTCATCTGCCAGAATTTTATCCATTTTTGATATGGAGTTATCCAGTTCTCCAACTAGTCTAAACTCCAGCTATTGCTAGATTACTATTAATTTGCAGAATTAGTTGCACCTTTGAAATACACTTTCGTGGTGTCGGGGGGGCAATCTATTATGCCATTTATATAATCAGGTCGATAATTTAGAGGTGCATATCCTGGAGCGGGACCTTTACAGATAATACTCAGCATTTTCATTTGTTTATTCATAGCCGTAGGAACAACAAAGACAGCGCCAACATAGGAGCTAAGTGTTATACCCCAATTACCACCACATGCTTCCTGCCTTGCGTAGCTGTAAATACCATAAGTAGATATTTTCAAAGGAATTTCAGTAGTACTCTTCGTATAATACCCATAACATTTTTCAGTTCTAGAAAATAAAAAATTGGATTGAGATTTTGCAGATTTATCAGTAATTTTTTAAAAAAAATTGTGTTTTAAGAAGTAGGCTTCTTGAGTTTTAATCATAAATAGAATAGACTTTTCTGCTACTTTTTCATGCTGTAATTCCTCACCGGGAGAATATAAATCAACACATCTAATAAAAAGAAAGGCTAGTGGTATAATCAATAATAATTTCAGAGAATTTTTCAAAAAAATCTTGCTACAATAACGATTTATTTTGAATTTTTTCGAGCGTTGGAGGCGAGTAAATTCTTCTAAAATTATACGATGTTTGTATAAATACCTTTAGAAATTTATAGTGTTTTTCGAGCAGCTCGCGATATAAATCTATTTTTAGATGTAGTACATATTTTCCATTTGCTGTCTGGTGGCGTGCCGATCGCAAAGTTCTTGTAGGGTGTACTTTTGCAAGACTTCGTGCGCTGCTTGATTCGCTTCGAGCCAAACTTCTTGAATGGCTTCTGCTTCTGCTGTCTCGCAGGTAGAATCCACAGTAGGCAAAGCCGCGTCTACTCCTTCAATGCACTTCAAAATATCTAAAACTGTAATCTTGTTTGGATCTCGTGCCAAAACATAACCTCCCTTGGCTCCCCGCGTGCTTTTAATCAAACCTCCAGATCTTAAGGTTGCTAGCAGTTGCTCTAGATAACGATTTGGTATCTTTTGTAACGCTGCTATTTCTCGAATATGCAAAGATTCATTATTATGGTATTTCTTAGCTAATGCGACCATAGCTAAGATTGCGTATTCAGATTTGTTAGAGAGTTTCATCGTACATAGCCTGAGAATGGCTGGTCAATTTTACTTTAATCAACTCTACTGATAAGAGCAAATATTTATTTCTATTATTTCGACAAATAAAATTTATTAGTTCTTTAGCCGGAGGCGGGTACAAATTGCCTGTAACTGTATCGGTTGCCTTAAGCTTAAGCCATGTAGAGATTTTAGCCACCTGTTAATTAAAGAAATACCTTCTGTAGTAACGCTACGTTTTCCTCCATAGCTTTTACCTAAAGAACTACCTGCTTGCTTTTCAACTTTGATTGTGATAAATTCCTACCTATCCATTAAAGTACAATATATCTACAGATTTACCGTACTTAGTAAGGTGTCAGTTTAGCGACAGCAGGGCAATTCTTAACTAAATAGTCTAAGACTATTTAGTTAAGAATTGTTCATCTTTCTCTATCCCGCTTTTAGAAGACAAGTTAAAAGCGGATTTAGTATTTGTTGGTATGGGTTTGTACGAGATCTTCAAGCATTTTATCCTTCAGACTTTATCCCTCATACTTTTTTTGGCAAACAGGGGTCATTATGGCGCACTTAATTACTAGCGATCGAGAAGCAATTGAAATTGCAAAGCAAATGGTATGGGAATTAGTCCGAGGTTCTGTAGACCGAGATCGCAAGCTACCTTGTACAGAACTAGAAAGCTTTTGGAAAGCGGGCTTTTTAAACTGGAAAAACCTAATTTAGTCCAAAAATCAGTATCACCTGTTGAATATGTGTCAATTGGACCATGAAGAAAAGATATAACAGCTTTAATTCATTAGGATTTAACCGTCGCTTTTTTCTCATTACATCTGGATCGTTTGCTTTTTCCACACTATTTTCCAGCTGTCAAACACAAAATCAACCTCAAAAAATTCAGTTAAAAGCCGAAAGCAAAAATTTACAAAAAATACGAATCGGTTGGTTGAAAGGTTCTCCTTTACACATTCTAAAGTCCCAAAAGAAATTGGAAAAGCGTTTTGAGTCTGTGGGAACTTCTATTAGTTGGATTGAATTTCCAACCATACCAGTTCTCCTAGAAGCAATGAACGCTAAAACTCTCGATTACGCTCAAGGAGTGGATGCTTCATTGGTCTTTGGTCAATCTTCCAACGTACCATTTGTCTATATTTCAGCAACTCCAGCACGACCTAAAAGCTTAGCATATGTTGTCCGTGAAGATTCTTCAATTAAAAGTTTAGCAGACCTCAAAGGCAAAAAAGTTGGTTATGGTCGGGGTTGGAATCTTCATTATTTACTAGTAAAAGCCTTACAATCTAAGGGGTTGAGTATTCAGGATATTAATTCTGTTTCTATTACAACAGCAGCAGAAGGACTCGCGGCGTTTGAGTCGAGAAGTGTTGATGCACTTGCCATTTGGGACCCCTTTTATGCTAGATTGCAACGCTCATCAAAAATACGTGTTTTAACAGATGGTGAAGGACTGACATCTAATAGGGGTTTTACGATCGCTTCACCAGAATTTGCTCGAGAACGTCCCGATTTAATTAAGGCGATTCTGGAGGAATTGCAAGTAATAAGCGATTGGGCAAATAAAAACCCCAGTCAAGTGGCACAATTCTTGTCTTCGCAACTAGGAATTGAAGTTGAGTCTCTAGAAGTGATGTTGCGACGGCAAACTTTTGGTGTTTTACCTGTTGATGAAAAAATTATTGCCGAACAACAAGGAGTTGCGGATACATTTTTCAGTTTGGGTCTTATTTCAAAGCAGATTCAGGTAAAAAATGTAGTTGCAAGAAATCCTCAATGGTTACCTAAAGAATTCGCAAATCGTAATTCGTAGGTAAGACTAAAGCTCCAACATCCATAATGTTAGCGAGCCTAGCCTACCATACAATCCATCGCAAAAAGCTGAAAGATTAACAGAGAATTATTTTATGGAAATTGGTCTATTTCACCAAATGTGGGCATCTCCTGAAATTGACGACAAAGAATTTTTTGCCCAAACGGTTGAAGATGTACAACTAGCTGATACTCTCGGTTTTGAATCCTGTTCTTTTGGAGAACACCATTTTGTAAGGGCTAAAGCTTTTTACGGTCGGCTACCGGTTCCAGAGGTGTTAATTGCAAAATTAGCTGCGGAAACAACACGAATTAAACTGGGAACTGCTATCAAAATTCTCACTTTAGATAATCCTCTGCGTTTTGCAGAAGCTGTTTCTTTATTGGATTTGTTAACAGAGGGAAGAGTGATGTTTGGGCTGGGACACGGTAGCCCCGCCGATATGGAACATATGGGATTAACTCAGGCTGAAAAGCATCAACAATTCCGCAATATACTTCTTGAATTACTTGATTATCTTTCTTTGAACCGTCAAGGTCCCCAGATTACGCCTCAACCCCGTCAAGGAATGCATCAATTATTTTGGTTGGGAGTTCGCGATCGCAACACAATTGTTCTCGGTGCTCAACTCGGTCTCAATCTGCTGATTGGACAGGGAGAAGATGCAACGGCTCAAAATACTTACACCGATCTTTATCGAGAAGCGGGTGGTAAAGGATTTGTGCGCGGATTTCGACTGGTGTATGTTGGCGAAACGGACGCTGAAGCACGGAAAACCGTTGATGAAGCAGCTCGAATGTTTTTCAGTGTCAGGGAAAAACTCCCTCAATATCTTAATGCACAACGTCAGGGACGCATTCCTTATGAACCTCCCAAAGATTTACCGGATTTGCTGGGGCGAATCGAATACATTGTTGGTTCTCCCACAACGGTTGCAGAACAGCTCGAACGTTACATTTCACAAACCAAGATTGACTACTTGGGGGTTAAAATGCATGTACCGGGATTACTTAACGAAGATGTCCGAAGGTCAATGAGGCTATTTGCTCAAGAAGTTGCTCCCAAAGTGCAGCTGGCAAAGAAACTAGAGGTTATTTCGGTATGAGAACACGAGGATTGGGGGAAAAATAATTAATGATTTATCTTCCCGATCCTTCTCGTTACCCTTTCCTCTTTTGCATGTGAGAGCAATATAGTTTGCATAATATTACGTATATAAACTATTCACAAGCGTAAATTTAGGTATTGTGGGGGCTGAAAATTGGCAGAGTCACAATTGAAATCTCAACCTACAGCAGCCTCTCAGAAATGGTGGGTAATGCTTGGTGTCAGTATCGGGGTGTTAATGTCTACTCTGGATGTAGGTATTATTAACGTGGCTTTGCCGACCTTGGTTCAATTCTTTGACACAACTTTTCCCAAAGCTCAATGGGCTGTATTGAGTTACCAGTTAATCAGCTCTAGTTTGGTTTTGGGTGCAACTCGTTTGGGTGATATATGGGGTAAGAAGTATCTCTACTTGGGAGGGCTAATCCTCTTTACCCTGAGTTCGCTGTTATGTGGGATGGCTCCGGGAATTGAATGGCTCATTGGGTTTCGAGCACTTCAAGGGCTGGGTTCGTTGTTTATTTCCGGGCTTGGTCTGGCGATCGTAACAGAAGTTTTCCCTTCATCAGAACGGGGACGTGCTGTTGGTATTATCGGTAGTGTTGTATCGCTGGGCGTCGCTCTCGGTCCTTCTGTAGGAGGGCTGCTCTTGGGTCTGGCTGAATGGCACATCCTCTTCTTGATCAATGTACCTTTGGGGTTAATAGCTTGTGTCCTCGTCGCTTTCGTTGTACCGCCGTCTGAACTGTCCGAGAAAAAACAACGTTTCGATCCGTTTGGTGCTTTGTTAGCTTTGGTAACCTTAACTAATTTTGCCCTAGGTATGACCCTGGGACAAAGCCAGGGGTTTACGGCAGGTGGTACACTGTGGTTGTTGTTCCTCGCGGGAGTCGGTTTCATCAGTTTTTTGGTTGTTGAAACACTTCTCGATGAACCTCTGCTCGAACTCCACTTGTTTCGCAATACTCGCTTAAGTGTCAATTTGCTAAATAATTGGTTGGTATTTATTGTTATTACTGGTGGTTTGCTCATCACCCCCTTCTTTCTGCAACAAGTAAAGCAGTATCCCACTTTTAAAGTAGGGCTGTTGATGGCAGTATCACCTATCGTGAGTGGCTTAATTGCACCCCTAGCGGGGATGCTATCAGATCGCTTTGGTTCTCGGTTGATGTGCTTAGTTGGTCTGAGCATCATGATTGGTGCAACTCTTGCAATTAGCACCTTAAATACTGACATGACCGAAAGAGATTATATAATGCGTTATTTTCTCTATGGAACGGGGCTGGGTTTATTTCGATCGCCTAATGACAGCACCGTTATGGGTTCAGTTCCACGTGAAAGATTGGGGATTGCCTCTGGTTTGTTGTCTTTGTCACGTACCTTAGGAGTCAATGTAGGTATTTCTATTGTGGGAGCGGTGTTTGCAACCTTAACTGCAAATTCTGCTCCCGGTATTGACGTATCTGTTGCTCCACCTGAGGCTGTCGTTGCGGGATTTCAAGGAAGTTATCGCTTAGCTGCATTCCTACTGTGTGGCGCAGCAGTCATGACAGCCGTAGAGACACGCTATGGAAAGTCTTTACGTTAGCTAGTAGCGCATTTTTACTTCACCTAAAAGGAGTTGAATTATGACTGGTAAATTAGCAGGAAAAGTAGCAATTGTCACTGGAGCCTCAGCAGGAATTGGTGAAGCCACTGCTATTGCTTTAGCAAATGAAGGCGCACAAGTTGCGATCGCAGCAAGGCGTAGCGAACGGTTAAAAGCGGTAGCAGAACGGATTGAAAGTAATGGCGGTCAAGCTTTATCGATCGTTGCTGATGTGGCGGATGAAACACAGGCAAAAGATATAGTAGATAAAACAAATGCAGAACTTGGTCGAATAGATATTTTAGTCAACAATGCAGGTATTGCACTGGTAGGGGAGATTAATGGCGCAAATACCGCAGACTGGCGGCGGATGTTTGATATTAATGTCTTAGGATTAATGTACGTGACTCATGCTGCTCTACCCATATTTAAAGCACAAGGTACGGGTCACATTGTCAATATCTCCTCCGTGGCTGGTCGGACGGTACGAGCAGGAGTTGGGGCATATAATGTGAGTAAATGGGGTGTAAATGCCTTTTCAGAAGCTTTGCGCCAAGAAGTTCACAAAGACAATATCCGCGTAACCATTGTTGAACCCGGTATGGTAAACACGGAAATTAACGATTTGATTACCGATCCCATTGCCAAACAGCGCAGCGAAGAACGACGGAGATCGATTACTCCTTTAGAAAGTGAAGATATTGCTGCAGCGATCGTGTATGCTGTGACTCAACCGCAACGAGTTAGCGTTAACGAAATTCTCATTCGACCCACCGATCAAGGATGGTAAAGCGAACTAGCCGTCACGAGTGAACTTCTTGCACAAGTTTTTAATTCCATCCCGAAACCGCACTTTTGAGCATTAGATAATTTTTGGCTTATGCAAGAAGTCAAATATAGCAGTTCTAAATGAAATATAAGAATAAGACTGCTAATGGCTAATGGCTAATAGCTAATGGTCAAAAAGCTATTAGCCATTAGCTATTAGCTATTAGCAATCCAAATTTTTTACAAATGATTTAGGATTGCTATATATAACTGGAAAAAAATAGAATTTTAGAAGCATGGATGCTGTGATTTTTGATATGGATGGTACCTTGTTGGATACCGAGCCACTGATGGATGTTTTTTTGATAAAGTCTTGTCGTTCTCTTGGTTTTGATTTAACACAAAGTATCTTAGAACAGTTTAGAGGTTGTACTAGTCAGGCATTCTGGGCTTATCTTGTCCGGGAATTTAACTTAACTCAGCCAGTAGAGGAGTATGTCTTCCAAGAAAAGTACGCTTTTTCAGAAGAACTGAAAAATAATCCAACTCTTGCTCTTATTGAAGGAGTTGAAGCTTTGATTGAGGAACTTTTAAAATTTGAAGTTCCGTTAGCGATCGCATCTTCAGCTTCTAGATTACGTATTGATACAATTGTAGAACGATTCAGAATGGAAACCAAATTTCGTGTAAAAATTTCTGGTGAAGATGTTGAGCGAGGCAAACCGGAACCCGATATTTTTTTATTAACAGCTGAAAAACTCAACGTCGATCCAAGTCGTTGTATTGTTATTGAAGATTCTGAAAATGGTGTAAAAGCTGCTAAAAAAGCTGGGATGAAATGTGTGGCATTTTCAGGTTTAGAGCATAACAAGCAAAATTTATCAAGCGCTGATTTAATTGTGACGGCTTATTCAAATTTAAACTTTCAAGTATTACAAAGCTTGTTTGAAATGGAAGAAAAATACTAAATTTTAATGTTCATACATAGGGTCATCTTTAGGGAGCATCCCAATTTGGAAAAAATACGCTTTGCGGTTGAAATCACGCCTACACAAACGAAGTCCGCAAGGCAAGGACTCATTTAAAGCCTGCGCAGGCAGGCTTCGTTTGTATAGCTCCAGAATTCTATTCTGAGGGCAATTGGTAAATTTAGGATGCTCCCAATTTTAATGGGACAGACCGCTAATCACTGTCAACAGTTTGCCGAACTAAAGACGCGATCGCATTCTCGATCCGTTCCCATCCCGTTGGGGAACTAAAGTCAATTCCCAAGAATGTGTTGCTGACTTTGGTTCGCAAAACAAGATAAACGATTCCAGCAATCAATACTGCAGCAATCGCAGGAATATCTTTATCTGGGGGGAAAGAACATTTTTGTTTGAGAAATTCCAAACTCTCAGTGGCTACCCGATCTCGTACTGTTGCTAACTCGTGGGTTAACTCATTACCTTCGAGTAACTCCCAGCGCATAATTTCTTGCGTAATGGGTCGTGTTTGCAAGTCATCTAAAAAATGGGTTAAAAATAAAACCATCCAATCCGCTAGGAACTCAGTATCGATATCCGTTTCATTCCCAACTAATTCTTCAACTGTAATCCAGTAGTTACCCTCCCTACCAAAAGTTTGCAACAGGGAAGGGAGGTTCTCAAAATATCGATAAATCAAGACTTTATCAACCCCTGCTTCACGGGCGATCGCATTCACCCCCAATTGCTTAAAGCCTGATTCTGCCAGGAGTTTACCAACTGCTGCTAAAATTCTTGCCTTTGTTTCTTCTTTATCGCGAGCCATGAATCGTTCTCATCTACTTGTCACCAGATGGTGACTATGTTACCTTGTCACTAAGCAGTGACTTAAAAGATTCAAGATGAAAAAGATTTTGTTTGAGTTAGAAGTGTATCCCTTCCACATTGATTTCATAGGACACGTAAACAACAACATCTATATTCAGTGGATGGAAATTGGGAGGATAAAACTGCTTGAAGCCGTGGGAATGCCACTACAAGCAATCTCCCAGCAAGGGTTTGTTCCGGTGCTAGTTCAAACTAACATCACCTATAAATCCCCGTTTTATTTGGGCGATCGCGTGCGGGTGGAGATGTGGATTTCTGAATTAAAAAATGCATCTGCTATTATGCAATTCCGCTTTTATAAAGAACAGGAAACGCTAGCTGCAGAGGGTTGGCAAAAAGGATTATTTGTAGACAGAGACACAATGCGTCCAAGACGCTTGTCTCCAGAGGAGCGCTCTTTGTTCATACCTTATACGCATTCAACAATAGAGACTGAATCCAGCCATTCGTTAATTAGTGTGTCTTGACAGTGGCGATCGTTTGGCTCTTGTTTGATTTAGGCGGGGGTACCTATCGATCGGTAACGTTGGATTTAGAGTTAACCCTACCTAAAGTTACACCTAATTGTATGCCAAGCATACCAACTATCATACTAGCTAACAAATAGAGTACAGCTACTGTTGTATTGCCTTTATCTATTTCAGTAAACGTCTCTAGCCCGTAAGTCGAAAAAGTGGTATAGGCACCACAAAATCCAGTTGCGAACATTAACCGAATTTCAGGTGAAAGGTTTTTTAACTTTTCTTCGTTTAAAGTGTAAAACAAAGCAATCAGAAAACAGCCCGTTACATTAATAAAAAACGTGCCATAGTAGGAAAAATCTTTCCCAATCAATGCTTTGGTATATTCAGTTATAAAGTATCGTCCTAACGCACCAGGAATAGCACCTAAAGCGATCGCTATTACAGTACGGATAAAAGTATTTTGCATTATCAACAATTTCCTTGGCAAGTTAATTGATTGGAAAGCGACTGGTGTTTTGGTTTGAGTGAATAGCTATTGTCCCAAAATTACATTTGCGAAATAACGCCCCAATACAATAGCAATTACTGCTAAAATTGCACTGCCTGCCCAGTAAAGAATGGTGGCTCCCTGCTTGCCATTGCGCCATAATGTCAATGTATCGTATCCGTAAGTAGAGAAGGTTGTATAGGCACCACAAAAACCAGTTCTTACCAGCAAATCTATCTCAGATGGAAATCCTTTAATTCCCTGAAATAAAGTGAAGAAAAAGCCCATAAGCAAACAACCTGTGAAGTTGATGATAAAAGTACCGTAAGGAAAGTTAGTACCTATGGTTCTTTTACAAAATTCAGTGAGATAATAGCGGCTCAAAGCACCAGGAATGGCACCGATAGCGATCGCAAGCATACCGAATACAGTAACATTTTGCAGCAATTCACATACTCCTTAGCTAATTACATTCAGCAAGAGAAAATTTAATTTTTCAGAGTAAAAACTTATATAAATTTAGTGTAATAGGAGACTTCTGCAAAGTCTAATGCTTTCCTGGCGTCATTTTTATAACTTTTAAGTATATCGGGTGAGAACTTTCAGTATTACTCCCTTCTAACCATAAAACTTACTTAATGACTTATACAGGTTAATGTTGTGTATTCTTTATTATAAGGCATCATTCCATTTCTAAAAATGAAGACTTTAGAGCACAAAGTAAGTGGATTTACGTAAAGAAATACGAAGACAGAAGGCACTTATGTTCGTTTAGAAGTGAATTGGTAACCCCTCCTAAACGGTAGCCACTGAACTGAGTTCAGTCGGGGTCTTAAACTGAAGTGCCGTATCTCAAGAGCCAAGACGCCAAGCGCAAAGCGCACGCTCCGCATTGCCGCAGGCTATGCCTGTAAGGGCTGTACGGTCACGGGGAAGGGTAGGAATCAGAATTCTCGTGTCATAGCCAGCTGCCTCCTGCCCTCTGCCTTTCCCGATAAAAAAGACATTGGGGATTGATTTCTCTATCCTCAGTTCCTGCGGTCCCCAGTCTTTATTTTGACCGATATCAAAGTTGTAATATGTTTTTTCTATAAAGATCGGTATTTACATCCTGGTTATACCAATTTTTCATGTTTCTCTAACTAGAAGTACTGAATTGCTGGAAACAACAGATGATTACACTGACACCATATTCATAACTTCAAGTTCAGTTCCAAGTTGATGTTAAATAACCTTAATTAGGGCAGATATATCCTTGTACTTATGTTATTGAGGTGTACAAATTTTTACGTTAAGTCTGTTGTGACGGCAAAGGCGAGTTCTGTTGTAGTGTTACCCGTATTTCTAACAACTTTTGGATGTAAACGTAATACGTTTGTATAAAGCAGAGATGAAGATGACTAGCATTCTTTTTGTCGATCCATCTGTAAATCACTACGAAGTTTTACTGAGAAGTGTTCTAGCAGGAATCAAAGCCATTGTTCTTGACCCGGCTCAAGATGGAGTAGCACAAATTACCCACGTACTTTCTCAACATAGAGAGGTAGAAAATGTTCATATTGTTTCTCATGGCTCTTCAGGAACACTCTATCTGGGTAACAGCGAACTTAGTCTCAGTACTCTGAAACTTTACACCAATAAACTCAAGAATTGGTTTTTTTCAGATTCTTATCTCTGTTGTTCTCAATCTCCCACCCTTTATCTTTATGGCTGTCATGTAGCAGCTGGGGATGCTGGAGCAGAATTCATCACTAAGCTACATCACCTAACTGGAGCAAATGTAGCAGCCTCCGCTAATCTAACTGGTAACGCGGTTTTGGGAGGTGATTGGAACTTAGAAGTCAGTATAGGTAGTATTTCCAATCAATTACTGGCATTCCCTAGCGAGGTAATGACAGCTTATCCATCTGTACTCGTTGCTCCTACCCTCAATGATACTGATATCACTCTGGCTTCAATCAATAACAATGCAGGGCAGCCAGTCGGTTCAGTTGGTACGCCAATCTTTTCTATAGTTAGTCTTGGTGGTAATGTCACTGACCCAGATAGCGGTACTACAGGGATTGCCATTACGAATGCTAATACGACTAACGGCAATTTGTTTTACACCATTAATAATGGCGTTACTTGGACACCCTTGGGACTGGTGTCTGACGACAATGCCCGTTTATTAGCGTCAGATGCCCTCACTCGCATTTACTACCAGCCTAATGCCAACTCTAGTGGCACCGTCAATGATTTATTTACCTTTCGTGCTTGGGATCAAACTGCTGGTAGTGGGACTAACGGCAATATAGCTAATACCACTGTTAACGGTGGTGCGACTGCTTTTAGTAGTGAGACTGATGTTGCTGCTATTACTGTTAATGCTGTTAACAATGCGCCTACTCTCACTAACACAAACGTCACTCTACTTGCTGTTAACGAAGATCCAGGTGAACCGACAGGGCAAGTTGGTACACTCGTTTCTAACCTAGTTAGCCTTGGTACCAATGTCACCGATCCAGACCTTAATGCAGTGACAGGTATTGCTGTTACAGGTACCAATACAACCAACGGCACTTGGTTTTATAGCATTGATGATGGCAATAGCTGGGCAAATTTAGGGGCTGTATCTAACACCGAAGCTCGCTTATTAGCTGCCGATAGCGGTACGCGTATTTACTTCCAACCCAGTCTTAATTTTAACGGTTCTGTTAGCCCTGCTTTGACCTTCCGTGCATGGGATCAAACAGGTACTCTGAATAATGAAAGCATTAATGGTACTGTTGGAAACACGACTATTAGTGGTGGTGCAACTTCCTTTAGCAGTACGTCTGCTAATGCTGTCATTACCGTTAATCCTGTTAATGATGCTCCTACCCTCAGTGAAGCCCAAGTTACTTTTCTTGCCATTAACAATAATATAGGTGTACCTGTAGGAGCAGTTGGGACTCTTGTTTCCTCCTTAGCCCGCCTTGGTGATAACGTTATCGATCCTGACGTTAATGCATTTACAGGGATTGCCGTTACGAATGCTGATAATACCAACGGCATTTGGTTCTACACTTCTGATAACGGTAGTAACTGGATACCTTTGGGATTGGTATCCGAAACTAACGCTCGTTTATTGGCTGCTAATGCTAGTACCCGCCTCTACTTTCTGCCAAATGCAGGCTTTAACGGCACTATTGATAATGTCTTAACCTTCCGTGCTTGGGACCAGACCGTTGGTACTAATGGTGGTAGTGCAGATACAACAGCCCCTCTCGTGGATATCACGACTAGTGCCTTCAGTAGTACTACTAACTCTGCCACAATTACCGTGAATGCTGGTAATAATGCTCCTATTCTGAGCGATACCAATATTTCCTTAAGTATTAATGAAAATCTAGGTTCACCTACAGGGGCTGTTGGCACTCTTGTTTCTTCTTTAGTTGTTATCGGTACTAATGTTACCGATCCAGATCTCAATGCTATAACGGGTGTTGCCATCACAGGTGCTAACACAACTAATGGAAATTGGTTCTACAGCACGAATAATGGTGATAGCTGGCTCCCTTTAGGAGCTGTCTCCAACACTGATGCTCGCTTGCTCGCTGCTGATGGAAGTACACGCCTTTACTTCCAGCCTAACGCTAACTTTAACGGTACCATCAACGATGCACTCACTATCCGTGCTTGGGATCAAACGAGTGGAACTAACGGCAACACTGCGATCGCTAGTGTTACTGGTGGTGCAACTGCATTCAGCAGTACAACTGATACTGTCTCAATCACTGTTAATGGTGTTAATGATGCTCCTGTCCTGTTAGACACAAACGTTACTCTCACTACCGTTAGTCAAAATGCAGGTACACCTGTAGGGGCTGTTGGAACTCTTGTTTCCTCGTTAGTTAGGCTTGGTATTAATGGTAATGTCACTGATTCAGACAGCAGCGTAACAGGTATTGCGATCGTGGGTGCTAATTCTACTAACGGTAACTTTTTTTATACCATTGATAATGGTAGTAATTGGATACCTTTAGGTGTCGTTTCTGACACAAATGCTCGGTTGATAGCAGCCGATCCTAACACGCGCATTTACTTCCAGCCCAATGCCAATTTCACTGGTACCATTGACAGTGTTTTAACCTTCCGTGCTTGGGATCAAAGCACTGGCATCAACGGCGGTACTGCAAACACCACTGTCAACGGCAGTAATACAGCTTTTAGTACTGCGACTGATACTGCAACAATTACCGTTAATACTATCAACAATGCTCCTATCCTGAGTGACATTAATATTACGCTCAGCTCAGTTAATCAAAATGCAGGCGCACCTACAGGGGCAATTGGTACTCTCGTTTCCTCGTTAGTTAGTCTTGGTAATAATGTTACCGATTCCGATCAAAATGCACTCACAGGTATTGCCATTACAGATGCAAATACTGCTGATGGCAGCGTCTTTTACAGTATTGATAATGGTAGTAACTGGGTACCTTTGGGGTCTGTATCTAACACTAACGCTCGTCTATTAGCAGCTAATCCCAACACCCGCATTTACTTCCAGCCCAAAGCCAATGTCACTGGCAGCATTAATAATGTTTTAACCTTCCGTGCTTGGGATCAAACAAGCGGTGCAAATGGTAACGTTGCAGATACAACTGCCAACGGAGGTATTACAAGCTTTAGCAGTGCAACTGACACAGCGGCTATTACCATTAATAATAGCAATAACACTAACAACAACACTGGCAACAACACTGGCAACAACACTGGCAACAACACTGGCAACAACACTGGCAACAACACTAGCAACAATGCTTTTGCCCTGAGACTATTATCTAACAATATTTTCCAGCTAGAAGGCCCTTCTAATGGCGATCGACCAAAACTGGAAGTTGCTCTCGCCGGACGCAATTCTCAGACGGTCAATGAAATAGGTGTTTTTCTTGTTGATGATGACCAAGGAAGAATTAATGGCATTGCTCCTGGCGGAGATAATTATGCCCAAGCTGCGCTTTCAAGAGCTAGCACTGTTTTCTCTACGATCGCTAAAGTTCCTAATGGATTTAGCACTGATTTGAGAAGATTACTAGAATTCAATTCAGGGTCGCGCTTGCAATTCTTCTTTGTTAAGAATAGTAGTGTTGATGCCGTGCAAGCTGGTTTAACCCCTCTCAGTGAGGTACTTTTTGCTAATTCTTCAAACCAAAAAGTTGTGGATTCTGGCAATGGCGAGTTTAGACTGTCTTGGAACAGTGGCTCGAATAGCGGAGCATCTAACTTTCAAGATCTGGAAGTAAAAATCAAGGCAACAAATCAGGCGTTACCTTTAGGTACTGGGATTCAAGGAAATTCTTTTGGAGAAATCATTGATTTGCGTAATGTATCTACTCAGGTTAAGGCAGACTTTGTTGTCAACAGAGAAGCACGTTTTGACAACGTGATTGGATTTTACCGAATAGCTGATGTGAATGGTGGTATTGATACAGATGGCAATGGGACTATAGATTTCCGTCCTGGCGATGTCGGTTATACTCAAGCTGCAGTGAGAGGACGTGTTGCAGGAATTGACCTAACAACAAGCAATCAACAGACTGCTACATTCACAGGCAATCTTAGCCCTGGTTCTCTCTTTGCACCGTTCATGATTGTGAATGGTAACCTGGAGGCAGTTTTAGATGCTAACTCAAGCAATGACCCTGCCGTATATTTCCCCTTCTTAGGAGCTAACACTGATAAAGTCGATCATATTCGCTTGTTAGGCGATAACACCTTTGGCTTTGAGGATTTAGCTAATAACGGCGATCGCGATTACAATGACCTGATTGTCAGAGTTAATTTGAGTATTGCTTGATGTTTGAAATTGCCAACTAGTGGTTTGTCACATACAGCAGTTGTTGCCTAAATGAATCATACCGTTTGTAAGGAAGGCGTCGCGCTCTTACAAACGGTATGGTTTATTGAAAGACAATTTGGAGCAAATGAAAAGCTACAGATTTTTTAATAAAATCGCCAAAGTTTTCGCTTGCCACTTATCTTGTAATAGAATACACAATGAAAATTAAGTACTCTAAGAATTAGATCTTTATACTATTGATAGAAAATATATTTGTGAGTTTGATGATAAATTTACGATTTAATGTGCAACAAAAAGATATATAACGAATAACTTTTAAAAGATTTTTTTGGAAAGATAACAACAATAACCTGCTAGAATTAGCAAGAATTGAGTATCTTTCCAAAGATCGATTCTTTACAATTGCAAATAGAAGCAAGAATGAGTTGATATTAAGAGTAACGAATAGACTGGCAGGGCACTGATAGATGAAAAGAATTCCTAATTCAGGCGATCGATATGACTCTTACTGAAAAACCTCAACCTGCGGGTTCCTGTGCGATTGTAATTTTTGGTGCTGCTGGAGATTTAACCAAACGCCTGTTAATGCCAGCCCTTTATAATTTGGCTCAAACCAAGTTACTACCTAAAAATTTTGCGATCGTTGGTGTTGCTCGTGCGTCCATGAGTAGCGAAGATTTCCGTTCCAAAATGAGCCGAGACATTTATGAATTTGCGACAGTCCCGGTAGACGCACAGCTTTGGGAGCAGTTTGAGCAACGATTGTACTATTTGAGCGGTGATTTTCAAGATACCAACACTTATATTCAGTTACAAAGCTTACTTGCTCAGGTAGACATTGAATGTGGGACTCAAAGCAATTACCTCTACTACCTAGCAACAGCACCGAACTTTTTCTTAGATATCATCAAGCAACTCGGTACTGTAGGGCTGACTCTCGAGGAGGAAGGGCATTGGCGGCGTATCATAATAGAAAAGCCTTTCGGACACGATCTGGAATCTGCCCGTACCCTAAACAAAAATGTCAGTGATGTGTTGAGGGAAAGTCAAATTTACCGCATTGACCACTACCTGGGAAAAGAAACGGTACAGAATATATTGGTTTTCCGGTTTGGTAACGGATTGTTTGAACCGATATGGAATCACCGTTACATTGACCACGTGCAGATTACAGTAGCTGAAACAGTTGGTGTTGAAAGCCGAGGTGGTTTCTATGAAGGAACGGGTGCGGTTCGAGATATGGTGCAAAACCATATGTTTCAATTGCTGGCGATGATAGCCATGGAACCACCCGTTTCATTTGAAGCAGATGCTGTGCGAGATGAAAAATCTAAGCTTCTCAAAGCAATTCAACCTTTGACGCCCGAACAGGTGTTAACTCAAACTGTGCGGGGACAATATGGCGCGGGAACGGTAAAAGGACAGCAAGTTCCTGCTTATCGTTCTGAACCAAGAGTCGATCCCAATTCAGCAACTGAAACTTATGCCTCCCTTAAGTTGAGCATCGATAACTGGCGCTGGGCAGACGTTCCATTCTATCTAAGAACAGGCAAACGGTTGCCAAAACGGGTAACGGAAATTGCTATCCAGTTTAAACGAGTTCCTTCACTACTGTTTCGTCAAACATCTATAGATAGCTTAACCCCCAACTTTTTGACCATCCGTATCCAACCTGATGAAGGAATACACCTCCAATTTGGAGCAAAGATTCCCGGTCCTACAGTACAAATGGGAACTGTTGGAATGGACTTTTGCTACGCCAACTACTTTAATAAAACACCTAGCACTGGTTATGAAACTTTACTCTATGACTGCATGATTGGTGATGCTACGCTGTTCCAACGAGCAGACAATGTAGAACTAGGTTGGAGCGCAGTAACCCCTATCCTGGATGTATGGAATGCTTTACCTCCCCGGAACTTTCCTAATTATGCCGCAGGTACTTGGGGTCCAAAAGAGGCAAATGAGTTGCTATCGCGAGATGGACGACAGTGGCGCAACTATCCCTCATCTGATGCGGTTAATAGTTCTATCGATTAATAAAGTTGGTAGTTCCTAATCTCTCTAACAGCGGATCTGTGTACTGTAGAGTATGAAGATCCGCTTTTTGCATTCGGAATATCTTGAATTTTTTACAGTATTTTTGTACTGTTAAAGGCTACCGCACTATAACGTCTGGTTATTTTGTTAAGAATTATATTGGACAAGAATTTCACTAAATCCAGTTTAGAATTAGGTTCACTACCTTAAGTTAACCAATAGCTGTCTTGCTTTTTGTAACCTATTGTGAGAGTATTAATTTTAAATTACGGTAAATTGATAGAATAACCGTATATAGCATAAAGAGTTTAAAATTACCGCACTGCGGTAAGGTCAGTACTCCCCAGGATCGAAAGCAATGAGATATAAGAGATTTAGTAAGGGAATATCCTGTTGTCATCACTTAATTATGAGTACCGTAACCAACTTGTCAATCACCCGTACCGATTGGACAACTTTTTACCAGACAAGTCGTATTTAGATAACAAACATCAGGAATGGAATTTATGCCCATGTCGCAACTACTTGTGAACACTGTCCCTCAAACATCGTCTCCATGCAAAGCGTCTATACCCCGCAGGCGGAACGAACGTTCTCATAAAGCAATACTCCAAGCAGCTGCTGAGTTATTAGAAGAAAAAGGCTATGGGGAAATTTGTATTGAGGCGATCGCAGCCCGTGCGGGAGTTGGGAAGCAAACAATCTACCGTTGGTGGTCTTGCAAAGCAGCTGTGATTATGGAGGCATATGCAGCAAAAGCAACACAAGACATTCCGACACCCGATACAGGGTCAGTAAAAGAAGATTTGTATCAAATTTTGCGACAACTATTTACCGTACTAACAACAACCACTGCAGGAAGTGCTGTTACGGGATTGATCGCTGAAGCACAAATAGATCCCAACTTAGCTGAGGCATTTCGCGAGCAGTTTATTCGATGCCGTCGAGCCGCAACTCACGTTATCTTAGAACGAGGGATTGTTAGAGGTGAGTTACGCCCGGATTTGAATTTAGAATTGGTAATTGATGCAATATATGGCCCTGTTTGGTATCGTTTGCTGTTAAAGCATGCACCTTTAGATGATACGTTTGCTAGAGAATTAGTGAATTTTTTGATATGTGGTACATTGGCTTAGACACTGTCAGCATACAAGCATAAAATAATCAGATTTCTTAACTCAGTATCGCGATCGCAATGGAGATTTGCAGCAGAACCCCATCAAAAGTTGTAGGCGACTTTAACAGAAAGGTTAAAATCGCCCTACATAAACTATCGTACAGACATTGCATTTCAAGGCAAAATCGTTTCTTGTTTTGAGTTGTTAAGCAAAAACGTTTATTCAGCAACGTCGTTGAATCTAAAAGCATCTAGTTGAGTCCGAACAGCGTTGATATATCCTCGATCGGACAAAACTTGTGATGGTAGCCTTTTTGCTTTAACTGCACCTTTGATAATGTCTTCTGCACTCACTTGCTTTGAACGGTAACCAACTATGAGATCGTTATAGCTGGGAATGCCTTCTTTTTCAAAATAGCCTTGGTATGCCAAGTTAACAAGATCGAAAGGTGTTGTTGCTGCATTCAGGTAAGAAGGAGCTTTTCCAGAAGTCGCAGGATTGTACGCTGTGTCATCAGCCCGAGTCGCAGGTGCTGCTGCTGCTAACAGCAGGAGGGACAAACTACTAACTATTAAACCTTTCATATTTTCTATTCTCCATTTCAAGACAGTTGAATCTTGTATAAACTTCTTATCTTTAATTTAAACGAACCGTATCGTCTTGTCAATACCTAACGAGACAAATCGTGTTGTCTTGAGTAACAACCGAGTCATCAAGCAGGTTTCCTTATTTCCATTGACCCTTAATCCCCAGAGCGGTCATTGAGTTCCCCAATTCCCTATCTTTGGTCGTTCGCTCTAGTGCAATAAAATACATAAAAATTTTTAATATATTTAAACGTGGCACAGAATATTCCGCTACCTGATACAGGTTCAGTAAGAGAGGACTTATACCAGATTTTGCAACAATTATTTATAATCTTGACCGCAATGACTACAGGAACTGCTGTTACGGAATTGATTGGTGAAGCGCAAATACATTCCAATTTTGCTGAAGCGTCTCGCGAGCAGATTCTTCAATGCTATCGGGTACCAATCGGTACTATTTTAGAACGGGGTATTGTTAGAGGTGAGTTGCGTCCAAATTTGAATTTAGAATTGGTAATTGATACGATTGCTGGTTATATTTGGTATCAATTGCTGCTCAAGCAGTCATCTTTAGACAATATCTTTGCTGAAGAATTAGTCAATTTTTTGATAGCTGGGATATCCGCCTAATGGTTCATTGCATTAATTTATGGTACGAGCAGGGAAGCCCGTACCATAAGAGTAGAGTTCGACGTTGGGGTATGCCTACCCTACAATTTTCAGTCATCTTCTGACAGCGAGGGAATCAAGTACCGCTGTTTTAGATACCGATCGCAATCCCAAATAGAACTTTTTATCTCCAAGGATAGTAACGGTAATAGTCTCGATCTCGATAGCGCCGATCGTAATTTCTACCACCGCGATAGCGATCGTAATCACTTACACGGCGGTAGCGATCGCGATCTGAGTACCTGCGGTCGAGCCGTCTTTCCTCTCTCCTTAAGCGACGCATTTCTCGGCGAATTTCTCGGCGGCGATCGCGAAGGTCTCGGCGACGGTCTCGGTAATCATCCCTATCTGCTACAAGTATTGAGTTACCTATATTACCAACAATTTCCTGTTCCAATCCAGGTGTTTGTTGGTTAGATAGCGATGCCATAGCGGTAAGAGGCGTAAAAATAGAAAGCAAAGGAGCAGCTATTAATGGTATGCTAAGTTTGAATAGAAGTGTTCGGTTCATACTCATTACCTCTGGTTTGTGCCCTAATAAATTGTCTCGTGCAACACTGCTTTGTGAAGTTATTTAAATAGCTCAGCCAGAAAAAATTAACTATCGAATTATTTGCCCCATATAGCTATTGTAGCGACTTTCTAACATATCAACGTAAGTTAAATGTTAAAGAGAAGTAAGTCAGTGTAAATAAATACTAGTATCTGTTATGGCTGTTATTGGTTAGTAGTTAGCAGTTATCGGGGTTTAAGGCTACGGTGTAAACAGATTTCTAGAAAAGGTATGAAACATCGTGAAAAGAGGGGGGAATTAGAATTAACTTCCCCCCAATTTATTGAGGGTTAAAGGAGAGCATCCCAATTTGGAAAAAACTTGCCCACCCTGTATGTATTTCATAAATCAAATAGGATGGCTATACTTTTGCTTGCCAATAGAGCAAGATCCGTATTCTAGCTAGCCCAACATATACTCATTTGTCAGGGAACGCCTTCTAAATGGAACCAAAGTGCCTCCTTTTACGTGCCTTTCCAGCCAATTTTCTAAGTCTGTCAATATCTCTTGATAATCAACATCTCTATGAAGAGCGTGGCGGCTTTCTGGATATTCATAAAGCTCTTTATCTGGAAAGCTAATTTTTTGATAGAAAATACGGCTCCCTTCAGGAAGTGCGATCCGATCGGCTCCACCATGAAGAATCAATAGAGGTAGTTGTAATTCATCAGCATGAGTTTGAATCCAAGTAGCTGTGGAAAAAAGCTCTGTTGCAAGACGCGCACTGACCATAGAGTGCATAAATCTATCTTGAGTAAAGGTTGCTAGTACATTCGCATCTCTGGAAGTTGCAGCACCAGCAAAACCCGTATTGAGAGTGAAGCGTGGCATAACTTGTGAGAGTGTACGCCCTAAAGTTAATTTAACGGGTGAAACACCAACCCGACCTAATGGTGGAGCCATCGCAATGACACCTTGGATTGCAGTTGGAAAGCGCAAAACGTAGTCTAAAACTATGACTCCGCCAAGACTGTGACCTAAAAGAAAGCGAGGACATCCCGGCTCTTGTGTCTCAATCAATTTGAGAAAAGTTTTGAGATCTTCTCGAAACTCAAACCAAGTATTGATATGTCCCCGCTGACCTTGCGATCGCCCATGTCCGCGTAAATCCAATCCATAAACTGCATATCCAGCAGGAATGAGGTGCTGAACTACATTACCAAACAAACCACTGTGGCTTCCCAATCCGTGTACAATCGCCACGCTCGCACGTGGATGAGTACCTGGATGCCAACTTTGATAATAGAGATTCAGCCCTCTCACTCCTTTGAGGGTTCCTTCGCGATGTTCCATTGTTCAAATCTCTGATAAACGCTTATCACTCTTTGGCACTATTGAATCATAGGTATTTCAGCAATGCCGGTAAAGTTGAACACTACTTTCTTAAGAGTTTTTTAACTTAAACTTTAATAATGTAGTGATACTTCAGATAGGGTTTGGTTTTGTTAAAGCTTGTTAAACTTTAAGCATTACAGGCAAGATAGTTTTTTCTGTGATACGTTGTGAGTATTTAGTTTCTACATATGAGCGAACGTCCTATTCTGGCTTCATTCGGAGATCGGGAAAATAACGTAGAAATAGATGACTTGCCATCCCTGACGTTTGAAACAATCCAAAGAGCCAGAGAAGGACTTGCAATGTCTCGCGATCCGTCAGTTCGTAACGCCATTCAAGAAGCGCTGAAGCAAATGACAGTTTTGAGTGACGGAGGTTTTGAATCGAGAGCAAGTGGCGCTACTCGTCGCGTTCTCCTGCGGGCGTTCATTCAAACACTTTTTAAAGTTAGGGTGGAAAATTTGGAACGCCTTCCCCATGGTGCTGCAGTGATTGCGGCCAATCACCTCAATCATATCGACCCTTTTCTATTGCTGTCTCAAATTCCTCCTTCACCCTACTATTACATCTTTGGTGACGCACGTACACTCTACAACAAATGGTGGAAGCGCCAAATTTTGAATTTTGCGGGTGGTGTTGTTCCTTTAGAACGTCGGTGGAAAGAAGAGATGGCAGTGATAGAAAGCGCTAAAGCAGGAAGGGCAGATATGCGCGACCTAGCTCAAGCGATCGAACAAGATGTTCCAACAGGAAATTCAATTCAAGTACTGCGACAAATTAACAGTACCATTCAGACAATTTTTGCTCGCAACAATGGTATCCTCTTGTTTGCAGAAGGACGATTGGGAACAAACGAGGGAAAATTGCACTTACCGCTAAGACAGGGGGCTGTCATTTACGCGTTGAAAGCGGGAGTACCAGTAGCGCCAGTTGGGCTGATTGGAACAAAAAACCTTTATCTGGGAAAAGAGTTAACCATACGATTCGGCGAACCTTTGTGCTTTCCTCAATCCAACCGACCAACACGACAGGAAGTGAGCACGGCTTTAGAAGCATTGCAGTATGCATTAATTGACCTTTTGCCACAAAACTATCAGGAGCCAGAAGGGTTAAAGTTATTCCATCATTTTCTCAACCGAATGTTGCAATAGGAAAAGGTTTTATTCAACAATCTCACTTTGAAGTTCTCACAGTTGCTCTGCGCGGCCGATCGCAGTTAGACAAACGATTCGAGTGCGGAAAGAATACGTCAGCGCAAAAGCTAATAAACTAGTACATGAACGCAGAAGTCCGCTCGTCAGATGGCAGAAGGCGCAAAAGTTTTGAATGTAAGCTTTTCGCTTGTTATTACTGACATAAAGCAAAATCGTGCTTATCCTCTAGAAACTTTGGTAGAACCAGAATACATTTAAGTGTACTTTTTGTACAAGAATAAATGTGACAAAGCACAGTAAAATACCCCTTGTTAAAGGGGTATAAAAAAAATGGCTTTTATGCTTGACAAACGAAAGACTTTTACCAATGCGAGAAATAACAAACAATAGCTTATCTTTTTTTATATTAAATGGTTAAGTAACTAAAAAACACCCCCAACGATAGGCGTATTTGTCTTTGGGGGGATAGTAGAGCCAATTTAGTCGGCTAATAGAATGCCATTGCGCTTTCGGTTGAGAGAAACTAAGTAATACAGCGCAAATTACACGCTATGCGATGCCAAGCTACGCCCGTAAGGACTGGCTATACGCAGGCTTTGTTTGTATAAGCCTACCCTTCTAGGATGGCGCAATAACGTGCGATTTCTATACAATTGATAGCTGCAATGTCGGTAATCGATTGTATTGAATAGAGACAACTTGTTTCAGAGATGTCTCGCGATCGAGAAGAGTTCCGTCTAAATCAAAAAGGATAGCTTTAATCATTTGTTTTCAACCTACTCTTCTATCTCTTAACTTTTTCTCCATCAATACCCATAAAAATATGGGCTTTCAGAGTGCCTTAACCCCACTTTTTAAGGAGAGTTGAGGAAATCTAAGACCCTTTAAAAGACATCATAGTAGTATGGCACAATATTAACGATTGGCAAAACTCTAAGACAAGAGCAACAGATGAAAGCTTTCCATAAAGAGAATGAAATCATAACAAATAAACACGAATTGGCAAAGAAAATTTACGAAGTTTCTTATCTTGCTGGGTCTTTCACTCTACGATCTGGGAAGATAGCAAATGAGTACTTTGATAAGTATCAATTTTGTTGCGATCCTATCTTGCTTGATTCTATTGTTAGGCAAATGGTCGAGCTCATTCCAAACGGTACTCAAGTACTTGCAGGTCTGGAACTTGGCGGTATTCCCATTGCGGTGCTTCTATCACATTACTCTGGGATACCTGCTGCTTTTGTCCGGAAAGAGACAAAGAAATATGGAACTGCTCGTTTAAGCGAAGGAACGCAACTCAGCGATCGCAAAGTTTTGATTGTAGAAGACGTAGTTACCTCTGGAGGTCAGATTGTCATCTCAGCCCGTCAACTCCGGGAACTTGGTGCTCAAATTGATTCGGCACTTTGCGTTATTGACAGGCAAGAAGGTGCTGTTGACGCACTGGGATCTGTTGGTATCAAGCTGCTTCCTTTACTCAAGCGAGATGACTTTTCTTAAATCGGTCTATCTAAAAGTCTGTCATTTGGGGGATGCTATACACTCACTCATCCACTAGTTTGTTAGAAAAGTTTCTTTAGTTAAGAACAGGTTAAAAACTATTAAAAACACTTATAAAAAAGGTGGGAAATTTATGGAAAAATCCAATAAGCAGAGGGATCTGGAAGGATTTCTTTGCCCTCGCGCTAGCTATCGCGGTAAAGTTAGACCAGAGCATCTGGTGTTTAACGCCAATCTCCAAGAATTTTCTCATAAAGTCGGTTACATCGCTAGTCTGCAGACTGGTGGAAAACTCGAACCAAACGAAGCTTACGAACAAATTAGAGCTCTTTGGAAACAGTTAAAACGCAGTAAAAAAGAACTCGGTATTGGAAACGAATTCTTACATATTCAGCCGGACTTGCCAGATGACGCTTGATTGTCTGATTGTGCTGAACGGTTTGATTGGTGTATGAACTATACCGTTTTTGGAGAACGAAGCGGTATTTTTTTATGCTTGACTTTACAATAAAATATGAGAAACTAATAATTAGCGTAACTAAATATTTAGAACAGGCTCTATGGCTTATAGTCTTGTCTGGCTTTGCAGAGGCAACTTTTAGCCGAGTACGGGATGGCAAATAAACAAACCATTTTTGCCCGTGTTCTCTTACTTCTGACCAATGGTACTGGTTCAATCTAGGTCGTAAACTTGTAGTGAAAGAGCAGTTCCAATTCGCAAATAAATATGCGACTGTATTTGTTTCACAAAATAGTAAGAATCCTAAATATTTGTCTGACTAAATTTAAGTTTGCCTAACACAACTTCAAAACGAGTGGACTTGTGATGTCCAAGTACGATCGAGCTTTTTACCGCCTTGAAAAGGTTGTAGACGTTTACAAAAGGAAGACACTGATGGGACAAAGTCATAGAGAACATTTTGAGGAAGGCAAACACAAATTGAGTTCTTTTCAAATTCCACCTGCTCTAAAATCTCTAAATGTTTGTTGTTTCGTCATTGGAGAAAGTGTATCTTTTTTTGGCTCATGGATGACCCAAATAGCCTTGGTATGGATGGTTTATCAATTAACCAATTCAGCCGTGCTAGTTGGTGTTGCTGGATTTACCAATCAAGCTATGGGTTTAGTTATTACACCTTTAGTAGGAGTCTTGTTGGATCGCTGGAATGTGCGCTATGTATTACTAACAACTCAGCTACTGTCGATTCTTTTATCTTTTACTCTCACTATTTTGACTCTTAACGGTCATCTTAACGTTATATGGATTATTGCCATTGGTACACTTCAGGGAACAATAAAAGCTTTCGATCTGCCAGCACGGTTGGTAACTATTCCCAGACTAGTGGAGAATAAAGCAGAGACTTACAGCGCGGTTTCAATCCATTCTTTCTCAATTAATACAGCTAAGTTTGCCAGTCCCATGATTGCGGGTTTACTGCTAGCTAGATCGGGAGCAGCAGCTTGTTTTTTAATAGATGCTGTTACCTATATACCCTTTATATCTGCAATTTTAACGGCTCAAATTAGAGCACTTCCTAATAATTCCTCATCTCAAAAAACTCCTTTTTTGAAGAATTTAAAGGAAGGATTCATTTTTGCTTATGAATTTTTACCTATAAGATATACTTTTGTGTTACAAATCGTTATTTGTTTTATGGCAATGACCCATGTTAACCTAATGCCTATTTTTACTCAAACAATATTGTCTGGTAACGCTGAAACTATGGGATTTTTGATGACAGCTTCAGCCCTTGGTTCGATAATTGCAGGTTTTTATCTTATTCTTCGCAAGCAAGTCATAGGGTTAGAGAAAGTGATTACGCGTTCTACAATAATTTTAGGCTTGGGTTTGATGCTTTTTTCTCGCTATAGCAATCTAGAGATTTGTCTGGTTTTAATTTTTTTAGTAGGTATGAGTAATACTTTAACTCTGGCTGCAATTGGTAACTTTGTTCAATCAATTTTGCCTGACGAGAATAAACGAGGTAGAGTGACAAGTATCTTTACAACAGGTTTTTTGGGAATACTGCCTTTTGGTAATTTGTTTTTTGGTGGATTGACAAATCAAATTGGAGTTGCTAACGCTCTATTTTTTGGCGGTATGTGTTGTCTTTTGGGTGCTTTTTATTTTTTCAGGCAAGAGTCTAAAATAAGAAGTATATTACAGTCGGTATATATAAAAATGGGTTTAACAGCAACCAGTAACCAGTAGGATAGTGACTGGTACACGAATGCGGTGGTGAAGCAACGCGATCTTGGGGGTTTCCCTCATGAGTGATTGCCCTGCATGGTTCTACAAGCTACAGCAAGTGGTGAGTCCACCCTTGTAGGAGGGCTCCCACGTCCTGGGAACTGGTGTTTCTAAACCCTTTTAGCCCAACATACCGTTTCTATGTCAAGTTTTAAGAAAATTTCAGGTAGGTAGTACCTACCTGAAACGCATTTAGCCCTTGTATCCAATGAGGATTGAGGAACGCTGCTTTACAACAAGCACAATCGACTTGGAATACCTGTGCTTGAGCTTCAAAATTTTGGATAGTTTGTCTATGTGATGTCTGTAATTAAGTACAGCTAATCGACTGATTTACCGATGTTTTGTTATAGTATAATCACATAACACTCAGTGAAATACAAGCCCCAAGTAAAAATATGTAATCTATAGCAATCCTATTTGAGAGTCGAACAAGGGGGACAAGGGGGACAAGGAAGAGGTGTTTGTAACTATTTTAGGGCCGTTATACGAGCGTTAAAATTGATTAAATAGTTTACGAGACAATACTTGTCGTTGAAAACAAGTGGTGAGACATTCACAATTAAGAAAGCGAATAGAATTCACACTGTAGTTATCAATAAATATGAGAGCAAATCACACACAAAAGACTATCTTATTGCAAACTATTAGGATTTTTCTAGTGCTATTGGTTATGAGTGCGCTAGTTACGGCAACTTTAAAGTATTATTTTGTCTCGCGTCATCAACAGTTCCATTTTACAAATACATTCGCACATCAACAAAAACAAGTCAACAATTTATTACAGCTTATGCAACAGCGATTGATAATCGCTCATGATGTAGCCAGATGGAAATGGAATAAAAAACTCCCTATAGAAGACCGCCAGCGCGAACAGGAATTAATCGCCAAAGTGCGACAGCAAGCAATAGTTTACAACATTCACCCCGATACAGTGACAGCGTTTTTTCAAGGACAGATAGAAGCTGGAAAACAAATACAGAAAGCTGATTTTCAAGCTTGGCAAAGGCAAGGAATAAAATTTTTTACGAATACCCCAGACTTGAAGAAAAACATAAGACCGTCACTCGATAAATTAAATGAGGAATTTTTTCCTGTACTAGCAGAAGTTATTCCATCCCTTGGTTGTTCTTCAGTACGCGAATCTATTCAATCGCGTGCTCCAATTGTCCTTAAAGGAAATGGTATCGAGCAAAACGTCCAACGTACTGCTCTTGCACCTTTGCTAGAAATTAAAGGAGCTTCTTGCCCGGAGGCTTCTCCTTAATGTAAGATTCATTAGCACTGAGATTCTGATGAACAAGATCTCGAAAGACAGAAAGCTGCTGCATAAAGAGGAGTGAACCTACAATACAGGCACTAGCACCAAAGATCACAGTATTAGCAGCACCAATGTAGCTTGCCAAAAAACCAGCTACTAAGTTGCCTATAGGAACTGCTCCAGTAGACGCCATAACGTAAAGACCCGTGATTTGACCGCGCATCTCATCTGTAACCAGTAACTGGAGTACCGTGCGACCCGAAATGATTTGCAGAATAAATCCGACACCAGCTCCCAAGAGCGCAATCAGTGAAAGCCATAATACGTGAGATAAGGCGAAAACTATTAAGCTTACCCCCATGAGAACTGGTCCAAATACCAACACTTTCTCAAACCCAAACATATGCGGGCGTCTGCTCAAGTAAACTCCACCAATTAGCGTTCCAACACTTGAAGCTGTCATGAGAAAGCCAAATGTATTCGGTCCTCCTTGCAGAACTTCAGCAGCAAAAATGGGTCCTAGGGCGAGAAAAAAACCCCAGACAAAGCAAACTAAAGCCGCTCCGATCGCAATCCACCGAATAGGCAGAAAGCGGAAGGCGTAGATAAAGCTTGTTCTAAATTCTTCTAGAGGTTTGCGTACAGACACAACGGCTTTTCTGGGAGCAAGGCGCATTGCGAGGAGGGCGACAACGACGGCAATATAACTGATACTGTCAATCGCAAAACAAATGCCAGATCCAAATGCTGCATTTAACAACCCTGCAACTCCTGGTCCAACCATAGTCGCAATGCTAACCAAGGATGAGTATAAGGCGATCGCATTGCCAAGATTTTCCCTCCCAACTGTTTCTGGTAAAAATGCTTGTCGGGTCGGAATCTCAACAGCATTGACGATCCCTTGCGCCAAAGAGAGAAGTATGATGTGCCAGATGTGGATTGTACCAGTGACAGCCAGCCAGGTTAGGCTTAAAGACTTAAACATTCCCAGAATCTGGGCGACTGTGAGAATGCGGTGACGATTCCAGCGATCGGCTACAATTCCACCCAAAGGAATCAAAACAAAAGTAGGAATTTGGGTAGCAAAACCCACCAGACCCAGCAACCAAGCAGAATTGGTGAGGTGATAGACAAGCCAAGCAGTTGCTACCTGAGTCATGGATGTTCCAATAAGAGAAATTGCCTGACCTACGTAGTACAGCGAAAAATTCCTGAAACGGAAAGTATTAAGCATGACTTGTCCTTTTTTGTATCTGTTTAGTGATTCGGACCGATCTCAACTTCACTAAATTTGAATTCTTCTGGAGGGAAAGCAATAAATCCAGTTTTCACTCCTCGCTGGAATCCTGCTTGCTCGTAAAAGCGTAATGTCTCTTCACGTTTTGAGCCACTCAGAAGCATGACTTTATAACAATCTTGTTTCCATGCAAGATTTAAAGCATAACGCAGCACTTGCGTACTAATTCCCTGCTGTCGGTAATTGGAATGAGTGACAACATTATGAACTACGTGCATCCGGCTACGCCTGAGATGCACGTTTCTGACGCTTCGCTTGAGTAACTTGCTTGAAGCTTCCGCACCAAGTAGAGGTTGACTCATCTGCGCCTGTAGAGGCACGTTCCATACCCCTTGCAACCTGGAGCATAACTATCGCTGCGGCGACATCCCTATCACATTGGTAATCGCATTTTTCGCAATGGTGAACTCTATCAGCTAATGTTTTCTTCTTTTGATGACCACAATTAGGACAAGTCTGAGACGGCTTAACTTTGGTAGTTGGAATCTCAATGTAAAAACCACCTGCCTCTGTGACTTTGTACTTAATTAAGTCCTTGAGATTGCCAATACCAACGTCAAGCAAAGACCGATTCAGTCCTGACTTTTGACGTTTTCTTTTGCCTTTAGATTTGCGGGTCATCCCTTTAAGGTTTAATTTCTCGGTGGCTACCAGGCTATTACAGCTAACTATCTGTGTAGACACTTTATGTTGCCAGTCTTGTCTTTGACGAGCAACGATGAATTGTATTTTAGCTACTGCTTTATTCGCTTTCCTCCAGCATCGTGAAGCTTTAACCCCTTTAGTTGGTGGTCTTTTTCTACGACTGGTTTTAGCTATTTTGTTAATTTTGATTTGTGCGGTTTTAATAAATCTGGGATTCTCGACTACATTGCCATTAGAATCAGCAATTGCATGGTATGTACCAAAATCTAAACCAATAGCACTTGTATCAGTTTGTGGTCGAGTTGGGATGCAATCAACGGTAATTGATGCGTACCATTTACCCTGCTTAAAGATGATTGTACAGGTCTTAGTTTTACCCCAATCCCTAGCTTGACCACGCATAGGGATGTTACCTAAATTAGATATTTTTAGATAACCGTTTTTGCCATTGGTGCAAGCTTTCCATCCCGAATTACAAGGATAAGTCCATCCTTTATAGTAGCGACTGGACTTATATTTTGGATATCCAGATTTGAGTTTAAAAAACCGCTTGAAAGCAAAATCAACACGCTTAACAGTGTCTTGTAACGCATGACTACCAAGTTCTTGGTACTCTTCCCATTCTTCTTTGAAATCAGGCAAACAATTTTGTTGAGCGAAGTAATCTATTGATTTACCAAATTTCTTATAAGAAGTTCTACGATGCTCAACACAAGCGTTATACAAATCCTTGTGAAGTCGTCGCCAATAGTGCATTTTATTAGCTTGCACCTTGGAGGGGTAGAGCCTAAAAGTGATTCGCTTAGTAGCCATAACATATCGACTTTCTGTTATATTTAAGCATAATATTATTTTTGGGTATACCCTGTTAATATGCAGGTAAGAAAAGGTTCTCACAGTGTTTTTAGCGTGAGGTTGCACTTTGTTTTTGTGACTCACTATCGACGTAAAGCTTTAAACGCAGAAATGCTCGACAGACTAAAACAGATGATTGAACAGGTATCGAATAAGATGGACTGCCAATTAATTGAGTTTAACGGTGAGTCAGACCACATACATATATTGCTGGACTTCCACCCAAAAAACTCTATTGCTGCTGTTGTTGGTAGCCTGAAAAGTGCAACAGCAAGAATGCTAAAAAAAGAATTTCCCCAAGAAGTAAAAAAGCATTACTGGGGAAAAGTTTCTTTCTGGTCTAATTCCTACTACGTGTCTTCTTGTGGTGGCGCACCAATAGAAGTGCTTAAAAAATACATCCAAAATCAAGAAGCGCCAAAGACTTAACTGGTGATTATCGAGGCATCGAGCCTCTCGCTTCCCCACGCTATCCTTCCCCAATCTCAGCGAAGCGGATTGGGGAAGGATAGCGTAAGATGTTCA
Source organism: Tolypothrix bouteillei VB521301 (assembly GCF_000760695.4). GTDB lineage: Bacteria > Cyanobacteriota > Cyanobacteriia > Cyanobacteriales > Nostocaceae > Scytonema > Scytonema bouteillei_A. The sequence continues at coordinate 1,658,319 of NZ_JHEG04000001.1, read as the reverse complement.
ATAAGACCGTATGGACGTGCGCCACGTGTCAAGTTGGGAACAATCGTTAAGTTACTAGTTGCTACTAACTGGTTGGAAACCTCGGCAACTATATAATAAAGACGCGGATCGGACAGAATGCTATCCCACAGGGACTGCAACACTTCGTCGGATGGCAAAGGAGCATCGACAGCGTTCAAGTGGCTGTATAAGAAGAGAAGTTGTGGAAGTTCCTCACGTGCAATCAAGCGAACGGTAATTGCCATATTTGACAAATAAGCAAGGAGTGTTCACTTAAATTATCATGACCAAATGCAAATAAAACGCGTTATCTTGATAAAGATGTCGTATTTTCAAGATTAATATTTCCCGATAATAAACTACGGTAGTTTTTCAGGAATGCTATAGCGTTAAATTTACTTATTAAAAAAGTAGACTTTTTGTTGGCTATGCTTTCGTCATTTCGAGTTTCAGAGATTTTGAGTGGCTTCTTACAGATTTGTTAAGGGTATAGATATGAACGTCAACACGCAGTGGATAAAAACAGATGTGCTGGTCATTGGAGGCGGTACAGCAGGGACAATGGCTGCTATTAAAGCAAAACAAGCTTCTTCAAATGCAGATGTTTTGATTCTGGAAAAGGCGAATATTCGTCGCAGTGGAGCGATCGCAATGGGAATGGATGGTGTGAATACCGCAGTTATCCCCGGACACTCCACCCCAGAACAATATGTTCGTGAAATCACTATTGCCAACGATGGTATTCTCCATCAAAAAGCCGTTTACCAAACAGCAAAACTGGGTTACGAAACAATTCAAGAACTGGAAAGTTGGGGCGTGAAGTTCCAAAAAGATCCTCAAGGGAATTATGATGTCAAGCAAGTTCATCGGGTAGGTAAATACGTACTACCCATGCCAGAAGGCAAAGACCTCAAAACCATTCTTACCCGACAAGTCAAACGCCATAAGGTAAAGGTCACGAACCGCGTCATGGCAACTCGGGTGTTAGTGAAAGAAGGAAAGGCAATTGGTGCTGTCGGGTTTGATGTGCGTGGTGGAGATTTTGTCATTATTCAGGCAAAAGCCGTAATTCTCTGCACTGGTGCTTGCGGGCGGTTGGGGCTTCCTGCATCTGGTTATCTCTACGGGACTTATGAAAACCCCACCAATGCAGGCGATGGTTATTCAATGGCTTATCATGCAGGAGCAGAACTCAGCAATATTGAATGCTTTCAAATCAACCCCCTGATTAAGGACTATAACGGTCCCGCTTGTGCTTACGTTGCAGGTCCGTTTGGTGCGTATACGACTAACGCTGAAGGATACCGCTTCATTAACTGCGATTACTGGAGCGGACAAATGATGTTGGAAATTTGGAAAGAATTAAATTCAGGTAAAGGTCCAATCCAACTACAGATGAGCCATCTAGATGAAGATACAATTTCTGAAATCGAGTCAATTTTGTGGTCAAACGAACGACCCAGCCGCGAACGCTTTCATCAAGGTAGAGGCGAAGACTACCGTACCCACGGTGTGGAGATGAATATCTCAGAAATTGGTCTGTGTAGCGGACATAGCGCTTCTGGCGTTTGGGTTAATGAGAAGGCAGAAACAACAGTCGCAGGGCTGTACGCAGCTGGAGATATGGCAAGCGTTCCCCATAACTATATGATAGGGGCATTTGTTTACGGTCGATTAGCTGGTACTCATGCGATCGAGTACATTCAAAACTTGAACCATCAAGAACCCGATTCCGATTTTTTAGAAGCAGAAAAGGCTCGTATTTATACACCCTTGAACCAACCTAATGGAATCCCCCATACCCAAGTAGAATATAAGCTGCGGCGATTGGTCAATGATTACTTGCAACCACCAAAGTCCGGTCACAAAATGGAAATTGGGTTAAAGCATTTTATTCGCTATCACGAGACGCTAGCGCAGATGGGGGCGCGTGACCCTCATGAATTGATGCGTTGTATGGAAGTGCATTTCATTCGCGATTGTGCAGAAATGGCTGCACGAGCATCGTTATATCGTCGGGAAAGTCGTTGGGGTCTATATCACTATCGTTTGGACTTTCCAGACAAGAATAACGAAGAGTGGTTTTGCCATGTCAATTTAAAGAAAGATGAAGCGGGGGAAATGATGCTGTTTAAGCGTTCTGTTGAACCGTATGTTGTGAAGGTTGATATTGTACAAGAAGTGTATGACGTGACAGTTCACAGTCATTAGAAGCTTGTAGCCTGTTTTATGATATACTTTTAAGACTGTGCTGATGGCCTTCAACAATACAAACTCATCTAATATGGTAGAGCTACGCGAAGCTAACTATTTCTTACCTCCCATTTGACACTCATGCCTTTACCCTCCTATTTTGTTCGTCGATCGCTCCACTATGGTTGGATCGTTGCAGGATTGACTTTTCTTTCTCTGCTAATCGCTGCTGGAATTCGGGCAACTCCTAGCGTTTTCATGGTTCCTTTAGAGCAGGAATTTGGTTGGTCAAGAGCAACAATTTCGTTTGCAATTTCGATGAACTTAATCCTTTATGGATTAATCGGACCATTTGCGGCGACGGTGTACGGGCAATTGGGGATTCGGCGCACGATGGTATTTGCTTTGGCATTTTTAGGAGTTGGTGTTAGCTTAACTACGTTAATGTCACAACCATGGCAATTGGTCTTGCTGTGGGGCGTTATTGTGGGTTGCGGGACAGGGGTAATTGCTTTGGTTTTGGGCGCGATCGTAGCGAATCGATGGTTTGTGGAGCGACGAGGCTTGGTCGTTGGTATTCTCACTGCAAGTACAGCTACCGGACAATTGGTTTTCTTACCATTACTCGCTTCCATTGTAGAGCGCTTTGGTTGGCGCAATGCAGCGTTGACGATCGCCGGCGTAACATTTCTGATTATTCCTTCGATTGCTTTGTTCATGCGAGATCGACCATCTCAAATTGGATTGCAACCTTTTGGTGACACCAACGAAACGCCCCTTGAAGTGCAAGAGTCGCAACAGTCTCAGGGTAATCCTATTACCACGACATTAAATGCCCTAACAATGGGAATGAGAGAGCGTGACTTTTGGTTGTTAGCAGGCAGTTTTTTCGTCTGTGGCGCTAGCACCAACGGGTTAATCGGCACACATCTGATTCCAGCCTGCATCGATTACGGCATTCCTGAAGTCAAAGCAGCTGGATTGCTTGCTGTCATGGGGATGTTTGATTTTGTAGGGACAACAGCATCCGGTTGGCTGAGCGATCGCTGGAACAATCGCTACTTACTGTGCTGGTACTACGGGCTGCGGGGATTGTCTTTGATTTTCTTACCCTTTAGTTTTGCTTCGTTTCACGGGCTCTCGATTTTTGCAATTTTCTATGGTTTAGATTGGATTGCCACAGTCCCGCCAACGATACGGTTAACAACCCAGGTGTTTGGCAAAGAAAAAGCGGGGGTAATGTTTGGTTGGATTGTAGCAGCACATCAAATTGGAGCAGCAACAGCAACTCTGACAGCAGGGACAATGCGGACTGTCTTGGGAACCTACATGCAAGCATTTATCTTGTCGGGTCTGCTGTGCATTTTGGCAGCATTGTTTGTACTGCGTATTGGTCAAAATCCCATTACAGGAAAGCGACAAACAGCTTCAACTTAAATAAGTCTTCAAAATTGTAGAGCAGAAGTCAAGCAAAAGTACTCAGTCATACTTGCAATAGCTTTTAAGTGGAACACTCTTGGAAGTCTTCCATTGATAAAGCAACTGCTAAATTTTTGTATGCCTTGACTTCGATCGCATTTCCGCTCGGATCGCTCAATACCATCTTTGCTTGCTCTGCGTCAGTACCTACAAAGGAAACATTTGGCTTTACCTTAAACTGAATCCTCATTTGATTCAGGTGATGTGCAAGAGCCTCCCAATCATCCCAAGCTAAAATCGCCCCCCAGTGACGCACACCCTGTTCTCCCATCGGTAACACCTCTGAAGGTCGTTCGTGCAAAGTCACTTGCCCTTCAAAGAGAAAGATGTCGCTCCAGTTGTCCCGGACACGACCAACCTTAGCACCGAAGGCGCTCACATAAAATTCCTTGGACTCTGCTAGGTTTCTGACAGGTAAAGCAAGATGAAAAATGGGGCGAAACATAGTGTTTTTAAACCTCTATAACATTATGTACTCAATCAAAAATACATATCTGGAAATGGAGCGTAGGAGTTTTGTTCTCTACAGAATGGTTGCTTCGATCTTGTAAATTATGCAATACTTATGAAGTATAATACTGTAATTCTATCAAGTAACACAATTTTTTAAAAAGTTCAACAATAGCTTAAAATTTTTACTGACATATGAAACTCTACTACGTCACCTTAAATAATTTAGATGAAGCGCGTCAAATCGGGCGTGCTTTGTTAGAACAAAAACTAGCTGTTTGTGTCAACTGGTTTCCCATAACCTGCGCTTACATATGGAAAGGAGAAATCACAGAAGAGCCAGAAGTGGTGTTGATTGTGAAAACGCAATCGGGATACCGTGGTGAAATTGAAAGAGTTATTCACCAATACATTAATTACACTAACTTTATTGCAGAAATCTCACCTACAGAAACTAACCAAAAGTTCTTGGAATGGTTAAATGCTGAAGTTCCCTTACGCCCTTTACAAAGAACATTTGTAGAATAAGAGTTATATGCAATGCCTATTTACGATTCAATCGGTCAACAATATTCTACAACCCGCATACCCGATTCTCGGATTGTCAATACTTTAGTTAACTTACTGAATTTACCAAAAGGGAACACTATTGCCGATCTGGGTGCTGGGACTGGTAGTTACAGTCTAGCACTTGCCGCTCGTGGATTTTCTGTCTGTGCCATAGAACCTTCTTTAGTGATGCAAACCCAAGCACTCGAACATCCAGACATCAAATGGATAACTGGCTGTGCAGAAGCTATTCCTCTACCGGATCGCTCTGTTGATGGATTGATAAGTGTTCTGGCAATCCACCACTTTTCTGACTTAGAAAAAGCGATTTGCGAAATGCATCGGGTTGTCAAATCTGGGGCAATAGTTTTGCTAACCTTTGATATCAGACTGGCTGAAAAGATATGGTTGTATGATTACTTTCCTTGGCTTTGGGAAGATGCGCTACGATTTCTACCACTCCAAGAACTTACCAACTTAATTCAGGCAAGTACCAACAGAAACGTTGAAACCATACCTTTTTTGTTACCTCACGATTTGTCTGATTTATTTGCAGCAGCAGCTTGGAGACGTCCGGAATTGTATTTACAGCCTGAAGTCCGTGCGGGAATCTCTTCTTTTGCTTTAGCCAATTCTCACTTAATCGCTCCCGCAGTTCAGTCTCTTGCAGCAGATTTAAGCAACGGTCAGTGGGATGCAAAGTATGGAAAAATTCGACAGGTGGCAGAAATTGATGTTGGTTATCGTTTTTTACGAGCAACAATAGAAGAGTAAGTAGGTGGGCGGGAAAAAACCTAACTATGTTAAGATAAGTAAATACTAAAAATGAATGATAATGCGAGCATTTTGGTTACGAGAAGATTTAATAAATTGTGCAACATCTGCACCATTTAGTTCTCCGCGAAGATTGTAATCTATAAATATAATGTCAAAATCATAAGCTTTCAGAAGGGTAATGGCACGTTTTCCAGTGTTAACTAACACCCATGCCTGTGAGCGATAGAGTGCAGTCAATATTCGTTGGCGCTCCTCTGTGTCTTCAATCGGCAAAACTTTGAGGGGTACTTTTGATTGAAGTAAGTTATCGTTTAAAGCCAATATAATCTCCAAGTGCCAAAGAAAAACAGCTAGCTACTTTTTGTTTATCGATATCTTTTTCTAGCAATAGATAGTCACTACTCAAATCATCATGTAAGTAAATACAATAAAATAGTTCACAGTCATTAGACAACAGGTATGAAACAGCAACTTCTTTAGCTTCTTCAGATTCAAACTCTTCCCAAAGAGTCCAAATCCGAACATCCTTACAGACTTTTCCAAGACAGTTTGCGAGTTCTTTTGAGGCTAATTTTTTTATCTGTGAAAGTCGATAGCCCTTATCAAATTCATTTTCATATAGAACTTCAGGCAATACAACTATAGAAAGTTGTTCTCCATATACGGCTAAGGCATGATTTAGGTTGTCTTGAAAGTAGAGTTGGACTGCACCTGAATTATAAGAAAAAAACTCTTCTTCAGTAAATCGGCTATATTTTAAAAATGATGAGATATCAGTTACAAAGAAACGTTCAACTTCAATTAGACAACGACCAATTGCTTTCTCAAGAATATTCTTTTTCTTAGATAAGATTAAATTTAGTAGCTGCAATTCACTATACATTTTATATTTCACTGTCTGCTTTTATTTTTGAGAGTTTTTTTAAAGCGTTCTCTGATATTTAATATATCACCACTTGGGCCTTTGCCTCGCGTAAAACTAACTGGATCATTGACAAAAACAGCACCATCTGTGCTTCTGACAATAAATTGAAAATCCCCTTTATTTGCATTATTTTGTTGTAATTTGGTATAAATTTCTTCTAAATCATCTATTGTTTTTTGTGTGACAACTTCCGTGTTTACTGGAGGGTTAAGAGGTTGGCTAATCTTTCCAATGATATCTTTACTAAGTAGGTGGGCGTGAATAAACAGAAGTATGTAACAATGTGTAAAGGAGAGAGTGAAATATAGGCGCTCGCAGTTATGGATGGAATTCTAGACCGAGCTAAGGAATGTGGATATTCGGTTGAGCGTTTTCGGTTTCATTCTGCCTAACTTCTCATTTCTCCTTTACATTCATTTACATACCTTTGTTTATTCACACCCACCTACTTAATAAGTATTAAATATTTACTACGGTATATTGACCGAATAATGGTAATATAATGAATGTTCTGATGTAAATACCTGCTGGTTATTGGAACTGTTACGGATTTGAATGTTCGTAGCACCTGTAAAAAATAATACAAATTAGTAACTAATGAATGGAGTCAGACTATGGCTTTAACCAATCAAAGAGTCGATGTTCCAGTGATTGTTGATGAGTCCAAATGTTTGGAGAAATGTACGGCTTGTATTGAGGTTTGTCCTCTAGATGTTTTGGTAAAAAACCCAGAAACAGGCAAAGCGTATATGAAATATGATGAGTGTTGGTTCTGTTTACCTTGCCAGAAGGAATGTCCTACAAACGCAATTACAGTTCAAATTCCTTTTTTATTGCGGTGAGATTGAAAAATGACGGTGGATTCAGAATCTGAATTAAATCAATGGTTGGAATTGCTGCGATCGCCCGACGAAAGCGATCGCTTAGTTGCAGTGAAAAGCCTGCAACATTTGGGGGACGAAGCCGCAACTGATGCTCTTATTGCCGCATTAAAAGATAAAAGCGTCACCGTACAAAAAATTGCCGTGACAGCTTTATGGGAGCTAGGCGATCCCATCGCCGTCCCCGCTTTACTGGAATGTCTGAATTCACCGGAAGAAGACATTCGTAGCGAAGCCCTCTCAGCATTGGGTGAGCTAATATCTGGCGAACATTTGCAATTGTTGCTCAATGCTTTGCAGCAACAGGATATTAACTTACAACAGAACGTGCTGATTCTCTTACGCAAGATTCATGATGCTCGCTCATTTCCTGCGGTGCTGAGTTTCTTTGAATCAGAGCATCCCCAACTGAGAGAAACCGCTGTCACAACTCTCCGCTATCTCAATCAAGTCAAGCAATGTCCGCAAGCTTTACTTCTGTTAAATGACTCAAACGATAATGTACGCCGTGAAGCGGCTCTAACTTTAGGGCATTTAGCGGATGATGGTGTTGTGGACTTACTCAGTCAAACGCTCATTTGCGATCGAGATTGGCAAGTGCGTCGCAATGCTGCTAAGTCTCTTGCAATTCACGCCCATCCTCAAGCAACTCCATCTGTGGAAAAAGCTTTGAAGGATGAACACTGGCAAGTACGGAAATTTGCCATACAAGTGTTGCATGCAATACCAGACACCAAATTATTACCTGCTCTGATTGCTGCATTGAGCGATCGCTACTCAGATGTCAGAAAAGAAGCAGCGATCGCCCTCGGTCATCTAGGTGATTCTAAAGCCCTCTACGCCCTCAAGCAAGCGCTTGATGACCCCGATCGTGAAGTGAGTATACAAGCTGAACGAGCCATTCAAAAGATTAATTCACAGTTAGTGGAACAGTAAATCACAGCCAACTTGCTGGAATCAAAACAGACCTCAGCCTAAACCCCTATTGCATACTATAGGATCTTGCTTTTTTCTTCTAGCTGTGACATATCTTAAAATACGGTCAGTCAGTCAGTTTATAGTATTATAGTATAGACGTTGTTAATTCCTAGCAATCATTTATAAATTAGGAGAATCAGCAACCGTGAGTGCTCGTGATTCAGAGCTAGCATCTACCCTTGGTTTGCACCTAGATTTGGAGGCAGATGTCCTCGTCATTGGAGGTGGACCGGCAGGCACTTGGGCAGCATGGAGTGCTGCCACTCAAGGAGCGAAAGTTATTCTTGCAGATAAAGGCTACTGCGGTACTAGTGGAGCCACAGCAGCGGCTGGCACAACGGTTTGGTATGTTTCCAATCCTGCAAACCGCGAGGCAGAGTTGTCTAAACGAGAAACTCTAGGCGGTTTTCTGAGCGATCGCGACTGGATGAACAGAGTTTTAGATCGGGCTAGGATAAACCTAAATCGGCTGGTAGAGTGGGGCTATCCCTTTTCTCGAGATGATAGCGGACATCCTTATCTTCCTTCACTGCATCAAGGTGTAGAGTATATGCGGTTGATGCGAAAACAAGTGAAAAAGGCAGGTGTAAAAATCCTCGACCACAGCCCCGCACTGGAACTATTGGTAGATGCAGACGGTGCTGTAGCAGGGGCAAAAGGGATGAATCGGCAGACAGGGGAGCATTGGACAATCCGAGCCGCAGCTGTCATTCTTGCGACTGGGGGATGCGCCTTCCTCAGCAAAACCCTAGGATGCAATGTCCTCACGGGGGATGGATATCTTATGGCAGCTGAAGTTGGTGCTCAATTATCAGGTATGGAGTTTTCCAACGCTTATGCTTTAACTCCCGCCTTTGCTTCCGTGACTAAAGGTGCATATTATCGCTATGCTACTTTTACCTATGAAGATGGAACTGCGATCGAGGGCAAAGATCGCCGAGATATTGCCCGTATATTGCTAACTCAACCCGTTTATGCTTGTATCGATAAAGCTTCTGAAGAAGAAAAAAGTTGGATGCGAACAATTCAACATAATTTCTTCTTACCCTTTGAGCGAGTTGGGATCGATCCCTTTACGCAACGATTTCCTGTTACGTTACGTTTAGAGGGAACTGTTCGGGGTACGGGTGGATTGCGAATTGTTGATGAAACGTGTGCCACATCTGTTCCCGGTCTTTATGCTGTTGGAGATGCAGCAACACGAGAACTCATTTGCGGTGGTGCATCAGGAGGTGGTAGTCCCAATGCAGCGTGGGCAACTGCGTCTGGTGATTGGGCGGGTGAAGCAGCTGCTCTTTATGCGCGTCAATTAGGGAGTCAAGTTAACAGGCGATCGCTACATAGAATTGATGGAGCAACACTCCGTCCTAGCAGCCGTACTTTTGAGCCCACAGATATAATTCGTGCAGTACAAGCGGAGGTGATGCCATACGATCGCAACTTATTCCGTACAGAACACGGGTTATCAGAGTCACTTCAGCGATTGGACGAGTTGTGGAGTGAAATTCGCAATGCATCCGTTCAGTCAGAACAGCAAACAATTCAAGCGAGAGAAGCGGCTGCAATGGTTGCAACGGCGAGGTGGATGTATGCCACTGCTTTAGAACGAAGAGAATCTCGCGGTATGCACAAACATGAAGATTATTTCCACACTGATGCAAAACAACAACACCGTTTGTTGAGTGGTGGACTCGATCGCGTTTGGGTCAAACCAGAACAAGATATTGCATATCAAATGTGGCAAGAAAGTATTGTTTGTCAGAGTTGAAATAGTCTTATTTCTATTTTGTCCAAAGATTTTGATTTAATTGAACCGCAAAGACGCGAAGGACGCGAAGAAATAGGAGAAGATAATCGGTGACCTTATAAGACAGAAAGACGGAATTGAAAATTCAATTAATCAAAAATATAAAATATAAAATTCATGATTGAATTAGTCAGTGAATCTCGTTGTATACATTGCAATATTTGTGTGACTGTTTGCCCAACTAATGTCTTTGACAAAGTTTCTAATGCTCCTCCTACAATTGCCCGTCAGAGTGATTGTCAGACTTGTTACATTTGTGAATTGTATTGCCCGGTTGATGCTTTGTTTGTTGCTCCTCAAGCAGATGAATCTGTTGCAGTTGATGAGGAGTTTTTAATGGAGTCGGGATTGCTGGGAACATACCGCAAAAAGTTGGGTTGGGGACGAGGACGCACTCCATCCGCGCAACTAGAACAATCTGCTAAATTCTTCAAATACTCTCCCTAAGAATTGAGGGTTAGGGAAAAGTGATTTTCATGTTTTTTGCTGTACTTAGTTTATCATCACTATTTATTTAGAGGAAGATAAAAATGCCACTTCAAGAATCAATATCTACTTGGGATCAATTGTTAGAAGTTGCCCGAAAAAATACCCCGGCTCGGCGGATACGCAGACCCGGACAATCACCTTCTACGGCTCCTATTCCCAGTGGTCTTCATAAACTAAGCTCCGATACACCACCTGTACTGCTCTACCGCGATACCAATTCTTGGTGTCCTTTTTGCGAACGAGTTTGGTTTGCCTTAGAAGAAAAAGAAATTCCCTTTGAAACAGAATTTATAGATTTAAGTAACAAGCCTAAGTGGTATACCGATCTCGTTCCCACAACACTTGTTCCAGCTGCAAAAATTGAAGGCGAATTAGTCTACGAATCTAAAGATATTCTCTTGGCTTTGGAGGAGCGGTTTAGCAGTCCGCCTCTGCTTCCTGAAGATCCTGAAGAAAACGCAGTGGCCAGACAGTGGGTTGAGAATGCTGAAACCAGTGGTTTTTTAGGTGCTGCTTATAAATTTTTAAGACAACCAACTTCAGATCCTAACGAGCTAGCTAACTTTCAAGCAGAGTTGGAAGCTAAATTAGACGCACTTGAAGAAACCTTAGGGAAATACCCAGGTCCTTACTTTGTGTCAACGTTTAGTTTGGTAGATATTATGTATAGCCCTCATTTGGATCGATTGGCTGCCAATCTACCAGTATACCGAGGGTATCATATCAAGGGAAATGAACGCTTCCCTCGACTTAACGCTTGGTTTGAGGCAATCAAACAACGTCCTGCCTATCACCGAGTCAGATCGGACAGTACAACTAACAATTTACTTTTGCGTCGCAGATTCGGTTTACAACCAATCGGGAATCCATTACCTCTAGATGCAACAGACACTGAGGCACTTCAGTACCGCGCAGAAGCTGCTGAAAGATTGAGTGATAACCGAGAAGTTGCGATCGCAGATATCGTGAAAAACTCTGGAGTGCAAGCACTAGCAGCAGATGGGGACATTTCAGCAGTGAAAGAAGCTGTTGAGTGGCATCTTAAACTGCTAGCAGAGTATCTCCTTCATGGGAATGGTTCACCCTTACTAGGTGGACGCACGGGAGGTAAAGAAAATACCACCGATCCGACTGTAGCAGCTGTTGGAGCCATTACACTTGCCTATGTGAGAAATCGCATCTGTGCTCCTCGTGATATGAGTGCGGGTGCTGCTACAGCATTCCGAGCTGCAGCCGATAAAGTCTTAGCATCACTCTATTAAGTATGAAGGATAAAATACCTTCATCCACTCTCGTTCCCAAACCCTCATTTCCAGACTCTCGTTCCTAGTGGTCCACCACATAAGTTTTAATGGGTAAAACGATGTTCAAGCTCATCCTCTTCTTCTCTTCCTCTGCGCCCTCTGCGCCTCTGCGGTTTTTCAATCAACCCTCAAATTCAATGTGGTGAACCACTAGGCTCTGCTTGGGAATGACTGCTCGAAGGCTCTGCCTCCTGTCCTTAGTAAACTTGACTAAGTCGGTAAATTTATCCGAGAATAACAAAATCTTAAATAGTTAGATGTCCTAACAGTTTGGCTAACATCCAAAAAATGAGTACAAAAAAACAACTGAAATTAGGGGCATTCTTGCCCGGTTCCGGACATCACTTAGCAGCGTGGCGACACCCCAACGCACAAGCTGATGGAGGGCTGAACTTCCAGCACTATAAACGACTCGCGCAGACAGCTGAACGAGGCAAATTCGATATGGTTTTCCTTGCTGACGGTGTAGCTGTGCGGGAACGAGGACCAGGAAAGGAAGCGCTAAGCCGAACCACAGTTGTTCACTTTGAACCTCTGACCTTACTATCAGCTTTGTCAGTCGTAACAGAACATATCGGGTTAACAGCAACGGTATCAACCACTTACAACGAACCTTATCACCTTGCTCGTAAATTTGCATCATTAGACCATTTAAGTGGGGGTCGTGCTGGATGGAATCTTGTGACTTCTGCAACAGAAGTTGAAGCAAAGAACTTCAACCGCGATCGGCACATGGAGCATACATTACGGTATGAGCGTGCGAAAGAGTTTGTCGATGTGGTGACTAAACTTTGGGATAGTTGGGAAGACGATGCTTTCTTACGCGATAAAGAATCAGGCATTTACTTCGATCGAGACAAATTACACATTCCCGATCATAAAGGCGAGCATTTTTCAGTCAAAGGACCTCTCAATGTGGCTCGTCCAGTACAAGGATATCCAGTTATCATTCAAGCTGGGTCTTCTGAGGACGGTAAGAATCTAGCAGCACAAACAGCAGAAGTGATTTTTACTGCACAACAAACATTGGAAGAGGCTCAGGCATTTTACACGGATGTCAAGAGTCGATTAACACAGTACGGGCGTTCTCCCGACAGCCTCAAGATTATGCCCGGAATTTTTCCGGTAATTGGCAAAACCGAGCAAGAAGCCAAGGACAAATTCGAGCAACTTCAAGAATTAATCGATCCACACGTTGGATTGGGTTTGCTTGGAGGGATGATAGGTGGATTTGATTTGTCCAACTACCCAATAGATGGTCCGCTTCCAGAATTACCAGAGACCAACGGTGGTAAAAGCCGTCAAAAACTACTGACCGATCTTGCCCGTAGAGAAAATTTAACCATCCGGCAATTGTATTTGTCGATTGCTGGCGCACGCGGACACCGACAAACTGTAGGAACACCAGAACAAATCGCAGATCTATTGGAAGATTGGTTTGTGAATGGTGGGGCTGATGGATTCAATATCATGCCACCTTACTTACCTGGTGGTTTAGATGATTTTGTGAATTTAGTGATTCCTGAATTGCAACGTCGAGGATTATTTCGGACTGAGTATGAAGGTCAAACTCTCCGCGAGAATCTCGGTTTACCCCGTCCGGTAAACCAATTTAGTTCTCGTGCAGGATCGCCAGAACTGGTAACAGTAGGAGCCTCTACTTAAGCACAAATTTTCTCTATGTGGATTCACACTGAAAACACACTTTGGTCGGGGTAAGAAAATCGTTCTTCTAGATGAAATTCTATCCTCCCCAACCCCTAACCCCTAAACCTCTAATTAAACATATGAGTTTCCAAAACTTTGACATTAAACCAGTCGCAGGACGTATCGGTGCTGAAATTATAGGTGTTGACTTGAGTGCCGATCTCAGTAAGGATATTATCAGCGAGATCCGTCAGGCACTCGTTCAATATAAAGTGATTTTCTTCCGTCACCAACAGCTAGATGCCAATGGGCAAGTTACTTTTGCTCGCAGATTTGGTGAAGTCACAACAGCACACCCTACCGTACCATCATTTCCAGGACACCCAGAAGTTTTAGACCTAAATTACGGGCGGACTGTTACCCGTGCCAATAACTGGCACACTGATGTCACCTTCGTAGATCGTCCTCCGCTTGGTTCTATTTTACGCGCGATTGTTATACCACCATCTGGAGGCGATACAATTTGGGCAAACTCCGTAACTGCATATCAAGACTTACCAGCGCATCTACGTAATCTTGCAGACCAACTCTGGGCTATACATAGCAACGCATATGACTATGCCGTTACGCCAATTGACATTTCTGAAGAGGTTAAGGCGTACCGAGATGTCTTCACATCTACTGTCTACGAAACGCTTCATCCAGTTGTACGCGTTCATCCTGAGTCGGGCGAGCGCGGTCTCTTCATTGGTGGTTTTGTTCGTCAAATCCGTGGCTTATCGCCAGCTGAATCGGCAGATATTCTCCGACTTTTACAGGCGTATGTGACTCGTCCGGAAAATACTGTTCGCTGGCGCTGGCAAGAGGGTGATGTCGCATTCTGGGACAATCGAGCGACTCAACATTACGCGATCGCTGATTATGGTGACCAACCCCGCCACGTTCAGCGAGTGACACTCGTTGGAGATATCCCCGTTGGTATCGATGGTAAACAAAGTGAGGCCATCAAGGGAGACTCTTCTACTTACAACCAACGTATACCGGTTGCTGCCTGAGATTGAGAAGGATAAACTCTGCGCTAGAACTTTGGTCTGTTCGATCGGGCAAACCAGTTTAGCGCATTTATCACCTCTTCTGAACAAGCGGCTCTCAGTTGTTCAATCTAATAAAGAACGTAGAATGATGAAGAACCAAGAACCGAGTATCTTGGTGGGGAGTGGGGTTCGCAAGAACCCTCTTTTGGCGTGTTTTAAGTATTATTAATTTACTTAACGCACAGATTTTAATAAAAAAATACTCAAATAAAATAGTGCTGCACTTTTACAATGAAAACACAATGCACACAACACACGGTAAGTCACGATGAATCTGTCACTCACTCCAGAACTTGAACAGTTTGTCCAAAACCAGGTAGAAAGTGGTAAATACGCTTCACAAGAAGAAGTTGTCCTGGCTGCACTACACATATTGGCAGACCGGGAACGCATCTACAAGGGGCGATTTGAAGAATTGCAGCAGGAAATCACCATTGGTGTAGAAGCATCATTACGCGGGGAAGTTGTTGATAGCGAAACCGTGTTCAGCCAATTACAGCAGAAGTTACAACAGCGTCGGGAGCCGACAGGCTAGTCAATGAGCAATATTTGCCGATTTACCGTTCCTGCCAGCCGGGACATTGAGAATATTATTGACTACATTGCTGATAGCAGCAGTTTAGATGCGGCAGATCGCTTTCTCATCAAAATCAATCAAAAGTGTAAGACTTTAGCTAATTTTCCCAACATGGGACGCAGGCGCGATGAACTTTTACCATCGTTACGAAGTTTCCCTGTCGATGATTATATAATATTTTATCGCCCAATTGAAGGGGGAATCGAAATACTACGGGTAGTGAGTGGTTATCGGGATTTGAACGCTTTGTTTGAAGGACTGGATGATGAGTGATGAACGATAAAGTGAGGATGAGGGAGGAAAGGACATAAGTTTCAAAGTCCTTATTCTGTTGTGTCAGAATCGGATCTCCCAATTTCCCCCATCGTTTTCAAGCTGTCTCTTGCAGCAGCACGAACAATTCTATTTGAGTCTTGTCTAAGTCGTTGGCGAATTTCTTCGTCAGTATTGGGATTTTGAGCGATCGCGTCTTCCGCCCAAAAAAGGATTATGCAAGAAGTTTAGATTGTGACCAATTCCCTTTGGGAAAAAGCTTTTAGCTCGGAGAAAAAACCTATGAATGATTTTGTGACTGGTGGATGCCTGTGTGGATTCGTTAGATACGAGTACAGAGGTGAACTGGGATTAGCAAACTACTGTCATTGTAACGATTGCAGGAAAACCACAGGTAGCGCTTTTAATATTGGAGTTAAAGTTCATGCACCGAATCTCCGTGTTATCTCAGGTTATGTCAGGAGCTACACAAAAACAACGGGTAGTGGCGACACGATCGCTCGTGAATTTTGCCCGGAGTGCGGTTCGCCCTTATTTACGAGAGCTTTTGCTAAGCCAGAGTTTGTTTGGATCAAAGCTGGAAGCCTAGACGATCCAACACTAGTTAAACCAACATATCAAATTTGGCGCGATCGCGCAGTGCTGTGGGCTTATATTGATGCCGAACTGCCAAGCTTTCCTGGTAACCGTACTGTCGTAGAAACGAAAGACACCCAACCGACAGTTTTAGGAGACAAACAACAACAATGAAAGTAGAGACACAACGCCTCATTCTTAGAGAATTTCAACTAGAAGACTTTCAGCAGCTCGCACCGATACTTGCCAACCCACAAGTCATGAAATTTTCTCTAGCAGGTACTCTTTCACCCTTGCAAACACAGGAAAAAATAGCAAGTTTCATTACTTCCTATACAAAATATGGTTTTGGTAAATGGGCTGTTATTTTCAAAGAAAGCAATGAGTTGATTGGCTATTGTGGGATAGCAGTTGAAGAAATTGATAATCAAGCAGAAAAAGAAATTGGCTATCGGCTCGATCCCAGGTTTTGGGGTAGAGGTTTGGCAACGGAAGCGGCGACAGCAGCTTTGCGATATGGATTCACTCGACTCAAACTCCCATATATTCTTGGTATTGTTCAACGTGAGAATATGAGATCGGTAGAAGTTCTCAAGAAATTAGGAATGCGATATGAGAGGGACACTATATATCGTGGAATCGAAATGAATGTGTATCGAGTCACTCAAAATGTCTATTTATAAAAAAGGAATGCAAACAGAACTGGTTATTTTTGACTGTGATGGAGTGTTGGTAGATAGTGAGGCATTAGGTAATCGCGTTCTTGTCGAATTTGTGACAGAGTTGGGACTGGCACTAGAACTTGAAGAAGCCATTTTGTTGTTTAAGGGTTGCAAAATGGCTGATTGTGTTGCTGTCATTGAAGACAAGCTTGGGAGAAAAATGCCACCAGATTTTGTGACTCAACTTCGCGCTCGGACTGCTGAGGTATTCGAGCGTGAACTGCGTCCTGTGGAAGGCATAGAGGCGGCTCTAGACAAAATAGATTTACCTATTTGCGTTGCATCAAGTGGTCCGGTGGAAAAAATTAAGTTAGCTCTGCGTGTCACTAACTTATTGCCTCGATTTGAAGGGCGTATCTTTAGCTCGTATGAAATTGGAAGTTGGAAGCCAGCACCCGACTTATTCTTATATGCAGCCAAACATATGGGATTTCAAGCTACATCTTGCACTGTTGTAGAAGATAGCATTTTAGGTGTGCGTGCAGGTGTTGCTGCAGGTATGAGAGTTTTAGGTTACATTGCTCCAAGTGAGAGGGCTCTATTTGAGTCATTTGAAGTGAGAGTTTTCCACTCTATGTACCAACTGCCTTCTTTGGTGTTACAACAAATATAGATTTATGCTTTCCTACGCTGTTCTTTTTGATTTAGACGGGACATTAACCGATCCCAAAGTTGGTATAACTCGCTGCATTCAGTATGCTTTATCTGAAATGGGCTATAAACCACCTGATGGCGATCGCTTGCATTGGTGTATTGGTCCTCCACTGAAACAGAGTTTTTCACAGTTACTGAACACCTCGGAAGACAAGCGACTTGAGCGGGCAATTTCACTTTATCGCAGTCGCTTTTCCACAGTTGGGTTGTTTGAAAATTCGCTTTATCCTCAAATTCCAGAAACCTTACAAACGATTCGCTCTGGTGGCTGTAAAACTTTTGTTGCGACTTCAAAACCCTATATCTATGCTACGCGCATTATCGAGCATTTTTCCTTGTCGTCTTTGTTCGATGGCGTTTATGGTAGCGAACTGGATGGAACTCGAAGTGTCAAAGGTGATTTGATTCACTACATTTTACAGAAAGAGAACCTTTCACCCTCTGCTACGGTTATGGTAGGCGATCGCTTTCACGATATCATTGGTGCAAAGCAACAGAATGTTGCTTCGATTGGCGTGACTTATGGTTATGGAACCGAACAGGAGTTAACGGTTAACGGTGCTGACGCGATCGCTTGTCTTCCAGATGATATCCCAATGTTGCTTGAGGATTTAAGATTAAAAGTAATCTCCTAACAACTACTACAAGCTGGGAAATGACGAACTATTTCCGCTCTAATATCGACTTCTTACCTCCTTATACCCCCAGCGAGCAGATCGAACCCAATACCAAAATTATCAAACTCAACAGCAATGAGAATCCGTATCCTCCCTCTCCTCAAGTTACGGAAGCCCTGCGAAATTTTGATGTGGAGCTATTGCGCCGATACCCAAATGCGTTTGCACGGGAGTTTCGCCAAGCAGCAAGTCAAGCTTTAGGAGTTCCGGTTGATTGGATTATTGCTGGAAATGGAAGTGATGAACTGTTAAGCGTTGTGATGCGAGCTTGTGCAGAACCAGGGCGGAAGGTAGCCTATCCAGTGCCAACATATCTGTTATACCGTACATTGACCCAAATGCAAGCTGCAGAAAGTGTTGAAATTCCTTACAGTGAGGACTACCGTTTGCCAGTGGAGGAACTGATTGCCGCAAATGGCTCTGTAACATTTATTGCATCTCCTAATAGCCCTTCAGGGCATGTGGTTCCTATAGAGGATCTCCGAAAACTTGCAACTCATTTATCGGGAATTTTAGCGATTGATGAAGCTTATGTAGATTTTGCTGAAGAAAATGCATTAGATTTAACTCAAGAATTTGACAATGTTATCTCACTCCGAACCCTTTCCAAGGGATACTCGTTAGCAGGTTTGCGGTTGGGATTTGCGATCGCAAATCCTAAGTTGCTCAGCACGTTATACAAGGTGAAGGATAGCTATAACGTTGATGCGATCGCCTGTGCGCTTGGAGCAGCAGCAATGAATGACCAAGCTTATAAAAATGCTTGTATAGCAAAGATTAAAGCATCGCGAAAAAAGCTGGCAATTGAGTTGAAAGAATTGGGCTTTCGTGTTTGGGATTCTCAAACCAACTTCTTACTAGTACAACCAAGAAAAGGAAATGCAGAGGAACTTTCTCAAAGGTTAAAAGAACACAAGATTTTGGTGCGTTATTTTAAACAACCAAGATTGGATGATAAATTACGTATCACTGTTGGTAATGACGAGCAAAATCGCATTCTCGTAGAAACGCTGTTTTCCCTGGTCAAATAAAGCATCAGTAGAAAAGGTATCGATCCAAGCTAAAAAGCAACCCATTTTTTGAACTGCCCGTATTATGTATTTCAGTTACAAAAGGCTTGTTTTTTGAATAAGATTATGAGACTATGTATTAAAAATACGGTAATTCAATCGAATATTAGTATTTTAAAATTGCCATAGTGTAGAAATCATTCATGGATTTGTGACAAATTTTAGCTACTGTGAGTGTGTATTGCCCAAAGAAAACCTAATTAGTGGGTAATGACGCCATTCCTCTCAACGTGTTTGGGGACTTCTAAATTAAAAAGTAGCCAACTTTCTCTTGTGGTAAGGGCTTGTAGCCCATCTCAATACAGGATGGGTCAGAATCCCTTTCTGTAAACTCATTTTGTCCTCTGCTTTCTTCAACTGACCCAGAAAATTTCTGCAAAGGTTGTAAACAAGTCGTTTCTGCAAGCCATGTCTTTAAGAAAAATGAAAAGAAAACAAATTTTTAACCTTCTCTCTACAGCTACTGTTAGCTTGCTTTTAGCGGTTAGCGTTCGATTGACAGGTCCCTCTGCCGTTGTGGCACAATCAAGCAACAACTTAACTATTTCTGCTGCGGGTAGTTTAAAAGATGCGTTGGAAGAAATAAAAACTCTCTATCAACAAACTCAACCCAATATCAATATTACTTATAACTTTGGTGCTTCAGGCGCATTAACCAAAGAAATTGAAAAGGGTAAACAATCTGACATTTTTATTTCTACTAGTAAAAAGCAAGTCGATGGTTTGGAAGAAAAAGGGCTAATAGTTCCAAAAACGCGGAGCATCTTGGCAAACAATCGGCTAGTTTTAATAGTACCTAAAGATAATTCTGTTGGCATTAGGAGCTTCTATACCTTGGCAAACTCTAAGGTTAAGAAAATTGCAATTGGAGATCCTAAAAGTGTTCCAGCAGGTCAATACGCACAGGATGTGTTTAAAAAATTAGGCATTCTCGATAAAGTCAAGCCTAAATTCGTTTATGAAAAAAATGCCAAACAAGTCTTAGCATCAGTAGAAAATGGTAATGCTGATGCAGGGCTCGGTTATTCCACTGATGCAAAAAGTTCTGACAAAGTAAAAGTTGCTGTTGCTACAGAGGGAAAATATTATTCTCCCATTATTTATCCTCTGGCAATACTCAAAACCAGCCAAAATGTTGAAGCTGCCAAAGGATTTGTCAAGTTTTTATCTAGCGACCCAGCTAAGAGCGTACTCAAAAAATATGGATTTATTGTGAAATAATTCTAGGCTTTAGGTAAGAAGTCCCGTACAATGGCTATTAGAAAAAAGTTAAAAATCTAGTAACCAACTGTATTAATTCTGAAATCGAGGAACGATCGGCAAATGACAACTACCGCATTGATCGTTGGCGCTGGTAGTGGACTCAGTGCGTCCTTAGCCCGCCTGTTTGCAGCCGAAGGGATAAAAGTTGCTTTGGCCGCACGGCGAATTGATAAGCTCACTGCATTATCCCAGGACATAGGAGCTATTAGTTTTGCCTGTGATGCTTCAAAACCGGATGAAGTCAATCAACTCTTTCATGATGTCGAACAAAAGTTGGGAGCACCAACGGTAGTTGTTTACAATCCTAGCTTGCGAATTGCGGCTTCGCTCATTGAACTCGATCCAATTGAAGTAGCCAAATCCTTAGAGATTACAGCATATGGGGGTTTTTTAGTAGCTCAGGCGGCGGCGAAACGTATGTTGGCTTTGGGTGGAGGAGCTATTTTCTTGACGGGTGCTTCCGCTAGCGTCAAAGGTTATCCTAGATCTGCACCTTTTGCCATGGGTAAATTTGCTTTGCGAGGTTTAGCTCAAAGCATTGCTCGTGAATTAGCTCCTCACAACATCCATGTAGCGCATTTCATCATTGATGGTGCAATTCGTTCTGCTACACGTCAGGAACCAGATGACAAGCCTGATAGCTTGCTCGATCCCGATGCAATTGCTCAAACTTATCTCAACATTCTGCGTCAACCTCGCAATGCTTGGACATGGGAAGTCGAATTGCGCCCTTGGGTTGAGCGATTTTAACCTTTCCCGTTTTGGCACTTTCCCACCAAGACTGATGGTTATTTGATTGAGATTCAACGGTTTGAAAATATTTGAAATCAAGCTTTGTATATGGTTTGAGTCTCATCCATTTTTACTGTTTAAACCAAGCGAATATATATTGCCATAGTTGTTCTTTTGAATACCTCAAGTGACTTAGCCATCTTTGTAAATTTGGGGCAATATTCGGTGCTGCTTCTGCCCTTGTTAGTTGTTCAATACGCCGATCGCACTCTTGCATATAAGTATAAATCCCTAGAAGATGATAAAGTTTATAGGCATGATGATAAGCATCAATCGCTTCTGATTCTCGATTGAGATTTTCTAATGCAAGACCAATATTAAACCAAGCTTTAGCGGATTGTTGGTGGTCACCGATCTTCGTTGCTATTTCTAATTGCTGCTGATAGAATTCTGTAGATTGTTCGTACTGCTTAAGACAGTAGTAAACGACGCCTAAATTACCTAAAGAAATGCCTTCTCCTCGGCGATCTCCAATCTTCTTAGCTATTTCTAGATGCTGTTGGTGGTATTTTATTGCCTGCTGATACTCTTTAAGTCCGCAGTAAGCAGTACCCAGCCCACCCAAAGCAATGGCTTCTCCTTGGCGATCGCCAAGCTCCCTAACTATTTCCAGTTGCTTGGAGTGAAATTCTATTGCTTGTTGAAACTGCTCGAGCAAGCTATAAGCAGCACCCAGACCGCTTAAGGCAATGGCAACTCCCTGGCGATCGCCGATTGAGATTGCTATCTCCAAAGATTGCTGGCGGAATTCTACTGCCTGTTGATACTGCCCCATCCAATAGTAAGCAGTACCTAAACCATTTAAAGATTTAGCCTCGTGCTGGCGATCGCGGAGATCTCTTGCTATCTCCAAAGACTCTTGGTAGAGTTCCATAGCTCTTTGATACTGCCCAAGTAAATTGTAAACAGTGCCTAAATTGTGTAAAGATTGAGCTTCAAGCTGGCGATCGCCAATTTTCCTAGCTACCTCCAAAGATTGTTGGCGGATTGAGATTGCCTGTTGGTATTGTCCGAGCCAGTAGTAAGCGGTTCCTAAAGTGGTGAGGAGAGATTGATATTTCTGATTTTCGTATCTGCTCGTTTTTTCCCAAACTCCTATCATCTGCTCGCAGAGTTCAACCTGAACAGTGTAATAGCCTTGCAATTTTAAGAAATTATTACAAATCCAAATGCTATCAAAAGCTTTGTCGTAATCTCTCAGTTGATAATAATGATAAAAAATTTCCAGGTGTGCTTTGACATCATCAATTGCTTGCCAAGGTGGTTGTTTAGCAACTTCTTTGTAGTAAGAGATTGCTTGCTGATGTGCTAAAGTTTGATCGCCTGCTTTGTACCGCAAATATTCAACCACCACAGGTTGAAATTCAAACTGACGCTGCTCGTTGAGTTTTTCTAATAAAAAGGAACGCTTAACCAAGTTTTTTAATTCTTTCTCAATGGCTGTTGCTTCTTGCTGGGGTACGAGAGCACTTGCCGCTCGAGTATCAAAAGAACCACGATAAACACTAACATTCAGTAACAGATCTTTTTGAAAATCATTCAATCTCTTGAAGCTAGCATCTAAGACCAACGCCATTCCTACTGTTTCCCGTCGGTGCTGACCAACAACTTGCCCATCGGTTAGCAATTGCTGCAAATTTCCTAACCCTAAATCTACCAAATACTCTAAATTAGGGTCATGAGGATATTCTTCTTTTAGTAAACAAGCTACTAATTTCAACAGCAGGGGATGTCCATCCACTAACTTGGTAAATGCCTCTAAATCTCCTTTAATACCTAATTGAGCTAGTAATGCCGTTCCTTCTTCGATGTTTAGACCTCTAAGCGATAACCACTCAACGCCGCGTAATTGAGGTCGTTCCCTAGTCGTGACTATGACTGTACTCCTGCTGCCACATTCTACCCAAGCTTTGAAAAAATCTTCATAGAACTGGCTGTGCCACTGTCCATCCGATCGTAATAAACTTTCTAGATTGTCAACTATAAATAAATAATCTCCTGATTGCAAACACTTAATGAGAGCTTCTATGAGTTGTGATTCTCGTTCTGGGATAGGATAGCCAAAGTAGTTTAAAACTTGATAAGCTAGGTCACTAAAAACGTCTCCAGAACCCACATCAGCCCAAAATCGCTTGGGAAAACCTTTGGTTTCTTCATAAATTTTGCTAGCCAGTGTTGATTTTCCCGTACCCCCAATACCTTCTATACCAATTAAAGTGATATTTTTATCGTGTAGCCACTGTTCGAGTTGCTGTAACTCTGTTGTGCGTCCCTGCCAATAAGCTAAAGTTTTATGAGGGTTACCTGCTTTGAGCACTTCAGTTGATGTTGCAGAGCTATTGCTTGAGTGTGCTTTTACTAGCTCTCGTTGTTTTTTTTGAAGAACTGGAGTTTGTTCTTCACAAAGGTGTTCTAATTGAATTGCAACCTTACCTTCCTCAAAAGCCCTTTGATACACATCAATATTATCTGAAGTTGCATAGCCCAACCCATCGTAAAACCCAGTTGCAAATACGAGTGCTGCCTTATCCCCAATGGGCTGATTCATCCCAATCGCGTAATTGATATGTTTGCTAATTGCACTAGCTGGTTTAGCAGAATGACAGGCGTTAAGCAGTACGCATTCTACATAATCTGTATGCAACTGAAACAGTGATGCAAGCCCTTCTGCTAAGACAGACTTGTTTTCTCCTGAATCGTCTTCTAAGAGCAAGCTGCCATCTTCTAGCCCGTGTCCGCAAAAATGGACAATTTGGGGTTTTTCTTCTGCAAGAGCGCGGCGAATATCTTGAGGACGGACAGCAGTCCTAATCTTAATCTCGAAGACATCCCGCTTTGCAGCACGGCGGATAGCTTCTTCAATTGAACGAATTTCCTTATCCAAGCGTAGTCCATGGGGAATGGCAGCCAGAATCAGAATTGTTTTGATACGCGGGCTATGACTCATAAACGCTTGGAGAAAGGGCTAGGGCTAGTAACTGTAACTTAATCTCTATGCAAAGCTATGCAGGGCTCGGCACAATTGCAGAGCTTTTTGATTTTATATTCGGGACAGATACGGTGTTCTCGACTGGTGAGATAGTCATAATATAGACATGATATGACTACATAGGAAAAGGGGCAATATGGTACACCGAGATAAATGGGTGAAAGTTTTACTCACCGAACTAGAGCTAACTAAGCTGGAAAAGTATGCCGAAGCGCAAGGATGGAACAAGTCACAAGCAATTCGAGAATGGATGAAAGCGTTGCCATGTTATTAGGATTTAAAACCGAACTAAAGCTAAATAACTGGCAACGAACAATGATGTTAAAACATTGTGGGGTGGCACGTCATGCCTGGAACTGGGGATTAGGATTAACCAAGCAGCTCCTAGAGCACAATAAAGTTAACCCAGACGATAAAATTCCATTCCCAAGCGCAATTGAATTGCATAAATGGCTAGTTGCACTAGTTAAACCTGAGAATAAGTGGTATTACGAATGCAGTAAATCCACACCGCAAATGGCGTTAAGAGCGTTGCGAGTAGCATGGAAAGATGGCTTGGAAAAACGAAAGGGAGTACCTAAGTTTAAGAAGAAAGGGAAACAGGATTCTTTTACCTTGGAAGGGACAATCAAAGTAAAAGGAGTGAAAAGAATTCAAGTTCCGGTAATAGGAATTCTGAAAACTTACGAGAAAGTACCTTCCGTTCCTATCAAGACTTGTACGATTTCCCGTGAAGCTGACAGATGGTTTATCAGCTACAAAGTAGAGGTCAAGGATTTAGAGCCAGGATGCTCCCTAACGTGGATGCATCCCGATGTAGGGGTAGATTTAGGTGTTAAAGCATTAGCCACTCTCAGCACTGGAAAAGTGTTTGAAGGAGTAAAAGCTGACAAACAGCATCAAGCTAAATTAAGCCGAATGCAGTGGTTACACCGGAATAAAGTTAAAGGCTCTGCTAATTGGAAAAAAGCACAAATGCAGATTGCACGGCTACATAGAAGAGTTGCCAATCTCCGAAAAGATTACTTGCATAAGTTAACTACTTACATAGCCAAAAACCACAGCTTTGTAACGATAGAAGACTTAAATGTAAGAGGGATGATGGCAAATCATAAGCTAGCCGCCGCCGTGCAGGATATGAGTTTTTATGAGTTGAGACGCCAGTTAGAGTACAAGTGTAAACTGGTTGGAACAAAGTTGATTGTGGCGGATAGATTTTATCCAAGTTCAAAGTCCTGTTCCAAATGTGGTCATCTTAAAAAATCCCTCACATTAGATGAACGAATCTACCATTGTGAGGTTTGTAATTTTAAGTGTGACAGGGACTTAAACGCTGCAATTAACTTATGGAAATATGCGTTTACCACCGAAAGCTCTTCGGGATGAGCCTGTGGACTGGAGGATGCCGACATCCCCAGGACGAAGCAGGAAGAAATCAGCAAGGCTGTTATTAGGTAAATAACGCTACCACCTAGTACTGAATAGCTTTGCATAGGTATTTCGGAGCGGTTAGTACTGACGAGTTGACATAGCAGTGAGAATATGAAGTTCCCAGAAAGTTAGCAATATAACTCCTATATTATTCGTAATCTTGGTAATGTTTATAACTTGCAGGTGCCTGTTACCCGATCGCGTTCCTGCCAATCAGTCAGAGATAAACAGCTGGCTTTAGCCGCAGCTTACCTGAGAGCAACCGACATTGAAAAGGTGTGGATTGATAGATAGAAACGTGCCCGAAAAACTTAGGAAAGCTATTGATGATGGGGTTGCAAACCACTAGGATGTGATTTCCGCGTAATTATCCTTAATTCAATCAAATAGCAATTCCTGCTATTGCAATAGCTTTATCAGTTTCTAAATCTCCTCCTGAAATTCCAATAGCCCCAATACAAATATTATCTTGCATAATTGGAAAGCCTCCAGGTAGCAAAATGGCTTTACCTGGAATTATGTTAATAGATTCTTTAATGTCAGGCACTTTTTTGACAATCTCGCCCATAATATGAGTTGGAGTTTTAAAAATAACCGAAATTGTGGCTTTATTTTGGGCAACTTCTAAAGTCAGGTAAGAAGCATTGTCCATTCTTTTACTTAAGACTACATGACCGCCAAAGTCTAAAATTACAATTGAGACTGGAGTTTTTAATTCCTCGGCTTTTGCTAGTGCTTTATTACAGATATTTTCTGCTTGAAGTAGAGTTAACATCAATTTTTTGCAGTTATATAGTAAATAATCATATATAATTTTATAGGTGCCGTACCTCTCCAATCGCGCTAAAAACTGATTTTTAGTTTATTTTTACTATTGTATTTGGCACCTGCTACTTTTACTAGCGTCTTTGTAAAAAGTTTTTCCACAATTTATAGATTGATGCCGAGGTACAACTTCTCCAGTACTTTTATTTTTCCTTGAGCCATAAAGCTTGTGAACTGCCACAATTCCACAATGCTTACAAATTAAGGGTTTTTTGCTTTGATTCATCTCTGAAACAGCGGCTAAAGCACCTTTTTCTTTTTGGGTAGTCTTATCAGTATTTGTACGAGTACTGTTACTATTTGATGTCTTAGCATTAGATTTATTTGATACTTTTCTAGCTTAAGTAGCTATTGGAGTATCTACTTGAGTATTTCTTTGGGTAACTGGTTGAGTATTTGCTTGAGTATCTTTAACCTCATCTATACTGGTTGTAAGAGTAGAAGCTAAAACTGCATGTCCCTCTTGCAGATTGCTAATTTTAGATTGGATTACAGAAAGCGGCGAACCCTCAGTCTAAAAAATCAACCAATTGTAATTATAAATATGGCTTACTACAGGTTGTATCTTCGCTCTCATACTGAATTGGAAACACGTTTAGCAGTTTATCGAGTTACTCTCGTTTGGGCGGCTTCTAGAAGTGATAGCTTCGTTATGAAGTTGATACCGGATATTTACGACATTCCGGAAGATGAGGCACAACTTCGTTCACTGGGAAAGGTAACGATAATTTCGCAATCGTCTTCTGACTCCACGGATATCAATAGCAATGCGATTGCGACTACTCTCCAAAATAGTGTGAAACAATTTGCCACCCTAGCAGAGAACATTACATTAAATGTAGGTGAAATACCAAAACAAATAATTGAGGTAAAAGGAGAACCCCGTGACGAATTTGTGCAGAAACTTACAAAAACTCTACCATCGCAAAAGGCAGTTACTGGTGAGTTATGTCCGGTTGAAGATTTGGATTTATACGCAGGCACTCGTCCCATCTTACGGTTGCGTGATTACGGCAGTATCCATTCTATCGATCTAATCGAGGCAGAAGCAGAGTGTTTACGTCAAGCACTACTTCATACTCATCTCGATCCAAGTTATCTGATAGAATCACCACAATTCCCTGCTAATTATCTTTGATGATTGGGTTGGATGGGATATGCGAGACGAATTTGGCAATGAAATACCCAGAAAGCTTCATAATGGAGAAAAGATGAGTAATTAAATAAATATGCCAGATGATTATTATTTATTTAAACTGGGTGGACAAACATCGCTAATTACAAGTGTGATGGTATCTCTATGGGGAAATAAAGTGTTGATTGAGTGTGTCTACAATCCTACTGAGCGCTTGCCGTATGTGCTAGTTTTTCAGGATTGTCGCGACATAATGTGGACTGTGCATGACTCAGAGAAATTACATGAAATGGAAGCTGACTTAATCGGCTTTTCTCTGGGTGTAGAATCTCATCAGAAAGCAGCTGTAATTACAACAGACATCTTTGAGCTATCGATAATTTATGGCAGTTTTTTTCTCCAAAAAGATTGGTAAATAAAAATGTTAATAAGCTATATTAGTTTCTCAAAAAAGAGGTCTTCTTTAGAGGATGTCTGAGATAGGCACTCGTCCCATCTTGCGGTTGCGCGATCGCGGCAGTATCCATTCTATCGATCTAATCGAGGCAGAAGCAGAGTGTTTACGTCAAGCACTACTTCATGCTCATCTCGATCCAAGTTATCTGATAGAATCACCACAATTCCCTGCTAATTATCTTTGATGACTAGGTTGGATGAGACAGAACGCTTCTAGTAGTCAGCTAATAAAATTATGACAGATTAAATTCGGAATATAATCCAAAGTACATTATTGGGTTTGAGTAAACTATTTGTTTACTTATTGGGAATATAGGAATAGCAAGTTGCCAATTTCACCAAATTCTTACTTTAAATTTGACAAACCGCGAGAAGATTATGACCCAACTGCCGACTATCAGGATAAAAGATGATATAGATGAACACTATGATGCTCGGTTTGATGTCAGTGGTGATGATAACATAATGAAACAAAGCATAGATGCAGGAACAGTAGGCATACCAGTACGTGTGATTGGGAAATACAGGCAAGTAGATGTAAGATATAGGCAAACTCCACCACCTCAATATAAAGGTCATGTTTTAATAGTTTTGGATGATGGTGGTAAAATATTTTTTTATCCACCGTGGCATTCAAAAGCTATTAGATCGTCTAACGAAATTGCCCAATTTGAAAATAAACGAGTTGTGGTAGTAGGCAAAATTTTGCCGATAATGCCTCCATATCCACGTGACGCAGCCAGTATAGTTGCGCCTTGTGTAGTGGCAATTGAATCAATTGAACTAGCACCCTAAATTAAGATTTTGAGTTTTTAGGTGTAAGAAGCATTCGAGTAGCATTCATGTAGAAAGTCACGTTAAGCAATTTGTTGAGCATTAACCACTTTGTTACAAAAAAACTTATTAGATTCTCTTGAACCTGGCTCTTTTATTCTCTTTCATCGTTAGTGTTTGGAATATATAGCAGTCCTAAATGAAATATAAGAATAAGAGTCAAGACTGCTAATGGTGAGACCAGCCCTGGGGACTGGCGAACCCAAAGGGCTAATAGCTAATGGTCAAAAAGCAATTAGCTATTAGCCATTAGCAATCCAATTTTTTTACAAATGATTTAGGATTACTATATATGTCTCAAAATGATGATAAAATTTTACAAAATTTTACAGAAATTTCTCTCGATATTAGTCATATAGAAACCAAATACTATATATGTAAATTACCAAAAACTCAAATATTAGTAGGTTTAATAGTTTTTATTGGCACTTATTTAGCTGGCTCTAGTGGAAGTGACGACGCACTTTTTATTAAGTGGCGCATTAATGAATTTTGTGATATTGAGTTACCTGAAAAAATTAGTGGCTTAGTTGTTGATTTTAGAAATTTAGATTATCAATGGGGAGACGATCTTGATGTTCAGCCACAAAGGCTCAGAAGACTTGGTAAACCTGTTAGAGTAGTAGTTACAGCAGAAAGATATGAAGTATTTAAGGGCGTATTAGATGAGCAAGAATTACGCACAAACATAGAAACAGCTTTTGCTGAAGTAAAAGAAGCGCTAATATCTCCTCAATCTCAAAAATAAGAAATATTTGGTGTTCTCCATCCCCCGACTCAGAAAATTCGTCTGCTAAAAGAAATCAAATAGGACTCCTATAGAAGAGCAAGAATTATTTGACTCGTTTAATTTTACAGGTACAAGATATAAGCCTCTGACTAGCCGCGAAAATCACCGCTAGTAATATATGAAAAACGTACATTTTTTTCATTTTCTAAAAGCCTTGCTGTATCAAGGTTATAAAATGTGCATCTTAGGAGTTGAAAGATATGCAAGTCCGTTCTACAGGATATATCGGGCATTGACTACTTACAATAATCTTACGGTAATATATCTCGTATATAAATCCAAGCTTTAAGTTCTTCATTTGGAAGAATTTTTCCACTATCAACTAACACTAATAAGACATTCAATCGATTTTTAATTCGCCTTAATTCTCGCATATCTTTTATAGAACCTTTTATATCTTCCCAACAAGACAATGTTTTAGTTTGAGCTTCTTGGGGCGACATAGTCAAGTTGTCGAAGAACCAGTGACTAATCCGGTCTAAATCAAGAACAGGATGACCGGGAATAGCATCGAATCTTTCTATCATAGCGGCTCGTAGAAGCATTGAGCTAAGCATATATGGCTCTTGTTTGTCAGACTCTACCTTACTTACCAGTAGGTCATAAGTTAACGTTGCTACCTCCGCCCAAGGCAAGGCACATGCAGTGTCACTATCGTCAAAATTATGAATATTATAACTAGCCGTAGTTCCTGCTGCTTGAGCTAAGCCCAACCAATTAAAGTCTTTAGGAGCTTTTAATTGCCCTGACCAAATATCTTTCAGCCAAGCAAGTACATCAGAAGCATCTTTTTGCAGCAGTTGGTTTAATAAATCTAAGGGATTTGATTCATTCATAAAGAGCGATCTTCGTAGTCTGTGTTAGTTGTAGTTGTATCAACACTCAGCCTTTTAAAATTGAACGCTTTACCGAGGAGAACCTGGCTCGTCGTTGGCTGTGGATTTTGCTTCGCTCCACCCAACCTACGACGAATTGCAATTTCAATAAAACTATAGTAATTATTTACACTTACATTTAAGGAAAATATACTGAATTTATCTGGTCGAGAAACTATTTTAGCAAGCAGGAAGTAATCAAGAGTATGGTTGACGAGTGAGTGCAAAAAATCGCAGCGAAGATACATACAATTAGCCTGCGTTCGCGTAGCGTGCGCTTTGCGCTTAGGCAGGCTTTGTTTGTATAGCCCCACATTTCTAATGTGAGGGCAATAATGTGCAACTTCACATAGAATTGGTATTAGAAAGGTGGGAATCTTTGAGTTCTGAGCAACGACAAAAATTTCCACCGATTGCTCCAGATTTTGTTATTGAGTTGCGTTCTAAAACTGATGATTTGAAGACCTTGCAGGCTAAGATGCAGGAGTACATGGACAACGGAGTTCGTTTGGGTTGGCTCATCGATCCACAGAACCAGCAAGTAGAAATTTATCGCCAAGGACGAGAGGTGGAAGCGATCAAGTCCCCTACGACTTTATCTGGTGAAGATGTGTTGCCGGGTTTTATTTTAGATTTGCGTGGTATTCTGTAAAAAAGTCAAACCCAGCCACAAGCAAATACAATTCTACCAATGCAGCAATTCTCTTCTTAACTGTTTCGTGGGGTTCTCCTGGCATTCTTCGTATCTCTAAAACACCATCCAAGAAAGAGAGTCGGTATCCTTGGCGATCTAACAATTGTTCAACTGCTTTGAACTCTCTCCACGTCAGTTCCTCAAACAAAAGGGGTGTTTCTCTTCTGGATGTTGCAATCGTTACTTGCGTCATTTGAGTTTGCAGCTTGTTTCTAGATTAGAAGTCATCAGGTTTGGAGGACAATGCTTTCATCTTAACTTCTTTTGAGTGAACGACTCAGGTTGCTTCACAACTGCCTCAAACTACTTGCTGTAATTGATTTTACAGCACTGTTTGGCGTAACTCCGGAAACACTTTAGACACCTTACTTAACAAATAATCGCCATAAGTTCCACGAAAGGCATGAACGCTAGCCCTATCCCAACGTTCGTTTTGATCGTCGCTCGCCATCACTCCTTTGAGTTCAATTGGCTGGACTTCTACATTAAAATTAGGGTCAAAGAAGAATGGGAACGACAGACGATCGCGTCCCGACAAATTCAAGACGCGATGGGGTGTCGAACGATACAGCCCTCGCGTCATGCGATCGAGCATATCTCCAATGTTGCATACAAATGAGTTAGGGATAGGCGGCGCATCTACCCAGCCAGACTTCGACTTAACTTGCAATCCACCTGCATTATCCTGCTTGAGTATAGTTAAAACACCATAATCAGTGTGTTCCCCCACACCCCACTGACGTTTCTTCTCAGAGAGTGACGAATTGGGAGGATAGTTAAAAATACGAAATAATATCAGTGGGTCTTTTGTATAGCGATCGCTAAAGTAGGATTCTTCTAATTCAAGGCTAAGAGCAATACCAGCCATCAACTTATGCCCTAGTTTGGTCATTGCTTCCATATACTCAAGCACCGTCTCCCGCAATTGCGGAACACTTGATGGAAAAAGGTTGCGACCGTGCATTGGGGTACTAGCTTTGACAAGTGGATGGTTATCCTCAAGTTCTGCACCAAAATATATACCTTCCTTCAAGTCTGGCTTACCTGATGTCAATTCGCCTCCTACAGGGAAATATCCCCGCCATGCTCTACCACCAACATTCATGCCAATCTCTAGTTTAGTTTCCAGATCCCGTTCAAAGAACTGTCTGCTTAAGTCTTCCAGACGTTGCTGTAGTCCTTCATCCACTCCGTGCCCGATGATGTAGAAGAAACCACACTCACGGCATGCTTGTCCGATCCGATCGACTACCGTGTATTTGTCACCAGATCCAGAAACTAGCGCACTGATATCAACGATCGAAACTTGGGAAAATTCTTGGTCTACTGATTGCTGCATTGCGATAGAAAAGTACCAGAGCAAAAATTACCACTTCAATTGTATTCCTTAAGTTTGTAGAAAAATACTTGCTCTCAAAGGGCAAGTGTGGCAAACTGACCTTAAAGTACGATATTTCGATTGAAAAACCGTACTTTAATTGCGGCTGAACGGGTAATTTTGGATTGGTGGGAAGGATAGACAGTAAAGGTTATCCCCCTACCTTTCCTCCTTATACTTTGCTCAAAACACCTATAACTATTAACAGTCGGAGTTTTTCCAAATGGTTGCAAACAGACCTACCTACGACCCAACTTTGTTTCAAGGTGCTGCTTGGTATTATGCTCGCTATCGCTCAAAGTACCCGCAAGATTTATTTGATTTGCTTGCACAGCGCTTTCAATTAAATGGTAGCGGACGACTTCTCGATCTTGGTTGTGGAGCAGGATTGATTGCTATTCCCTTTGCCTCGCGCTTTGAAGAAGTGGTAGCAGTCGATCCTGATGCCGATATGCTAGCAGAAGCACGAGTAGAAGCAGAAGCAGCAAAAGTTAATCATATTCGTTGGATTCACGCACGTGCTGAATCAATTACTGCAGATTGGGGAAATTTTCGCTTGGTAACGATGGGGCGCTCTTTTCATTGGATGCAACGAGAACTGGTTCTTGAAAAGCTTCATCCGCTCCTTGAAGAGGGTGGGGGTATTGTTATCGTAAAAACAAATGAAGACCCTTGGAACAGTTCTTATCCATGGAAGCAAGCAGCGATCGCATCAGTCAAACGCTGGCTTGGAGAAGAACGGCGTACAGGTCAGGGAGGACAAGGTTTGTGGAAACCTTTAGCAGTTACTCATGAAGAAGTTTTGGCAAAATCGGGATTTTCAAAGCAAGAAAACCTAACAGTTACTTTTGAAAGAACTTGGACAATTGATTCATACTTGGGTTATCTTTACTCAACCGCCTTTGCCTTACCCTCCTTTTTTGGCGAAAATCGCGCTCCCTTTGAAGCAGACTTGAGAAATTCATTACTGAGTGTGGAACCTTCTGGAACTTTTAGCGAACAACTTTCCGCCACTGCTTTAATAGCTTGGAAGTAAAGTGAAAGAATGTTGGTTAGTTCCACCTTTAATACATCGCGTTTTAACTAATAAGTTGGCTGGATGAAAGAAGAATCCCACCCTTGAAAATCTCACAAGAGATAATTCCAGGGGTGGGAGTGTCAAGCGTAAAAACCCTCGAAGACCTTTTCGCTGAAACTATCTGAGGTCAAAGCGATCGAGGTTCATCACCTTATCCCAAGCCGCCACAAAGTCATGCACAAATTTTTGCTGCGAATCTCTACATCCGTAAACTTCCGCAAGGGCGCGTAGCTGAGAGTTCGAGCCGAAGATGAGGTCAACACGGGTACCGCTCCACTTGAGTTTGCCAGTTTTGCGATCGCGCCCCTCGAACACATCTTCCGCCTCCGAGAGCGCCTTCCACGCCGTGTTCAGGTCGAGCAGGTTCACGAAGAAGTCGTTGGTTAACGTCTCCGGTCGATCGGTGAAAACGCCATGTTTGGACGCTTCAAAGTTCGCACCTAGGACGCGCAAGCCGCCCACGAGAACCGTCAGTTCGGGGGCTGACAGGGTTAGCAATTGTGCCCGATCGATCAGCAACTCCTCAGGCGATTCGCTGTGTTTGCCGCTGAAGTAATTGCGGAACCCGTCCGCCTTTGGCTCAAGTGGAGCAAAGGATTCCACATCAGTTTTCTCCTGTGACGCATCTGTACGTCCGGGCTTGAAAGGAACCTTAACATCATGTCCGGCGTTCTTCGCCGCTTGCTCAACGCCAGCACATCCGCCCAAAACGATCGAGTCAGCGAGCGAAACCCGCTTCCCTCCGGACTGCGAGCTGTTGAACTCCTCTTGGATCGCCTCCAGGGTTTGCAGCACCTTTGCCAATTGGGTTGGCTGATTGACTTCCCAATCCTTCTGAGGCGCAAGACGAATTCGTGCTCCGTTCGCTCCACCGCGCATATCGGACCCACGGAACGTTGACGCCGATGCCCAGGCGGTCGAAACGAGTTGGGAGACAGACAGTCCCGAGGCAAGAATCTTGCTTTTGAGAGCAGCAATGTCTTGCTCGTCAATCAATTCATGCGTGACTGGAGGGATGGGATCTTGCCACAAGAACTCTTCTGTTGGAACCTCCGAACCAAGATAGCGCGATCGCGGACCCATGTCGCGATGCGTCAGCTTGAACCAGGCGCGGGCGAAGGCGTTGGCGAATTCATCCGGGTTCTCATAGTAACGCCGCGAAATCGGCTCGTAGATGGGGTCCATCCTCATAGCCATGTCCGCCGTGGTCATCATAGGTGCGTGTCGCTTCGACGGATCGTGCGCGTCAGGCACCGTATCTGTGCCAGCGCCGTCTTTGGGCTTCCATTGCCACGCGCCTGCGGGGCTCTTTGTCAGATCCCAATCATATTTGAACAGAGTGTCGAAATAGCTGTTGTCCCACTGTGTCGGAGTGGGAGTCCATGCACCTTCGATACCACTGGTGATTGCATCGACGCCGACACCCGTGTTAAATTTGCTCTTCCAGCCGAGGCCCTGCTCCACGATAGTGGCACCCGCAGGCTCAGAACCTACGTGCGACGCTTCGCCCGCACCATGACATTTGCCAAAGGTATGTCCGCCAGCAACGAGCGCAACTGTTTCTTCATCGTTCATCGCCATCCGACCAAAGGTCTCGCGGATGTCGCGCCCCGAGCCAACCGGATCGGGCTCGCCGTTTGGCCCTTCTGGGTTCACGTAGATCAAGCCCATCTGAACGGCGGCGAGGGGATTCATAAGCACCCGGTCGTCGCTGTAACGCTCGTCGCCGAGCCAGACTTTCTCAGAGCCCCAGTAGATGTCTTCCTCTGGCTCCCAGACATCCTCTCGCCCCCCGGCAAAGCCGATCGTCTTGAAGCCCATTGACTCAAGCGAGCAGTTACCAGCAAAGATCATGAGGTCGGCCCACGAGAGTTTCTTGCCATATTTCTGCTTGATTGGCCAAAGTAACATGCGTGCTTTATCAAGGTTGGCATTGTCAGGCCAACTGTTGAGGGGCTCAAACCGCTGGCTACCCGAGCCAGCACCGCCGCGACCGTCGCCAATACGGTATGTGCCTGCACTGTGCCAAGCCATCCGGATGAACAGCGGTCCATAATGACCGTAGTCAGCTGGCCACCAGTCCTGAGAGGTGGTCATTAGGTCGAAGATATCTTTCCTCACGGCATCTAAGTCGAGACTCTTGAACTCCTCAGCGTAGTTGAACGCTTCACCCATGGGATTGGCTTGTGGTGAGTGCTGGTGGAGGATGCTCAGATTCAAAGAATTCGGCCACCAATCTCGGTTCGACGTCACATGACGGGCTGTAAGTTTCTGACTTCCGCCCGTAAACGGGCATCCGCTTTCGCTGCTCATAGTATCTCCAGGGAAATGTTGGGGTGTGGATTTTTTGGATATATTGCAGGTATTGCAAACAAATAGCACACGGGCAATTATTGGGACAGTGGATGAGAAATATAATTGAAGAGAAATATAAACAACGTTATGATTTGAAACAATAGGTAATACCAATAGCCCTGCTTGGGCTATTGGTTATGTACTATTAGTTATGATTTATACATTTGCTCGGCGATCGCTTTATCGCACCCTGAAATGCTAAATTCACCAACATCCGCATTTCTGCCTACAATGTCTAATTATTTATCAAGTAATCCATAAATGTTAATTGTTTGGTCTGTATTATAACTTACGACGCACTCTCGATGGAACTGAGACAAATCGCTCAATAAATGAGATGTCATTGCTTGTGGCTCACTTAGGGTGGCATTCCTTAAGGACAGAGCAATTAAATCGCGTTTTAATTCAAAGAACTTGAGTGGTCTAAATTGAGCGATTGCAGAAGAATGAAGTTAACTGAGGTGGGCAGCAAGCTTACCAATCTAAAGGAGATTGTTATGAAACAATCCTGCCATTCGTCCAGCAAGCACCTGCCGCGCCGGACAGGAGAGTCAAGACATTGTTCTTGTCGCCGACGCCCTCAAAACTCCGAACGCCTCCCAATCTAGCTGAATACAATTGAAAGGTAAATGATATGACGATGAAATCCACAGATGGCAGCCCGATCCTCGTAACTGGAGCAGCCGGCGATATCGGTGCTATCGGCCGCCACCTCACTGCAATGTTGCTTGCCAAGGGACATAAAGTGCGTGCTTTGGTCCGGCGGGAGGATGAACGCGCTGACGCCCTGCGCCAGCTCGGTGCCGAGGTCGTACAGGGCGACCTGACGGATCTCGCCTCAATGCACCGAGCGATCGAAGGTTGTACGCGCATTTATTTCGGAATGTCAATCTCGGCGGCTTATCTCGAAGCCACGGTTAACGTCGCTGCGGTGGCACGCCACCATGGTGTCCAGGCTTTCGTGAACATGTCGCAGATGACAGTAACGCAGATGAGCATCACCGAGACTACCCCGAGCCCGCAGCACAAGCTGCACTGGCTTGCAGAACAAGTATTGGCGTGGTCCGGACTGCCGATCGTCACGGTGCGACCGACGGTCTTCCTCGAGGGCTTCTTCCTGCGTCTCGCCGCTGCTGGCGTCCGTGACAGCGACGAACTGGCGCTGCCGCTGGGTAACAGTAAGACCTCGCCTATCTCGGCTGTTGATGTGGCGCGTGCCGTTGCCGCAATCCTCGACGACCCTGTAGAGCACATTGGTCATGTTTACAATCTGACCGGATTTGAGTCGGTCGATCTGGACCACTACGCACGCGCCTTTTCCGAAGCACTCGGCCGAACTATCCGCTATCGTAACGTGCCACTCTCCGCGTGGACCGATAGACTTCTTGAATTTGGGGTGCCAACTCACCTTGTCAACCACCTCGTGGTGATGGCCTCTCTTCACGCACAGGGGCGGTATGACCGCATGACGGATGACCTGTTCAAGCTCACCGACACTCCTCCGACAAGTATGTACGACTTCGTGAAATTGCACGCCGCTGACTTCACGCGCAATGAAGCTACGGCTTGAGGGCAGACCGCTCGTAGTGCCTCGATCTCGACTGGACTACCCTAGACCAGGCAAACGAGCGATCTGGACCTGTCTCAACCTACTTGGATTAGATGAAATTCATCGATTAGTGTTGGTTGGTTGCTCCTTACTGGGAACATTGCGATCGCATTCATAGAAACTTGGTATAAGTAACTTGGCATACTAAAAACTTTAGCTATATGAGAACCGCGTATAGAAAACTCAGGTGAAGTTAATAGAGTTGCGATCGCAAAAAACATAATCTTCAGTATTTTCAAGGTAAAGAAACATAGTACATTCAAGGAGTGCGATATGACTGTTGCTGTAATCGCTCGCTTATCGCATTCTTCATGCAGTATTGATTAATTCTCTTTTATCACTTTCAGCAAAGAAAATTTGAAACCTTGTTTTTAAGTTAGTCCGCGTAGGCGGACTTTGTTTGTATAGCAGTGAATTCTATTCGCATCAGTCTTTACAGGTGGCTGTTTGTCAAGACTGCAAACAGCTAAGTTACAACAATCACGTCGGCCAAAGCTATAGCTTTTTACTCTCTTGTTGTGCTGATTGAGATAAATTCTCGTTTTTTTGTTGCCTCGCTAATGTTTCAGTATGTTAGCGATGCCTGGAGAAAGTGTGACTTTCTTTTTAGAAGGAAAGTTTGAGGAACGTAAAAAAATTCAAGGGAATAAACCTTCAGGGGAAGTCTGGTGTCTTTAGAATCTCAAACCTGGTAAGTATAGAGTTCGTTTTACATATCGAAACAACACAATACCAATAATTGATGAAAGAAGTAATAAAGATGTGAAATTAATAGAGGGGATTTGGAAAGGTATCGTATCAACTCCTTTTGTTGATTTTTGTATAACGCGATAAGTTAATAGGTAGGAAGAATAAAGTCGATGTCAAATCGGTTAGTGGAGTCGAACAGAGTGTTATAGAGATTTTGTGAGTTATCTTTATGTGTGTTAGTTGATGCAGTAGGTAAATTATGGATTTTAAAGAGTTGTTGCAGCGTTATGCTGCTCTTAAGAGAAATTTTACTAGGGTTGATTTGCATGAGAGAAATTTTAGTGGGGTTGATTTGCAAGGAATCCAAGTGGGGGAGACTGACTTGAGCGGGATTAATCTGAGTCATGCCAACCTCGCTCAAAGTACTTGGTGGGAAATAATTCTTGCTGATGCTAACTTGGCAAGAGCCGATTTGAGCGGAGCTAGTTTTCAATGGTCTAACTTGAGCGGAGCCAACCTCGCCCAAGCCAATCTCACTGGAGCCAGTTTCGTTGGAACTGACCTGACGGATGCAAATTTCATTGGTGCTAACTTGAGTCAAGTCGAATGGGAAGATGTGCTGTTGTGTAACACGACTATGCCAGATGGGAGAATTGAAAATGACCCAATTCGGGTAATTGCTCTTGATGAATTTCTTAGCCGTCGGGAGCGAGGGGAGCAAAGATTTGTTGGCATTGTTTTGCGTGGTGTTGATTTGAGTGGTGTTGATTTGAGGGGCGTTGACCTCCACTACGCCAAACTGACTAATATCAATTTGAGTCGAGCCAATCTCAATAGCGCCGATTTGGACGGTGCTTCTTTGAGCGGAGCAAACTTGAGGGAAGCTGATTTGACTAACGCTTCTTTGAGGGGTGTTGATTTGAGGGGTGCTGATTTGAGGGGTACCAACCTTTTGACTGCTGATTTGGAAAAAGCCATTTTGATTGGCGTTAATTTGACTGGAGCTAATCTCTCGTACACCAATTTGGACGGGCTTGACTTGACTGGAGCTAACTTGACTAATTGCGTGGGAATTACGTCTATACCACCCGATGTGGTTACTCTTTGCAATACTATCATGCCTGATGGAAGTATTAGAGATGAAGAGGGCTGGGGATACTGATAAAGGTGTAGTGTTTATTTCCCAGAGAGTGGGGTCGATGAACCAGCCTGCGCCGTTGGCATCATAGTTATGGATGCTGAAGAGTTGTACGGGCGTTATGTCGTTGGAGAAAGAAATTTCTCTGGTGTTGACTTGAGCAATGTCAACCTTAATATTATGGTCTAAATGACTAACCGACGATCGCCATACCATTGACTTAAATCTCGCTCAATTCTTTCAAGAATGGAGATCGCATCTCCGAGCGATTTTGCATCACTTGCTAATTTAGCAAATACTGACTCAATGCGTGGTTGATAGTTCTGCGGGCATAGTGCGAAGTTGTTAGCAATTGCCACCGCGCCTTTCTCATTCAGTAAGTACTCTCCATTAAGTGCAAATAATACCTGATTCATGCAAGCGACACTGCGGAAACAACAACCTGCTGCATAGGCAACATCACCTCTGGCAACTGCTTTTTGAGCAACGAACAAAGAAAAGCTTATTTCCCAGGCAAACATATTAACAATTGCTTGTTGAAGCTGAGTTGGATAGGGAGTTGTCTTAGCCTTTAAAGCGGCTAAAACACCATTCGGGTCGTAAAGTGGCAGACAATGAGCAACTTCACCCATATAAATAGAGGATACAAAGCCATGAGGATGCCCTGGTTGGTAATCAATCGCGATCTGTCCGGCGTGGCAATCATCAATGACACGATTAACCTGAATTACATCACGATAGAGAAAATCTACAGGGACACCTTCTATCCGCAGCCAACCGCCACCATTAATCCATTTCCCCCACCCACCAATTGGAGTGATGAGATTGGCGCGGCGATCGTCATCAATTTTAGAGGCCAAGTGATTTAGAGCAGCCACATCAAGGGGATTGTCTGGCAGGTAATAAATTCCCAAATCCACATCTGACTTCTGTGTGTGGTTGCCTCGTGCTCTCGAACCACCTAGAGCGATCGCTGCAATTCCATGAATTGACTGCAAACGCTCGACAATGGGGTGGATAAACTGAGGCAATTGCCGATTCATATTGGCTCTATCACCAGTTATTTAAAACGATGCTACATTAAATGCTAACAATTTGAAGAGATCTTCACAATGGGTCGGGTAAGATGTGAACCTACGGGGCACAAGGGCATCCGTTTTACAGACGGCTTCCTTCAACCGGACTTGGATACCGACCCATAAAGAAGTACCGACGGGGAATTCAAGGTAAAATTATGAAACGTTATCAAAAATTCTCAATAACTTTTTGTAGATATTCGGTGGAGGCAACTTCCGCTTGCGATCGCACTACCAAAGTCGGGGACTTTAACGCATCTCGCAATCGGCGATAAAAGTGAATACTGTTTTGTAGTGCTTGGGCAATTTCATGCTGATTGTGTTGAGCAGCAATAGTCTGGTAAAAATCTCCAAGCCTTTGGGGAATTTCTTTCTCTAGATTTCTAACTCCACGCGGTAGTCGCCCTGCTTCAACTTTAGCCAATGGAGCTAAAACCTGTGCCCGGAGAAACGCTAAAAAATCAAGGGCTTCAAAGAGCTCACCTCTACCTAATCTAGCAGCGCAGTAGTGTACCCATACCCAAAAGCGGTCTTCAATCCATTGCAAATCAATCGGTGGATAGTGACATGGGTTGTTGGCAATAGCTGTTGTCAGTAAATTTTCTTGCTCCCACAAAACCACCGGATCTTCTATTAGGTCTGTTGTAAAAGCTTGTAGAAGTAAAAACTTTAAATCAACGTGTACTAAAGGATTGTCGTAAAGACAAATTAACACTCTCGGTTCACCGACGTGTTCGCCAGTAAAAGCTGCTAACAATGAACCAAGTTGACTGGCAAAAATTTGGCGCTGTTGGAAAAGATTTTGGTAATGACCATCATTGACAACAAGAATTAAATCTAAGTCAGAGTACTCATCCATTTCTCCTCTTAAATAAGAACCAGCAATTGCCACACCTAACAAGCGTTCA
Source organism: Tolypothrix bouteillei VB521301 (assembly GCF_000760695.4). Lineage (GTDB taxonomy): Bacteria > Cyanobacteriota > Cyanobacteriia > Cyanobacteriales > Nostocaceae > Scytonema > Scytonema bouteillei_A. The sequence goes on along the minus strand of NZ_JHEG04000001.1, from coordinate 1,616,881 downwards.
TCAGTCTGCAACTTCACAAGCATCTTTTCTAAAAAAGAACGCTGTGGTTCAGGAATTGGCATACGATCTTTCATCTGTTGGCTCTGTCAATTGACTAACTTCTACAATAGCTTGCGTTGATGTCGGTTTCGTATGACTTTTAAAGAAATTTGACTTGTTTGTTCCAATACCGTTCCTACCTGTTTAGTGAGATCGCAGCATCTTTTATACCAATTTAATATGAAGCTGCATACAATTAGCCTGCGTATAGCCCTTACGGGCATAGCCTGCGGCATCGCGTAGCGTGCGCTTTGCGCTTAGGCAGGCTTTGTTTGTATAGCCCCACTCTTCTAGAGTGAGGGCAATAATGTGCAACTTCACATAGAATTGGTATTAGAGATTTTTGGGCAATATAATTTTCCCCAGCACCCATAAGGAGAATTTAATTACCCATTTCGGTCAACAAATTACGTAAATTAGTCCAAAGATTATTTATGGATTGGTGACGAGCTGCTTGAAGAGAGCAATATGCATCTAATGCCCAATCTTTTTCAGCACCCCTCTTAGCTTTATTCTTTTTCGGAACAATAATATTAAGTCGTATGCCATCATGTTGTATGACCCTTAATAACTGGAGATAGAGAGGGTAACTAACATGATATCAAATGAATCGAATAGTAACGACAATTTTCATGTAGATGGTATACAACTGAGAATTCGAGAAACCAATCTTATAGTGTTAGCCATTCCAGAAAAACGCTACAATTCTAACTCTTTTATAGACATTTCTGTTGACCTTATCAACAACACATCAAACCCTTTTCATCTCAATCCAAAGGAAACTTTAATAACAGAGGTTTTGACATTAGATGGTCAAGCAATGCAAGGAGAAATGGCTCCAGATGAACTTGTTTACAGAGGAAAAGAAGATGTACATTCTCAGTCAAGTTTTGGATTTAGATTGTCTCAATTTATATCAAACTTAATACATTGGTTCTGGAAAATTCCAAAAAGAACATTTGAGCCTCAGTTAGTTAATTCAAGGCAAGGTAGAACCGTTACTTTGACTCTAAAGCTCTTCTGGAAAAGTAACTTACTGCAACTTCAAGTTACTAACAGCCCTAGCTATTCACCAATCATTTTTAGCCTTCTTGACAAATCTTGGTCTTTTAAAGCTCTCCAACCTAATACGTATCAACTTCGGTTCCTATGGGGTATTCCTCCAAGTGATGGTGAATTTAGCTCAGATTCAGAAACAACCCAAGGAATTAGTGCAGGACAGTTGGCAACTCAATTCGTGAATTTTGCTCTTATTAAACCCACTGGAGCCGATCGCAGTGCAGTGGAAGTGGATGGTATCCGCTTTGAAACCCTCATGCCAGAACGAGTATTGACCCTCCCAGAAAAAAAGCGTGGCATTCAAACTCTTTTGCAGATAGGGATTCGCATTACAAACAACACGCCAATCCCAGTCCGTTTCGACTTGTTTCATACTTTAATACCTCAACTTATGGGAGCAGATAATCAAGTATACCTCCGGCGATATTTCCGGCGTGGCACTAAAGAACCATTAGAATCTGATTTTATATCAGTTATGCCTCAAGAGAGTACGACCTTATTTTCACACGCTAGCTTTTCTTGGAGAAAGCATGACCAGTTCACTCTAACCATTGTTGCTAAAGATGGCGGTTGTTGGAATTTTAATGCTCTAAGTGTAGGTATCTATCAAATTCAGATGGTTTATAACGACAAATATGCAACGCAAGAAATATATGACCAAGAAGGTTTAAATACAAACTTAATAGAAAACCTTTGGACGGGGATAGTATGCACTCCTCAAGTAGAGTTTTGCCTAGTCCGGTAAACTGCTATAATATTTTTCCGTTGAGGTAATATAATGAAATATTTCACATTTTTATGATTGCTATATTCCATCTGATTTCGCTTGCGCTGACACAACCTAAATTATTTGTATCGTTCACTTAAATCCACCATATGCAATTTTTAATACGCTCATTTAATCTCTACGTTAATAGTTGGTGGATTCCTATTGCAGGAACATACTGTATACTTACGGTAATTGGCTTATGTGTCTTCTGGCAAACAGGGTGCGTTCCTTTACCTTGGATTGCACCTGTAAGATGGTTTAACTCATCGATCGATCTTCTCTTTCTACCACTACTTGCACTATTCGCAGTTTCAACATTTGGCATGATAATTGCGGCATCAAATCAATTACAGAAACGCGAGAGAAAGAAAGGTATTGCGATTTTCTTTATATTTCTTATTTCTTTATTATTATCAATTTTGGGTTTATTAAATCTTTTCATCATTTTGATGGGTCCTATTTGGTGCAGTCAGACCCCAAGGAGTAAAGCTTATGCTGTTGAAGTGACTCAAGACTTAGCGGAACTTGCTCCATTACCAAAATCTGCAACCCATATCAAAACTGAAATGAAAGGTGGTGCTTTTGACCGAACAGTAGTGGTAACTTTTGAAGCCCTCAAAAGTGACATAGAGGAATGGTTAATGGCATCTCAAGGGACTAGTGAGCTTGTTCCAGAAAAGCTTCCAGATAAGAGTTTAAAGTACTCTATCTCTTCGGGTAATGGAGGACAGGTTGCACTATTAGTTTTATCAGCAGATAAGCGAAAGGTTAAAATACAAGTTGCATACTGGCTCTAAAGAAGGACGCACTCATTTTTGACGACTCTCTGGGTTATTTGAGAAATTACTATTTTTGATAGCCTGCTCCTCTAGAGGTAACAGCACGTCGTAACTGAGCTAAAGCACGATTGTAACTCAAGACAGCTTGCGCTAAATTAGCTTGTGCTCGGGTCAAATCATTTTCTGCTTCAATCACTTCAGTTTGAGTGCCAACACCTGTTTGGAAACGCAAACGTGCAACACGTAAGCTTTCCTTTGCTTGGTTAACGGCAGCATGAGTAGTTTGAACGTTGTTCAAATTAGATTGCAATTGCGAATATGCTGGGTTTACGGGTTGCTCTATGGAAAGCTGGCTCATCACAGACTCAGACAGACTCAAGGCAGTACTTAGATTAACAGTTGGAGACTCAAGAGCTTGCAGTTCCTGTAAGGCAGCTTGACTGCGTTCTACTTGAATTGACACCTCCTGTAATTGAAGATTGTTACGTCGTGCCAGTTCTAAAGCTTGCTGCAGAGTTATTGGCTGAGTGTGTTGAATCTTGACTTCTTGCGGTAGAGTAGGAAATTGCAGGGGATTGGGACTGGGATTGAGGTGTTGTGGTACCTGCGCTGCACCAAGCCCAACATGGCTCAATGCGATCGCACAATTCACACCTACAGCTACTATATAGCGACAAACTGACATCATATTTTTATCTGAATTTCAATAAAATTTCAGCAGTAGGGAGAAACGTTCCTACCCAATTGTAGCGAACGGGTAATTGAAAACTGCTTTCGACCATACCACCAAAGTAAATATTAATTCAACTAGCAAATCATCCATTTCTTCAGGATTATTATAGAGTATAATCTCTGCACCTGAGAAAGTATGTACAAAATAGTTAGTGTTTGTAAACCGTTTTATCATTGAAACTAATTATCAAACCGACTTCACTTAGTAACTGAGAAGAAGTTGGCTAAGTCTGGATATATCTCTAACACTCCACTCATTTGCTCGGCTAATTTAGAAAGATAACTCATAAGTCGCTCAAAAGTGAGAACGGCATGTAAATTGTTTGGTGTCGCACCGAAACGAAGCGGTCTGAAGATGTCGTATTCAGACTTCAACCAAAGAGAGATGTATTGTGAATTTTCACTTAGCTCAAAGTAAAACTCCATATACATAACAGATTTCTCTTCAGGTTCATTATTAACCAGAGTCCACCATGTTCTCATGCCATCAGGAACATCAATTTCACTACCTGCTTGTATTTTTAATGTTCCCCATTCTAAATCTCCTAAGTCGATAGCAATTTGTCTATTTGAAAGTGCTTCCATCAGTAACTCAACAGTAGGCCTTCTACACTGACTGACTATCTCTGTAAATTTTGCATTCATAGCCCGTTGGGTTGCCACCGAATTTTAAAGCAGTTATCCCTACAATTTTACCTGTATCTACTACTCTGATGATTTCTGTGCCTGCAACGAAACAGTTACTCGTATTGGTCACCGTTTTTCCAGTGCTTTTCAGGACATTATCTGTACCTTCAGCACTAGCATTGATGGCTTTATTGGCAGCGAAGAACTTCTTGATACCAAATAATGCTCCAGCAAATGGTACGTCAGCTAGAAGGTTCCAAGCATTCTGACGTTCAAACTTATACCATTTCTGTATAAAGATGCATCTATTTAGCCCACGTAGGTGGGCTTTGTTTGTATAGCCCCACATTTCTAATGTGAGGGAATTTTAAGCGCAACCTCATCTAGAATCGGTATTACCGTTATCTTGGTAGCTTTGGTAAAGGTTATAAGTCACTAGTCTTACATCTTGCAGCAAAGTATTAATACTGAATATTTATGTCATTAATAATCATATATTTTTATCAATAACATGAAAAAATGGGATTTTCTAGCCTCCGTAGGCAGGCTTTGCTTGTATAGCTTCACCCTTATAGGGTGTAGGTGCAAGATATCAGTAGTATTACATGGGAAGAGCCAAAAACCCATTCATGTAATACTTGGGAGGAAAGCTCCTTTTTTGTCCAAAGTCCAATAGTTGAGCGTAGGGCATAAATTCTATGCCCTATGCCCTATACTGTCCTATACCCTAACTCACTAGCTCAATCGAAGCGTACATTCTAAAATCAATTTTTGATTAACTTGGGAATAGGGCTGGATTTCCAAAGCAAGACGAAATGCTCTAATCGCTTCAGAATACTGTCCGAGTGCCGCGTAACACAAGCCCATACCATGAAGTGCGCCAAAATGCACGGGGTTAAGTTGAACAACCATCTGACAGTCTGCTAAAGACTTTTGATACTGAGCGTTGATGTAGTAAAGAAAACCACGGCGATTCCACGCTTCTGCAAAATCTGGTTGGTCGTTAATAAGTTCTGTGAGAATGGCTTCGGCTTGATTCATTTCTCCCGCATCCACTAACTGCTGGCTGCGTTCGATAATTTCTAGCCCGTGAATTCCTTTTTGCTGAAACCAAATCCGCCAGAGTCTTTTGGTCGCCTCATCGCGGACTGTTTCATCGGAATTTTTCAAGTCTTCAAGTAAGTAATTGATAAATAAAGAATCCATGAATTCGCGGTCAGTGATAGTAGCTTTGGATCAAATTTCGCACATTATTATCCAATTAGTCACCCTTGAAGTCACCAGAAGGATTAAGTGTAAAATAATATTTTGCTGAAGAAACTCGTAGAATTCTACGAATTTCTACAGAGAATAGCAGTTTTTCCCCCTTTGTCCTTTATCCTTCATACTCTTCTGTAGTCTCTAATACGATATAATGGCGGACTCAATCTTTAGATTTATTAGCGATTGGTCAATAGTATCTCACATTTTCCCAAATAGAAATGTGTTAGTAGTTATTGATAAATCGTTAATACTAAAAATCGATCGCAAAAACACGAAAACTAAAGACTATGCCAAAGCAAAAGAGCATCTACAGGCATATTGTTCTCACTTCGCATCCCAGTCGCTTTGGTCCCAAACCAATTCCTATCAAGTGGGGAGAAGTCGATCCCATGCAACGGGGTCCGGTGGTAGCTACCTTAACTCAGCAAGCACACCGTAACGTCATTGGTACCCATTCTGGTAGTTATGCGGTGTATAGAGCATTGGCGGTAGCAAGCGGAGCACTTCAATCAGATCACAGGGCCGATCTCACTAACACGTCTCCAGTGGAGGGCATTGGACCGCATCCAAGCTGGTTCGATCCAGATAAAATTGTATCTCTTGACCCATTTGGGGCAAATGTTGGTGATGTCTTTAGATCGTATTACGAACAGGGATATGATATACGCCCGACAATTGCTATCACTAAAGCTCATATCAACATACCCGAACTGCAAGAAGCAGTAGCGAATGGACGCTTGCAAGTTGATGGCAAAATTATGAAATCCAATGGCGATTTAGTTGTCACTAAAGCAGCAATTGAGCCAGTTTGGTATTTACCGGGAATGGCCAAGCGCTTCCAAATTTCAGAGGGAGAATTGCGCCGCGCCTTATTTGAACAAACGGGGGGTATGTTTCCAGAATTGGTGACGCGTTCCGATCTTGAGGTCTTTTTACCACCCATTGGAGGTGTTACTGTATACATTGTAGGGGATGTAGCAGCGATCGACGACCCCAATAAACCCCTAGCAGTTAGAGTACATGACGAATGCAATGGTTCTGACGTCTTTGGGTCAGATATCTGTACCTGCCGTCCTTATTTAGTCCACGGAATAGAAGTCTGCATCCAAACAGCACAAGAAGGGGGTGCTGGTATCATTGTTTACTGCCGCAAGGAAGGACGGGCTTTGGGAGAAGTGACGAAATTTTTAGTATACAATGCTCGCAAGCGTCAAGAAGGGGGCGATCGCGCTGATGCTTACTTCAGTCGGACTGAATGCGTGGCGGGTGTTCAAGATATGCGGTTTCAAGAACTGATGCCGGATGTGTTGCACTGGTTGGGCGTGGCTCGTATTGACCGCTTGGTTTCAATGAGTAATATGAAATACAACGCTATCACTCAAGCAGGCATAGAGGTGGTGGAACGAGTTCCCATTCCAGAAGAATTGATTCCTCAAGATGCGCGAGTAGAAATAGAAGCGAAAAAAGCAGCAGGTTATTATACCACATCTGAGGTATTAGATGCGGATGCGCTGGCATCTGTTCAAGGACGTTCTTTGGAAGGCTAAAGTATGAAGAAGGATGAAGGATAAGGCAGAAAAAGCTTTATACTTTATCCTTCATACTTTTTGAGGGTGTATCGCTAGGAAGGGAAAAATGGAGAGAAAAACCGCAGAGGCGCTGAGGTCACAGAGGAAAGACGAGAGAGAGTTGGTTGCTTATTTGCGATCGCCTACTGCTATTCGAGAACGTTGCGGACAGTTATACAAACTGGCGGTTGAAGGTCATTCGCGTTATTTCAATTGCGATTTGTCTCAATTGGAACGGGTAGCTGATTATACGATTGGGGTGATGCGAGAGGAATATCCGGATTTTAAAATTCCTTTTCACAGCCGTTGGCGACATTTTGAAGCTGGTGGCGTACCTCGTTTGTCAATTTTGGATGAGAGATTGACAAATCTGACGCCTTTAGAAAAGGCGATTGCCAAATTTGATTTGGCGATCGTCAGTGTTTTACTGGATGCAGGAGCCGGAGAAAGTTGGTATTATGACGAACCGGAAACTCAACTGCGTTTTAAGCGTTCTGAAGGGTTAGCAGTTGCTAGTTTTCAAATGTTTTGTGCGGGAACTTTTGCAAGCGAACGTCACACAGCACCTTTGCAAGTGAATGCCGAACGCTTGCAGGCGTTAACTGAAGGGGAATTAGCACAAGGGTTTGCTGTGAGTGCAGAAAATCCCCTTGTGGGAATGACTGGACGTTTGAAGTTATTGCAAAAATTAGGTCGTTCCCTAGTCTCTTCACCTGACCTCTTTGGAGAACAAGATCCTCGTCCGGGTAATCTGGTACGATATTTAATGACAAAAACTTTTAACAATCATTTAGATGCGGCAACAGTATTGGGTGCAGTTCTGGAAGGATTGAGTGATATCTGGTCTGGACGAGTAGAAGTTGCTGGTATTAATTTGGGGGATGTCTGGTTTCACCCGGACGTCACTGATGATGGTTTAGTGCCATTTCACAAACTGTCCCAATGGTTAACCTATTCCTTGTTAGAACCTTTAGAGGAACTCGGTTTAAAAATAACTGGTTTGGATGCTCTCACGGGATTGGCAGAATACCGCAATGGAGGTTTATGCCTTGACTTGGGGCTGATAAACATTAAAAACCAAGATATTTTGCTAAAAGCCAACCCGGTTTCTTCAGAAGCGATTGTAGAATGGCGTGCGCTGACTGTGATACTTTTAGATTCCATTGCTGCCACAATTCGCCAAAAGTTGAACGTGAATGCTGAAGAATTGCCACTGGTGAAAGTTTTGCAAGGTGGAACTTGGACAGCAGGACGAAGAATTGCTGCCGAACTCCGCAATGGCGCGACTCCTCCCATCCAAATAGAAAGCGATGGCACGGTATTTTAACATCGATCGCCTGACCGGGTCATTATTTTAGAACTCAAGCACTGCAAGCTCCCCGACTTCTATAAGAAGTCGGGGAAACCAACTTACTCAGTCCCCAATATGCACGAGCAAATCACAATCATCAATCATCCATTAATTCAACACAAACTAACGTTAATGCGTAAAGCTGAAACGAGTACGGCAAAATTTCGCTCCCTTCTTAAAGAAATTAGCTTATTGTTAGCTTATGAAGTCACTCGCGATTTGCCTTTAAAGGACGAATTCATCAAAACACCTCTAGGACCAATGAATGCACCAGTCCTTGCGCCAGAGAAAAAACTGGTGATTGTTTCTATCCAACGGGCGGGTCAGGGAATTTTAGATGGGATGTTAGAACTGATGCCTACCGCAAGAGTTGGGCATATCGGGTTGTATCGCGACCCCAAAACCTTAGTTCCCATTGAGTATTATTTCAAGGTTCCTCAAGATGTGGACAAACGAGATGTGTTGGTCGTCGATCCAATGCTGGCTACAGGCAATACAGCAGTAGCAGCTGTTGAACGACTAAAATCAACCAATCCATTATCTATTAAATTTGTCTGCATACTTGCTGCACCAGAAGGTCTGAAACATTTTACTGAGTTTCATCCAGATGTACCCATTTATACTGTAGCTGTAGATGAGTATCTCGACGAGAACGGGTACATCATACCGGGCTTGGGAGATGCGGGAGATAGGTTATTTGGTACGAAGTAGCTTTCTTTAATTGCTAATGGCTAATGGCTAATGGCTAATTGTTTAAACACCATTAGCTCTCAGCCATTAGCCATTAGCTCTTAATAATTCTAGTAAAATTACGACTACCTTAAATAAATAAAAACAGCTACTCTATTAATATTTAAGCAGCTGCAAAACACGAAGGCTGCTGTGTTACGGGAAGCGAAAGGATGAGAGACTGGATTAAAAGAACGGTAATCTGTATCTTGTTATTATGCAGCCTATTGTTAGGGGAGAACTATGCAGGCGCTAATCAACTTTCTGGTGTTTACGTGCAGCCATTGAATACAATCCCAGGTGTTGAGAATTTAGCCAGTGCTGATAATCTGCTAAAAGAGGGCAACAGGGAAGATTTTAGGCGATATCTCGAGATCGTTAAAAATGCGGAAAAGATAGAGGGTCTCTTTACGCTGTATCGCCATCAAGACTCTGATAAAACATACTTGGAAATTAAAGCGGAACAGCTAGATAAAAACTTCTTGGGTATAGTTACGTTAGAATCAGGTATTGGAGAAAGCGGTATTTACAGTGGATTGCCTTTACAGGATTTTCTCTTTTACTTCCGTCACATAAACAACAGTTTACATTTTATTATTCGTAACGTTAAATTTCGTACAGAATCAAATGAACCAGAATTGCGATCGCTTGCTCGTTCTTTCAGCGATTCAGTTCTTTATGCACTTCAAATAGTTTGTATCGACCCATACAGTAAAAATATTCTTGTTAGTTTAAATGACCTCCTCATGCAGGATTTTCCTGGCTTAACTTCTCTACTAAAATATTCTTTGCAAGCAGATTATCATTTGGAAGAAAATAGGTCTTATTTTGACAAGATTAATGGCTTTCCTGAGAACGTAGAGATTGATTCCGTTTATGGGTTTTCATCGCCCGAAGGTGCATATTTAGTTACCGTACCCGATAGTAGAGCACTGACGTTGAAAGTGCATTATAGTTTTTCCCAATTACCTGAAAACAATGGCTATGTTCCCAGACTGGCTGATGATAGAGTAGGGTATTTCATCACTGCTTTCCAAGACTTCTCTAAAAAGCAAGGGAAAGAGCCGTTTGTACGTTATATCAATCGCTGGCATCTTGAGCCATCGGATAGTAGCGCTCAAATCTCGCCACCAAAGAAGCCGATTGTGTTTTGGATTGAAAATGCAGTGCCTTTGGAGTATCGCGACGCTATAGCGGAAGGGATTTTTATGTGGAACAAGGCTTTTGAAAAAGCTGGATTCCAAAATGCTCTTGAAGTACGGCAAATGCCGGATGATGCTGAATGGCATCCAGCTGATGTACGCTACAACACCATTCGCTGGTTTAATTCGCTAGACGCAGGTTTTGCTAGAGGACCAGTGCGAGTGAATCCATTTACTGGCGAAATCTTGGACGCAGATATCATTGTCGATGCAAGTATGGTGCGTTCGATTCAGCAAGAATATCGTGCCTTGATGGAAGCAAATTCATCCCTTACCGATGGTTATGTTGCTCAGTCTGAAGATGTTGCTTGTCACAAACCACCTGCACCACCCTTGGAGAGTAGGGCTGGTTACAAACCTCCGCAACCTCTGTTAGAAAAAGTCTCTGCGTCGGAATATCTAGTTGTTAACTCTAACAATCAGTCTTCTCAACGTAATATTACCAAAGGTTTGGATGACTTCTGCTATGGAATGGAGTCTTCTTTTCAAGCATCTATGGGGGCGCTAGCACTGTCACTGGTACAAAATACAGTTCCGAGCAGCGACCAAATGCAAAACTACGTACATCAATATGTACGTTCGCTCATTGCTCACGAGGTTGGTCACACTCTTGGTTTGCGCCACAACTTTCACGGCAGCACAATGTTATCTCCTGAAGAATTAAATAACACTGAAGTGACTCATACGAAAGGTTTGGTTGGTTCGGTGATGGATTACCTGCCCGTAAACATAGCACCTCAAGGAACGGAACAAGGCGATTATTTTCCAGCAGTCGTTGGTCCTTACGATGAATGGGCAATTGAGTACGGTTATAAAAGATATCCAGATTTAAGTTCTGAAGCAGTCACTCCTTTTGCTGAAAAAGCTTTTTTGGAGCAAATTGCTGTGGCTTCGCCTCAACCAGAATTATCTTATGCAACTGATGAAGATATCTGGGATATCAATCCTCTGGCAAATGTCTGGGACATGAGTAGTGATGTGCTGCTTTATGCTCAATGGCAAATGGATAATGCTCGCGTCATGTTACAACGTCTGGATCGGCGTTACCCATTGCAAGGAGAGAGCTACAGTGACTTGCGCGTATTGTTTAATAAGGTTCTCAAGTACTATTTTCGGAATGCTACTTTACTAACTCAGTATATTGGCGGACAGTCTTTTGGGCGTCATCATGCTAGTGATAATAATATTCAATGGACATTTCTACCGGTTTCTTTGGAAAAACAGCGCCAAGCATTGACAGAATTGCAAGAATATGTTTTTTCAGGAGACGCTTTCAACTTCTCACCGCAACTCCTCAATCAACTTGCACCATCACGCTGGCAACACTGGGGACATCCCATCCCTGTCTCGCGCCTTGATTATCCAATTCACGAACGGATTTTGCATTTTCAAAGTGGAGTCTTGCGATCGCTCTTAGATGGCGAACGTCTCAATCGATTGCGGGACATAGAATTGAAAACTCCTTCCGGGCAAGTGTTGACAATCCCGGAACTGTTCGATACTCTTCAAAACGGTATTTGGACAGAAGTCTTAAATGAAAGGGAAGTCAAACCAATTTCTAGCATTCGCCGTTCGTTACAGCGAGAACATCTCAATGTCTTGCTGGCAATGGTACTGCGAAATGTAAATGTCCCTGAAGATGGTCGTACAATCGCTTGGTATAAATTGCGCCAATTGCAAAAAGCTGTAGAATCTAGCTTGCAACAACAAGGTGAAAAGCTTGATATTTACACGCTGGCTCATTTAGAAGAAACTTGCGATCGCATTTATAAAGCGCTCAATGCAAGGTTGCTGTCTTACTAACAATTGTGCCCTCATCCCCAACTCTTCTCCCTCAAGGAAGTTGGGTGTTATCCCTTGTGTAACAGTCTACGGTTGCAGTTGTTTTATCCTCGTTCACACGCCAAGGCTTTGCCTCGCACCTCCTCTTCTGGCTGAGTGCAGGAGGCGGAGCCTCCCAAGTCAGGCATTCCCAGGCTGAGCCTGGGAACGAGAGATAATACTAAATCCGCGTCTTATACCACCTTTATAATTTAGTCCGCGCAGGCGGACTTTGTTTGTATAGCCGTGATTTCTAATCACTAGGGCTTATTGGGGTTATAAAAACGGATTTGGTATTAATCTACAGTTGCAGCTGTTTTTTGTGGTTGCTGCTTTGGAAAGTCCTGATTGGCAACGATTTCCCCAAAAGGACTAATAACTTGTTGCTGTTCAACAACTGGTAAATTCTCTAAAGGTAAGCGGGGGAATAACAGTTCTGCGACTCGGTAAGCTTCTTCTAAGTGGGGATATCCAGAGAGGATAAAAGTATCAATCCCTAATTCTTGATACTCCAACATTCTGGCTGCAACTGTATCCGGATCGCCAACAAGAGCAGTTCCCGCACCACCTCGCACCAATCCAATACCTGCCCACAAGTTTGGACTAATTTCTAAGGCTTCTCGGTTACCTTTATGCAATTGGCTCATGCGGCGCTGTCCTTCAGAATCCATACGAGCGTAAACTTGTTGGCTGCGTGCGATCGCTTCATCATCCACATATCGAATCACATCGCTAGCAGCATCCCAAGCTTCACTCTCGGTTTCTCTTACGATGACGTGCAACCGAATACCAAACTTTAATTTCCTGCCTTCTTTTTCTGCAAGCTCGCGAACAGAGGCAATCTTTTGAGCCACTTGAGCGGGTGGTTCGCCCCAAGTCAAGTACACGTCAACGTGCTTGGCAGCAATTTGCTGGGCAATGGGAGAAGAACCACCAAACCATAAAGGTGGATAAGGCTTCTGAACGGGAGGAAAGAGCAATTTTCCTTCCTGGATGTTGAGATAATCACCCTGAAAGTTAGCGACTTCACCGGCTGCTATCTGTCTCCATACAGTTAAAAACTCATCTGTTAATTTATAGCGATCGTCATGGCTTAGATGCACGCCATCTCCCGCCAATTCTACGGGATCGCCACCCGTGACAATATTAATCAATAATCGACCACCCGAGAGACGGTCAAAACTAGCTGCCATTCTTGCTGCAACTCCAGGTGACATCAGCCCCGGACGTATTGCCACCAGAAAACGCATTTGACGCGTGTGAGACATTAAAGTGGATGCTAAAACCCAAGCATCTTCACAAGAGCGACCTGTAGGCAACAATGCTCCAGTAAAGCCTAAGTGATCGACAGCTTGAGCAATCTGACGCAGGTAAGAAAAACTTACCGATCGCCCGCCAATCGTAGTTCCAAGATAACGTCCGTCGCCGTGAGTTGGGATAAACCAAAGAAGATGCATGATACTTATTTATATTCAGTCAATACTTTATACTAATCTACGGCAAGTCAAGCATATTACCGTAGAAAATTTATATTTTAAGATTTATAACACTTGTTTTAAGTTTTTGCAGTTTGAGCGGAATGCGAATTGCTAAATCTGTAGATAATCCATAACAAACTTGGGAAAACACTTATACAAAAAGTAACAAGAAACACAAATAAATTGAGTTAAGCTTGTACAAGGGTTTACATAGCATCTGCGTATTTTAACAGAAATAGATTCTTCAAGCGAACCATCGCTAAGTAGCTTTTCTATTTAGCTCCATGCTGGCATTCTCATACATTTTCATATTGAAAATGTAAAAAAAGCATATCAACTATTACATAGAAATTCGATGTTTGCATATACAGATCCCACAGGTTCAGATTTTCTTAAACGTCAAAATGCCCTAGAAATATATAGGACTGAAATCGATCGGCTCTACAAGCGCTCTGCTTTCAGACTGAATTCTGCTTTTACATTGCTAGAAGCTTTTGAAGGACTTACTAACGAAACAGGGCTTCAAGTTGAAACAATTAATTGGATTGCATTTCCCAAACTTGCAAATAGACCATTTGAGATTATTGATAGCGATCGCTTTAATCTGCAAGATGAGTATGTTGAATGGCATACCGAGATTCAAGATGGAAAAGTCACGCAAGTTACCTTTACGACTGAGTTTCCAGAGTATTACGAAGCCTTAGCTCAAGTTAGTGTTGATGCTTTGATTGCAGGAATTCAAGATACGATTCCAGAAGCAAATCCCACGCTTGAGGAATTATTTGGTCTGGGATTCGATCCTATATCTGCTTCACCGCAAAAGCGTGCAGAGCAATTTCGCAGACACTTGAGACAAAATCCTTGGAACAACGGACAAAAAGGAATCCTTTGTCTCACTCAAACGAATAACACGGTAGAAGCATTGTTCGGCTTAGTAGAGCCTTGTGCCATCTCTAGATTGGATATTCCCGCATCAGCAATCTGCGGGCAAACAGCTTGCGTCCCCGGACGCAACTCAGATCCAGCTATTTGCCAAGCTTCTCAAAATTTAGCCCGTAGCGATCGCGGTTTAAGCTTGCAAGATCCAGTAGGTATCAAAATGTCCGGGCTTGAAGGGATTTGGAAAATTAACGGTCAAGAAATCGATATCAATAATCCAAATGAAAATCAAGGTGCTTGGGTTATCAGCCGTAACGGTCGCCGTGCTGTCCTTGATGTCACAAAAGGGGTGACCATTGAAAATACAACCATCACAACTGGAGCACAAGTAGCAGCACAGTTAACAGTTGGAGCATCTGTCATTGCAGCTCCAGAGTCAGCACTTCCCGATTGGGCAGCAACTGGAGAAGAATCCTCACGGTTAATCGGTCAAGTTTAGGAGCACGTAAAATGCATAAATTTATCAAAACAGCGATCGCATTCGTATTTTGTTTTTTCGTCTTTACAAAGCTTGCGTTTGCTCAAGCTGCACCAGTTCCTCTGGGTCTAGAACAAAGACAAGAGGGAGCAAATGTTCAGCCAGTAGCTTCAAGTACCTTAAGTTCTTTAGGCGATCCACTTTTTAATCTCGTTCTAAAAGAGCACGCAGATGTTACAAATCTAGCTGAAATAGAAAATTTGATTAAAGGACAACAAGGGCAAGAGCGAACTTTCGTTGTCGATGAAACTATTGTCGATTCTAAACCAACCGTGAGCGGTCAACCAGCAAGTAGAAGAGCCGTACTGACTTTCACGGGTAACAATCAAGGGCAAAGGCTAGATCGAAACGTTATGCTCTCCGTGTTCTTTAACTCCGAGACCTTTCCCGACGTACAATCCATTGAAGCTTTAGGTTGGGATGGTCAGCGAGGTCGCTACAACTACTACAAGCTCGACCAACAAGGAACGCCAGGAAGATTGTCTTGGAAATTTCGCAACTCCAGTGTTCAAGCCGATTTACTGCAACCCGCTCAACGAAGCGGAACCTGCTTGCAATGTCACATTAATGGTGCGCCAGTGATGAAAGAACTGGCTTTCCCTTGGAATAACTGGCACTCCTTTGCATTTAACGCCAATTACTTAAAGTTAGATTGGAAGGCTGGCAATAATTCTAGAATTGCCCAAAGTTTAAGCGGTGCTGAAACACTGGAAACTAACTTCATTCTTCCTGCAATCAATCAGTTTAATGAAAAAAGAATTGAGGAAAGTATTGCTCGCAATAATGATGGTAGCCCAATTACAAATTCTGGTGGAAGTCAACAAGTTATTCAAGGAAAACGCCTTCTACGCCCTCTGTTTGACACTACTGAATTTAACTTAATCAGCAGCAATCAACAAGTTGGAAACTTACATCCTTTTGCCAGTACTCCTACACCCGGACCTTTTGCCGATGTTCAAATTCCCAATACTTTCTTTCTTAACGCCAATTTAATCGGTGGTAATTCACCTTCGATTTCACAAGGTTTAGGGATATCAGAAAGTTTGAACTTTAGTAATTTAGCTAAGGTCAAACCAGAAGAATACAGACAGTTATTAGCTCAGTCTGGAGTCAGGTTGGATGGAAAGCCAGGAGATGCGAATTTTGCTTGGTTTGTACCAGAAGCCAGTCATGTTGATAACAGTGCGATCGCACAACTGATGAACAAAGGAGTTATGACTCCTGAGTTTGTGGCTGCTGTGATGGCTGTTGATTTAGAAACACCAGTCTTTTCAGAAAAAAGACAAGAATTGTTGCAATTTATTCCCGAACAATTTAGTTTTCAACCACTACAAACAGGTACAAATCCTCTGAGTGTCAAACGGTTTCCAGATGATTTAACTCGAAAAGTCATTGCTGCTATAGAACAAGCTAACCCATCAAGCGATTCAACAGCAGGTGAATTCTTAGCGTTGTTGAAAAATGACAATCCTTTACAAGTTCTTAAGGAACGTGTTCAAGCCTATAGTAACAGTATTGACCAAAAGTTAAACAAGAACGACCGAGCAACTCGCCAAGCCGAACTCAAAAGACTTTACGATTTAGTCATTGCTAGAAGAAGATCGGTGATTAGCGATCCTGTTTTGGCAGCGATTAATGAAACAGGTGATGCTCTTCTCCCAGTTCCCGACATTGGAATAGCATCTGCATCTAACTAGTAACAAATAATCGCCGATTGTAATTAGGGTTTTTCAAGAAATAAATTATCCATCTTGTGTTACGGGCGTCCTCGCCCGTACTGTATTTAGTAGCAGACTAGAAGCCCATATAATAGTAAATCGTTACAAGCTGCAATAATCGCTGAAGATGAGGCTAAATTGTATCTGGATCGATATTTAACTCCCGTAATTTTGCTGCCAAACGCTCTGCTTTTGCAGCTTCCTGTTCTAGTTTTTTTTCTGTCTGTTGCGCTGTTTCTTCTGGTGTTGGTACTAGTTGTTCATCTGGTGTAAAAAACCGCAATAAACCCTGATGAATTCCCAAATATAATCCTAATTGTTGGCTCCACAAATGTCCTTGTTCGTTTGGTTGCAGAGGTTGGTATTCTCCATCAACTAAATGAAATCCCGCAAATTCTAATGTGTATGGGTCGAACCAGAAATAATCTGGTGTGCGGAAAGTATCTTGATAAATTTCTTTTTTTAAACCTTTGTCTGTCTTAGCTGTTGAGTCCGACAAAATTTCTAGAATGACATTCGGATATTTGCCATCTTCTTCCCAGACTACCCAACTTTTGCGGGTTTTGCGTTGGGTTCCTAACACGACAAAAAAGTCCGGACCTCGAAAATCTTCTGATTTGAGTTGCCGTGGGCTATAGTAGATAGTCAAGTTTCCTGCCGCATAAAAATCATTTCTATCTCGCCACAGCCATTCCAGACATATCAAAAGTAAAATTATTTGTCGTAGGTGGAGTTCTGTTTCCAAGGGAGGTTCGTCACTGTATAGATCGCCAGGAGGAAATACAACATCTGGAGAGATGCCATCAAGAGCATCTAATTCTTGAGCTATAGTCATAGAACGGATACGGCATCAATGATTTATGGATTTATTTTAGCAGTTGTATTACTTAAGCTCTTACCAATTATAGCAATTCCCACTTACGTGGGGTACAGAAAGAAATTATGCAACAAAACCGATCGCCAGATGTTTATATAAAAACCTATAGATTTGCAGCACTTGCACACTTAGGTTAAAAAGTACTGGGTACGAAAATCTCTTATATTCAACACTTAAGTTTTGTCAGTAGGGAAATTATTGCTGCTCTGAATGTAGAAACAGAACGTGATGGGAACTTAGCAGTTGGGTTTTGTTTCTCAAACGCCACATCGCTCAACGGGGGGAACCCTCCGAAGTTTGCTATTGGGGGAAACCCCCAAGCCGCAACTTCTCTCCGCACGCGAGTGGCTCCCCAACCTACCTGCGTATTTTCGTATTTTTAAGCTTAACCGACAAGCTTTTGAATTTAATTATTGAGTTTATCGATCTGTTGCTGTAGCTTTTGTACAAAGTCAGATGATGAGTTTGGCAGTAATTGTACAATATTTTGACGAAGGAATTCCACTGAATCTCTCTCAACTAAACAGAGTAAGTCTCGTTGTTGCCAATATCCAATTTCATCATAAACATTTTCTAAAATTCCTAGACTTTGAACTCGATCTAACATTTCAACAACTAAAGTATGAGCAAAAACAAAATTAGCGTCTCCTCCATATTCTGGTAGAGATGCAAATTGTGTTTTGCAATGTCCTGTTGCCATCCAGTTTTTATACTGAGAATAGTATCCTAGAAAAATAGCCAAACTTTCACATCCTGGTCTTGGAAGTGTCTCAAATCCAATTATATGAGTAGGGGATATAGATTCACCTGTAGCAAAATTATGGTTAATGGCTTGAAGAGTCAGGAGTGAAGATTTTTTATTTTCAGAACTGAAAACACAGTCTTTTCCTTCTAGCTCAATGACATTATCATCTACCCGTGTAAAGGGAAGCAGTTGTGCGTGGTGATGTAATGAATGTAAGATAGTGCGGATTTCATTAATAGGTCGATCGCCAGCATTAAATTGGTAATGGATACTATATCCCATAACTTTAATCCCACCACGATACAGCGAATTGCGCCTAGTAACTACTTGTTACGCGAGGCTGAGCCTCGGAGATTGTATTCCCAGGCTCCGCCTGGGAACGAGAGAAGCAAATAGTATTGCACGACTGCTTACTGTTTAAAATCGTAACCAAATAAATTTGGATCGACTTCGCCTAGCTGTAGATCTGCCAAACCGTACTCAGCCCATCGTCTATCAACCATTGCTGCGGTTTCTGGATCGGATTCTAAGGAATCACCCCATTCATGTTCTGTTTCTGGAGGAATTTTTGTTGTTGCATCAATTCCCATCCTTCCACCCAAACCAATTTTCTCACTAGCAAAATCCAAAGTATCAAAGGGTGTGTTGGGTAAAATAAAGACATCTCGTGAGGGATCGACTTTAGAACTTATTGCCCATACCACTTGACGCGGATCTCTAATATTGATTGTCTTATCTACTACAATCACAAACTTAGTATACGTAAATTGTGGTAAAGCACTCCAAAATGCCAAAGCTGCACGTCTTGCTTGTCCCGGATATGCTTTATCTATGGATATGATGGCTGCTTTGTAACTCAAAGCTTCCATAGGTAAGAAGAAGTCCACAATCTCTGAGACTTGCTGCCGCAAAATAGGTGTATAAATGCGATTGAGCGCGATCGCCATCATCGCTTCTTCTTTTGGCGGACGCCCGCTAAATGTGGTTAAGTAAACTGGGTCTTTGCGGTGAGTCATGCAATGGAAGCGAATCAGAGGCGAATCTTCTACACCGCCGTAATAACCCATGTGATCCCCAAAGGGACCATCTGGCAAAACTTCTCCTGGGGTAATTGTCCCTTCCAAAACAAATTCCGAATCGGCGGGGACTTCCAAATCCACTGTCTTACACTTTGCCAACTGCACGCCGGAACCACCATAAAGCCCTGCAAACAACCATTCTGATAAATCCACGGGTATTGGTGTTGCGGCTGCCATAATAATTAGGGGATCTACACCCAGTGCGATCGCAATTTCTAATTTTTTCCCACGTTCTGCTGCCTTGCGTAAATGTCTTGCACCACCTCGCACTGACAACCAGTGAACGGTCATGGTATTTTTGGATTGTAGCTGCAAGCGATATACACCTACATTCGGCGTTCCCGTTTCACAGTCTCTTGTGATCACAAGCCCCAGAGTAATAATTTTGCCCGCATCTCCGGGGTAAGGACGTATCAAAGGTAATTTATTTAAATCTAACTCGTCCCCTTGAATCACTACTTGCTGACAGGCGGGGAAAAAGTCGCGTCCTGGTTTTGCTTTCAACACATCAAACAGAACTTTCCCAAACTCCACTGCTTGAGCAATCTTTTTCGGTGGTTTTGGCTGTTGCAGCATTGCCAATTTCTTCCCCAATTCCTCCAACTCCAGAGGATGCTGCATATTCATTGCCCAGCATATCCGTTCTACTGTTCCCAGTAAGTTGACTGCTACAGGGAACGATGCTCCTTTAACATTTTCAAATAGAAGCCCCGGTCCCCCTTTTTGAAGCATTCGGTTGGCAATTTCGGCAACTTCCAAGTCTGGATCGACTGGGGCTGAAATTCGCTTTAATTGCCCTTTTTCTTCCAACAGTTTGATGAATCCCCGTAAGTCTCGTGCCATTGTTTAAGAAGTATGAAGCGTTTCTTATATTATCAGTCCTCTCTCCCTTGTTCTACTCGTGGTGACTCACGGCGAACAAGAGCTTTCCGTATTTTAACTAAACATTAATCTTAATTTTAATATTTCTTAACTATCAAAATAAAGAATTTCATGTATCTTTAGTAAGAATATGCATTATTTTTTACCAGCAAACGCTTCCAAAAATCCAGTATGACCGTAATATACGATACATTTCTGGCAGGCGGTCTCGTGATGTGGCCTCTGTTGTTTTTATCTATCGTGACTTTAGCTTGTGCGCTGGAAAGGACGTGGTTCTGGTGTAATCTCACGATTCGAGAGCGTCGTTTAGTGCGGAAAGTGCTGGCAGCAGCCGAGATAGGTCTGGAGGAAGCAGAAGCGATCGCTCTATGTGCAAAAGATTTATCGATTGGTCGCTTCTTGGTTGAGCCATTGAAACTTAGGAATCCGACCCCCGAAACTTTTCATTTAGCTGTAAAAGCGGCTTGCGATAAAGAATGTTTGGAAATGCGGCGGGGTAATCGGCTGCTAGAAAGTGCTATTGCGATCGCGCCTTTGTTAGGTATTTTAGGTACAGCAAGTGGTTTGATTGCTGCTTTTAAGCATATTAAGACAGGAAGCAACACAACTGATTTCTCTGCTGTCACTACTGGTCTGGCAGAGGCACTTATAACCTCTACAACCGGAATTGCCCTGGCGATTATTGCTTTTGTAATTTTCAGAATTTTTGTAATTTTGCAATTCCGGCAAATAGACTTTTTTTCTAAAGTGGGTTATGAATTAGAACTTATTTACTTGCAACGTTGGAATAACGTCCAGTTAACAATTCACAGCGAACAATTAACAGTCAATAGCAATCAATCGATAGATGAAAATTAAAGTAATTATCGAGCAGTCAATGCTTGCTGATTTGTAGATAGAAATTTAAAAAATATTTAACCTCTGTTTAAACTTATCTTAGCTTTTTCTTAACCAATATTATTGTAGCTTATTTGCTGTGTTGTCCAAAAACAAATAATCATTAATAACCTAGCAATATGAAATTATCGGCTACCGTTTTGAATCGTGTAGTTGCTGCTTCAGCTGTCACGGCTGTTATTGCTGTCGGATCTTCTTTTACAGCTACTACTGCCCAAGCACAAACTATTAATGGTGCAGGAGCAACTTTTCCTGCTCCTTTGTACGAACGTTATGCGCGTGAAATCAAGAAAAAGTATCCAAAGCTGGGTGTTAACTATCAAGGTGTTGGTAGTGGTGCGGGTATTCGCCAGTTCATTGCTGGAACTGTAGACTTTGGTGCTAGTGATGCTGCAATGACTGATGCAGAGATAGGTAAAGTCAGCAGAGGAGCTATCCTAGTACCTACTGCGGGTGGTGCTGTTGCTGTTGTTTACAATCTTCCTGGTGTCAACAATCTAAAATTGTCCCGCAAGACTTTACCAGGTATTTTCTCAGGTCAAATCACTAACTGGAATGACCCTCAAATCAAAGCAGATAATCCTGGTGTCAATCTACCAAATCAGCCCATCAAACCCGTTGTTCGCGCTGATAGTAGCGGTACTACCTTTATTTTTACTACTCATTTAAGTACAATCAGTCCTTACTTTAAGGGCAGAGTGAGTGCTGGAACTGCTCCAAAGTGGACAATCGCCAATGTTCTTAAAGGGAAAGGAAACCCAGGTGTTGCTAATCTCGTTTCTCGTACCGCAGGATCTATTGGTTACGTTGAGTACGCGTATGCTACAGCAAACAAACTGAACGCAGCACAAGTACAGAATAAAACAGGACAATATGTAGCTCCTTCTTTAGAGTCAGCCAACCAAGCTTTGTCAACTGTCACTTTCCCTGACAACTACCGAGTTTTTGTTGGAGATCCCTCACAAGGTTATCCCATTGTCGGTCTAACCTGGCTGTTGGTTTATAAAAATTATCCCGACGCTGCTAAAGGATCTGCTGTGAAAAACTTTGTTAACTGGGCATTAACTGACGGTCAACAAATTAATGATGACCTGAACTATACTAGGATTCCAGCATCTACGGCACAAAAGGTAATACAAACAGTAAATAGTGCTATTAAGTAGTGTTAATGGCTAATTGCTAATGGCTAATTGCTAATGGCTAATTGCTAATTGTTGTATTAGCCGTTAGCCCTATCTCAGGAGCGGAGACGCTAAGCGCTTAGCGCACACTCCGCGATGCCGCAAGCAGGCTATGCCCGCAGGGCTATACGCCAGTCGCTAGGGCGCGGGAAACCCGCCTGCAGCACTGAACTCACCGCCTGCTTTCTCTGGTCTCACCATTAGCAATTAGCAATTAGCAATTAGCAAATAACAATTTCCTAACTTTGGTGGGCTGTTTGCTCACCTATGTGTCATGACGAGAATTTAATCTTCTAATGAGTAATGGCTAATTCCTCAGAACCAGCTAATAACAATCAACGAAACTTAATCGATGACAGTACAGATATTACAGCGACTAGCGGTCAAAGTTTCTTAATTGATAAGGGATTTACTTGGCTAGTTTATGTATTTGCTGCTCTGACAGTTGCTGTATTGTTTTGGATGAGTTGGATCGTTTTTCAACAAGCTTTACCAGCTATTCAAAAGTTTGGCTTGGGGTTCTTGTGGAGTCAGGAATGGGATGCAGGTAATTTGCTTTTTGGTGCATTGCCTTATATCTACGGAACTATCGTCACCAGTGCGATCGCTATGTTATTAGCTGTACCTGTAGGATTGGCAGTAGCTTTAGTCACGAGTGAAAATTTTATCCCGCCTTCTGCAAGAACAACCCTAGCGTTTATCGTAGAGATCATCGCTGCTATTCCCAGTGTCATCATTGGTTTGTGGAGCGTGTATGTATTTATTCCGGTACTGACACCTCTAGAAACTTGGTTGTCCGCAACTTTTGCATGGTTACCTTTGTTTAACACGCCAAGTCCAGCAGGTTTCAACTTACTCACTGCAGGGATCGTTCTGGCAATTATGATCTTACCTACAATGGCTGCTATTAGTCGTGATGTCTTGCTTGTGGTTCCAAAAGAATTACGCAGTGGATCGATGGCTTTGGGTTCTACTCGTTGGGAAACCATTTTTCGAGTCATACTACCGACTGGATTTTCTGGAATTGTAGGTGCAGCAATGCTCGCTTTAGGGAGAGCATTGGGGGAAACAATGGCTGTGACTATGGTGATTGGGAACTCGGCTCAAATCAGTGCATCACTACTCGATCCGAGCTACACGATCCCTTCTGTCTTAGCTAACGAGTTTGCTGAAGCGCAAGATCCATTACATATTGGAGCGCTAACATATTTAGGCTTGATTTTGTTTGCCGTAACCTTAGCTGTCAATATTTGTGCTTTAGCAGTTGTACAGTTTGTTGGTGGCAAAAATAAGTAATACCATTTTGGATGAGTGGATTTTAGATTTTGGATTGAGAATGCCCTCATCTCACCCTATTATCTGTCACATTCTCTTTTCAAATTGGTCGAAGAGATTTACGACAAATGTTACATAAACTACTTGTTACTAAACGATTGGCAGTACTTTCTTCAGGTTATTATGTCTAAAGAAAGACACGAAAGTTGCCAAGGAGTTTGAAGAGAAAAAGGCGTAATGAGATATGACCGGTCATCAAGAGTCTGAAAGAAATAAATCCGTGGCAGCAGAAATATATAGTCCTCTACCACCAATCAGGCTAGTATTTAACTATGGAATGACTGTAATAGCATTCTTGCTTTCAGCTTTAGCTTTGATTCCTTTGGTATCACTTTTATGGGAAATCATCGGGCGGGGGTTGAAGAGTCTCAAACCATCCATGTTTGTGACACCTGTCATTTACGATGGTTTTGGAAATGCAATTGTCGGGACTCTAATTATGGTGTCAATAGCTGCACTATTTAGTGTTCCTACAGGAATTATGACGGGTATATATCTCTCAGAAATAGGCAAAGGTACCCAAATAGGACGCCTTGTTCGTTTCGTGGCTTCTGTTCTTACAGGAGTTCCTTCTATTGTGGTAGGGATTTTTGCCTTTGGTGTCATTGTATTAACAACGAAGCAATTTAGCGCGATCGCAGGCGGTTTTGCATTGGCAGTACTGATGCTTCCAGTTGTTGTTCTTACTACAGAAGAGGCTTTAAAACTTGTTCCCGTCACCATGCGTCTGGGATCGGCTGCTTTAGGAGGAACTCGCTTCCAAACTATATTTCGTGTCGTTATAACGGCTGCACTACCTGCTATCACTACAGGGGTTTTACTAGCTGTTGCTCGTGCTGCGGGTGAAACAGCTCCTTTAATTTTTACTTCCTTGTTTAGTTTAGATTGGTCAACCGAGCTAAATAGTCCAACAGCCTCACTATCAGTGTTAATTTTTAATCTGTACAACGACCCCACACCAGAAAAAACAGCCATAGTGTGGACGACTTCTCTGGTTTTAGTTGGAATGATTCTAATAATTAGTGTTCTTTCTCGTATCTTTACAAGAAAGAGAAACGCTTAAGTGACCTTTAAAAGTGGTGTGATTTTTTGTGTCGTATCTAAATCCTATGAGTAAATTAACCCCAGCCATCAAAGTCAGGAATCTCAGCTTCTACTACGGCACATCCAAAGCATTGGAAGGTGTCTCAATGGATATCTATGAAAACCACGTCACAGCCATCATTGGTCCAAGTGGTTGTGGTAAATCAACGTTTATTAAATGTCTCAACCGCATTAGCGAGTTAGAAGGTCCTGTAAAGGTGGATGGTTCTGTAGAGTTTTACGGTCAAAACATCTATGCTTCCCGCGTAAACTTAAACCGTCTGCGCCGCCAAATAGGTATGGTGTTTCAAAAACCAAACCTTTTCCCCATGAGTATTTACGATAACGTGGTCTACGGTATTAGAATTGCAGGTTGGCGTCCAAGAGCAGAATTAGATGAAATTGTGGAATCAGCCCTCAGAGGTGCAGCTATTTGGGAAGAAGTAAAAGATAAACTGCACAAATCAGCGTTGGGGCTCTCAGGCGGTCAGCAACAGCGATTGTGTATTGCTCGTGCTTTAGCTGTAAAACCAAAAATCTTGTTGATGGACGAGCCTTGTTCGGCGCTCGATCCCATTGCCACAATGAAAATTGAGGAACTCATTCACAGTTTGCGTGACGAACTCACAATTGCGATCGTAACCCACAATATGCAACAAGCAGCGCGGGTTTCAGATTACACTGCTTTCTTCAGTACTGATGAAAGTCGCATCGGTCAAATGGTGGAATTTGGAGAAACCACTCAAATATTTAGTAATGCCCTTGATACTCGTACCCGTGACTATACCTCCGGGCGTTTTGGTTAAGGTGTTTCCTTTTATATAAATAACGGTACAAGTACTATATATGTAACAGGTCACTTTACATTTTGGCAAAGTGGCGTGTTAACTGTGCTTTAAAGTTTTTAGTCACAAACCTTTGCCGCAGTACGGATAAATTTTTATTAAATTAGTACTTTTGTATTATTAAGTTTGTTTTAGACTATAATAGTTGTGTAAGCTATACCAATTTTCTATAAAGACGCATCTTATTAGTCTGCAAAGGCAGGCTTTGTTTGTGTAGCCCCACCCTTATAGTGAGGTCAAGAATGTGCAACTTCACATAAAATTGGTATTAGACTTAAATATAGCTGAAAAAAAAGCCTTTGTTTTGAGTAGCAGGTTTGGGTATGATAAATTGTCTCATCATAGCTCGCTACTTTATAGTTAGAGCTTATGAAGAAGGTATAGAAGCTGAAATGACTAACATGAAAGTTCAAAAGCTTTTATATTATGCCCAGAGTATACATTTGGCACTTTACGATGAGCCATTGTTTGATGAGGTTATCCAAGCATGGCGATACGGTCCCGTCTGTCCTCCGGCTTATAAATTCTATAGTGAATTTGAAGCTAATCAATTACCCATTCCTGGCAAAGACGTTTTATTACAGATTCCAGATAAAAAGAAAAAACTTTTGGAAGAAGTTTGGGAATATTTTGGAGGCTACCATGCTTATCGCTTAAGTGGTATGACACATTTAGAGTTTCCTTGGAAAAAAGCTCGTAGGGGATTACCTTCCGAAGCCAGTTCTACTGAACCTATTCTTTTAGAAGACATGAAAGCATTGGGTCATCAGAAATTGGATGTCATAGAACGAGAGAATCCTGCGTATGAACAAGTCATATCTAAAGTGTTGGAAGATGCTTGTACGTTGGAAGCTTCGCGTCGTATAAGCAAAGGAGAAGTGCGTGACTGGCTCAACTCACTTCTTGATTGAAGAATCTGAAAACTTCAAACGCTCGTTCAAAAAACTTGCTAAAGTTCTTGGAACTAATTTTATTGAGAGGATCGGAGATGTTTTAGAAGGTTTGATTGAAGACCAATATCCTATCAATTCTCGTCAAGAACCTTTACCTAGTAAGATTCAATTACCCGAAGGATGGACTTTTCATAAGCTAGAGTTAAAGGTTTCTAAAGGTGCTTCTGGTCAAATTAGATTAATGTATTTAATCAATGCTAATAACTGCGTAATTAAACTTGTATGGATTTACAGTCACGAGCAATTTTCCAAACGCCCCGGAGATAAAGATATAAAAAGTGTTATCAGGGAAATTTTAGACTGTTAGCATAGCCAAGGCAAAACTACTATATCGGTACTAACGAAGGTGGTTATGATGAGCGAGCGTCACAATATTAAATTGGATCGGCAGTGAGTGACGGTGCTAATTTTTAGAATTGGCATCATCATTATCTAAGCTATCGCGCATCTAAATTGTACTTTTTTAAGCTTGAAAACCTTGCTATGAGGTTGTTGGCTTTAAAATTTAAGTGCGTCTTAGCTTATCAATCCATCAATGAAAAGGTAAACAACGAACTACTAGGTAACCATAATTCTTGTCTACATTGTAAAACCTTACTGAAGAGAAGCATTTGATTTTTTGACTTTGGAAATCCAACCTTTGTATAAATTCAAGATTTCTGAGTAAGGAGTTGTCGTTTCAAATATCAACTCTGAAATAGGAGGTGTAAAGTATTTCGGGAATATTTTGTGCAAAAATCTAGCAACGCTTTCCCGTAAAGCAAACTCAATAAACAATCCTGTAGTTGAGGGAAAAGCGTTATCACCAAGCTCTACTAAAGCATGGGCGTCTTGTTTTCGACGAACAGTAAATTGTTCGATTGCTAAGGCAAAATTGTCGGAATATTCATTCAAAAGTCCGTCTAACAAAACCACATCTTCTAAAGCAGCATTGCAACCCTGACCGATAGAAGAAGATACAGCATGGGCAGCATCTCCAATTAACAAAGCACTATCCCCTTCGTGATAGCGGTTACAACGGACTGTTAAAATTCTTGATGTTGGTCTAGCAAGAAAAGCTTCAGCCTCCTCTTGTGGCATCAGTTGAGCAACTTCTGGAAAATTATTTTGAAAAAATGCAATCACTTCTTCTGTGCTAGAGAGAGAATCTATCTGATTTTTACTATGAACAAATAAAATGACGCCACTCATCGTTCCGTTTCGTTGATGTAGTAAAACTACGTATGTACCATCTTTTTGTATCCACGAGTGAATTTTGCCTTGTTCTAAGTTAATTTTTGCATTTTTAAGAGGAGGAAGAAAAATAGATTTATAGTTATTGGGAACGTACTTTTGTTCGCAATGAAAATCTTTAGTATGCAGAAAATATTCTCTGACTGCAGAACGGGAGCCATCTGCACCAATTAAAATATCGCAATCAACATCAAAATCTGTTTCTGACTCCAAGTTTTGAAACTTTAGCTTCTTCTCGCTAAAATCCACAAATGTGCATTGGCAATTGAAGTGAGTGTTAAGCTGGCTGTTATCATATTTTTCAGTCAACTTTTCTAACAAAGCGATCGCTAAACTAGTCCGATCTAGAGTCGTGAGAGGTTTTTTTCTAGGTGTTAACCGTTGCGTACCGTTCTTTTGGTGAAAAATCGTTCCAGTCATTTTCACACTAATAGCTTCAATCGCCTCCTCCAAACCCTCAATATTTCTCAAGGCGCTCATTCCTCTTTCGTTGAGGGAAATGGGAAAGGTTCTTGAGGTTGAGAATGGGACTCTTCTAGGATCGCTGCGGCGGTCATAAATATCAATTTTATATCGATCGCCACGGCGTAACAAGTAGTGAGCAAGCAAGAGCCCGCTAGGTCCTGCACCGACAATCGCAACTTTTTTAACCATAATTATTATCAATAGCGACTTTAAACGAGGAGCGCTTTTTCTGGGATGATAACAGTTTTATAGGGGGTAAGGATTAGAGATCGGTAAAAATCTAACTGATGGTAGAATCAGGAAAAGTAAAGTAAAACGTTGTACCCACCCCTAACTCAGATTCAGCCCAAATGCGCCCGTGATGGAAATTGACAATCTTTTTGCAAATAGCTAGACCGATACCTGTACCGGGAAACTCCTGACGAGAATGAAGACGTTTGAAAATTTCAAAAATGCGATCGAGATAAGTTTGTTTAATGCCAATTCCATTGTCTTTTACAGAAAATAGCCATTCCCGATCTTTTAAATGAGCAGAAATATGAACTTGAGGAAACTCTTCCCGATGAAACTTAATAGCGTTACTAATTAAGTTTTGAAAAAGTTGTATCAATTGAATTTTGTCGCCTAGAATTATTGGTAAATGGTCATAGGTAATAATGGCATGCTTCTCAGCAATTGCGACTTGCAAATTCTTCAAAGCCTGGTTTAACACAACGTTGCTATCAGTCAGTACAAATGCTTTACCACGAGTCCCTACACGGGAATAGGCGAGCAAGTCTTGAATTAACTGCTGCATTCGTATTGTTCCATCTACGATGAAATTCACGTACTCAATTGCTGTTTCATCTAGCTGATCTTGATATTCCAAAGCTAGGATCTGAGTGTAACTTGTTATTGCTCGTAATGGTTCTTGTAAATCGTGAGCTGCTACGTAAGCAAATTGCTCGAGTTCTTGATTTGAACGTTTTAACTCAGCGGTTATTTGTTCGAGCTTCCGTTGTGCTTCTTGTCGTTCGTAGTTCTCTGTTTGCAGCAAAGCATTTTTTTCTATAAGTTTCTTTTGCAACAACCGGATCTCCAGTTGATTTTTCACGCGAACTAAAACTTCTTCTACATGAAAAGGTTTTGTAATGTAATCTGCACCCCCAACATCAAACGCTTTTATTTTATTCAAAGTTTCATTAAAAGCACTTAAAAAGATAACTGGGATATCGCGAGTCGCTGCATCAGCTTTGAGATGTTGACAAACTTTGTACCCGTCCATATCTGGCATTATGATATCTAGCAGAATTAAATCCGGTAAGGTTTCTCGTGCTGTTAGTAAAGCCAATTCCCCGTTCTTGGCACACTGGACTTCATACCCCTGCTGAGTTAAGGTGCTAGATAGAATACGTAGGTTGTGCTGTTCGTCATCTACGATTAATATCATAATGATTACTTTTTAACGGTTGTTTTGTTTATGTCATGCTGTATAAGTGCCCTACAAAGAGTACTTAACCTAGGGTTTTACCTGCGCCAGCACAATTTATAATCATTTTTTCTACAGTAACCTCTTCTTTGAGGGATGACATAGGTAATTTCAACAGACTGTAGGTACGAGAATTTGGTTTAAGCGTTAACATAGCAATCTGCAATCCCGAAATCATTTGGAAAAGGCTAATAGCTAATGGTCAAAAAGCAATTAGCTATTAGCAATTAGCCATTAGCAGTCTTCACTCTTATTTGTATATTTCATTTAAGACTGCTATAGCTCGATATTGAGAGATAAAACGCTTGTGATTTTGATGGGTTGGTTAAACTTTAATAAATTTTTACGTATTTTGACGGAGAAAATGCTTCTCCTCCGTGCATACTTATTTAGAAAAAATACTGAATCTTAATCAAAAGATTTATTGTTCTTAACCTAGAGGCGGTTGGATGGAATTGTATAGAAAGCTTAACTCAAACTTCCGTGCAATTTATCAGATTAAATGCACGAAATGTATTCTTTGAGACTTTCTATAGAAAGCACTGGCTCGATCTTCACGATCCAATTTTAATTTTGATAAAGAAATTACAGGGTGCAAAAAAGCCTCAATAGGAATAAAAGATGAAACAGGATGCAGTATCAAGTCTAAAAAATGAAATACTCTATCCTTCAAACTTCATCCTTTATCCTTTAAAAAAGCCATTGTTCTTTGCTATGGATAAGCAGAATATCCAAAGCTCAGGACATTGTGTGTCTCACAAAATAGGAAAAAATTATGGCAGACGTAACACTCAAGGGATTTGCAGTTCTACCAGCAGATACATTTGCCGAAGGTCCTCAATCTGGCACATTTCTTACAAGTACCAATGGACGAACCACTCCATTTCCTGGTCAACCCGTTCAGGGCTTTAGTGGTGTACAGTTTGCCGACCAAAATACTTTCTGGTTTTTAACAGATAATGGTTTTGGTGCAAAAAATAATAGCGCGGATTACCTGTTACGAATTTATCGCCTTGACCCCAGTTTCCAAGGTATAGAAGGGGGCGACGGGAGTGTTAAGGTGTTAAATTATATACAACTATCTGACCCAGATAACCGAGTCCCCTTTAAGATTGTTAATGAAAGCACGAGCGATCGCTTGTTAACAGGTGCAGATTTTGATGTAGAGTCATTTGTCCTAGCAAAAGATGGTACGCTGTGGGTCGGTGATGAGTTTGGACCTTACTTGCTGCATTTTGACAGCACGGGTAAGCTCCTTGAGGCTCCTATTTCCGTCCCTAACCGCAGTGTTGTTCAACTCAATACCCTTAACGGTCAAGCCCCTCTAGTTATCGGACACCGAGGTGCAAGCGGTGAATTGCCAGAACACACTCTCGAAGCTTACAAGCTAGCAATAGAAAGAGGTGCAGACTTCATTGAACCAGATTTGGT
Organism: Tolypothrix bouteillei VB521301; assembly: GCF_000760695.4. Taxonomy (GTDB): domain Bacteria; phylum Cyanobacteriota; class Cyanobacteriia; order Cyanobacteriales; family Nostocaceae; genus Scytonema; species Scytonema bouteillei_A. The sequence goes on along the minus strand of NZ_JHEG04000001.1, from coordinate 1,585,855 downwards.
TTCTACCAAAGATGGAGTTCTGATTGCTCGTCACGAACCCAATTTGATAGCTACAACCGATGTCTCAACTCGTGCTGAGTTTGCTGAGCGTAAAAAAACTAAAGTCATTGATGGAGTAACTGAAGAAGGTTTCTGGGCTGAAGATTTTACCCTAGCAGAAATCAAAACTTTACGGGCAATTATGCCTCAAAGCTTCCGCCCTCAAGTCTTCAATGGAGTGTTTGAAATTCCTACCTTAGAAGAAGTCATCAATTTGGTTAAAGAGGTAGGAGCACAAACAGGGAAGAAAATTGGTATCTATCCCGAAACCAAACACCCCACTTACCATGACTCCATTGGTTTATCTTTAGAAGAACCCCTGTTAGCCACCCTGGAAAAAACAGGGTTTACCGACCCCAGCCGAATTTTTATCCAATCTTTTGAAACCAGCAACCTCAAAGAACTCAATCAGAAAACAGATATTCCCTTGGTTCAGTTGTTAGATGCTGTTGATGTCAGAGATGATGGTTCGTTGATTGAAACCAAACCTTATGATTTTGTTGTCAGTGGAGATTCCCGGACTTATGCGGATCTGCGGACTCCAGAAGGCTTGAAAGAAATAGCGACTTATGCTGATGGTATTGGTCCGTGGAAGCGGATGATTGTCTCAGTGAAGACAGTCGATCGCGATGGAGATGGCAATCCAGACGATCTCAACAATGATGGTGTCATCAATGATGCTGACAAAGTGACCACTCCACCAACAACACTCGTACAAGATGCCCATGCAGCAGGGTTACAGGTACATCCTTATACCTTCCGTAATGAAGGACGTTATCTAGCATCAGATTACAACGGCAATCCACAACTAGAGTACAGACAGTTTTACCAACTTGGAGTTGATGCTCTCTTCAGTGATTTTCCCGGTACTGCTGACTTAGTTCGCGACCAGATCGTCGGAACTTTTGTACGCTCCCCTGACAACCCTGATGTCTTGAAAAGGGCTGAATTTGATACCTTAACTGGTAGCGCTCCTATTGTTATCGGTCATAGAGGAGCTAGCGGATCTCGCCCGGAGCATACTTTGGAATCGTATAAATTAGCGATCGCATTAGGTGCTGATTTTATCGAACCCGACCTAGTTGCTACCAAAGATGGTGTCCTAATTGCCCGTCACGAAAACGCTCTTGCCATTCTTAACGCAGATGGTACGCTCAACACTTCGGACACCAGCACGGACGTTTACCAACGTCCTGAGTTCGCCGACCGTCTGACCACTAAAGTCATTGACGGTCGTACTATCCGGGGCTGGTTCTCGGAAGACTTTACCCTCGCAGAAATTAAAACTCTCAATGCTATCGAACGCTTACCCGATTTGCGAGGAACTGAATACAACAATGATGGTTTAAAGATTCCTACCCTAGCAGAAGTCATTGACTTAGTGCAGCAGGTGGAAAAAGAAACCGGGCGCAAGATAGGCATTTATCCTGAAACTAAGCACCCCACCTATTTTGCCACGGAAGGCAAACGTATCGATGGAACCCCTATCAATACCAACTTGGGTAAAGAGTTAGTTGATACTTTAGTTGCTAAGAGCTTTACCGATCCAACGCGGATCTTTATCCAATCCTTTGAAGTGGGAAATTTACAAGAACTGAATGATGTACTGTTGCCCAAAGCAGGGATTGACGTGCCACTGGTTCAGTTATATGGTAATGCAACAGAAAAGCCTTATGACTTTACAGTCAGTGGCGACTCTCGTACCTATGGCGACTTAGCAACCCCAACAGGATTAGATTTTGTCAATGACTACGCATCTGGTATCGGTCCCAACAAACGTTTAATTGTCCCAGCGCAAACAGTCGATCGCAACGGTGACGGTCAGCCAGATGACCTTAATGGTGATGGGACTATTAACGATGCGGATAGAGTTTTGGGTAATCCCACAACTTTAGTTCAAGATGCCCATACTGCCGGTTTGTTGGTCCATCCTTACACCTTCCGCAATGAAAGTGTCTTCTTAGCATCAGATTACAACGGCGATCCCGTACAGGAGTACAAGCAGTTCATCGAGTTGGGTGTTGATGGTTTCTTCACAGACTTCCCCGGAACAGGCGATACGGTACGCGACTTGTATGTAGGAGAACCCGTAGTTTCTAATCTTGGTGGTTCTAGAGGATTTGAGGGCTTAGCAATTAACCCCAGTAAAACGACTCTGTACCCATTACTTGAAGGAACTGTGGTGGGCGATCCGGTAGGTTCGTTGAGAATCTACCAATACGATCTGGTATCGAATAAGTTTGATGGTATTGCTGGTTACTATCAACTGGAAAACCCAAGCAACGCCATTGGTGATTTTACCGTTATTAACGATAGTGAGTATCTTGTCATTGAGCGTGATAACGGTCAAGGTGCTACCGCACAATTTAAAAAGATTTTCAAAGTTGACCTTTCTCAGAAAGATGCCAATGGCTTTGTTGCTAAAGAGGAAGTTGCCAACCTGCTGAACGTTCAAGATCCAAAGGACTTGAATGGCGATGGCAGTCAATTGTTTACCTTCCCCTTTGTGACTATCGAGGATGTGTTGGTGCTCGATCGCAACACGATCTTAGTTGCCAATGATAACAACTACCCCGGTGGTGGTGGGCGATCGTCTGCTCCGGACAACAATGAAATTCTCGTGCTTGAGTTAGGAACAACACTCAATCTCGACCCACGCGTGGGACTTGCTGGGTTGCAGTATGGTTTAGCTAACGATAACATAGCGATCGGCAATACTGATGGCTTGAGCGCTTAACGAAACCCGAAATTTCTACTCAGCCATAAGATTCCCGATTTCTTGGAGAAGTCGGGAATCTCACCTGTTTGGTATGCCAACTACGAGAAATACAATTAAAATACTTTAGAAGAGCTAAGTTTCTTGTTAAACCATTATTAAGTATTTATTTATACTTTTAATTTACGTAAAATTAATAAACAAGGTGCTTGCCGATCTACAGAGTGTTTGATATCTTTTAACTTTAACTATTTTATGACTCCCATTTTACAAATAGGTTCGCAAACAATTACAAAAACTAACATTGTTCCTCTACTAAAGCAGTACGGAATACTACCGCAGTTGGTACAAGAAATGGTTGTAGAATCGGCAATTTCTAATATTACCCTATCACCAGAAGAAACAGCTCAGATTTACAAGCAGTTTTATCAACAGCAACAGTTGAATTCCGATACAGAGCTTGAAGCTTGGTTGCAAGCCCGTGGAATAGACCGCAAACAACTCGATTATCAAGTGACCCGTAACGTCAAACTTGAAACCTTCAAAAAAACGACTTGGGGAGATAAATTGCAATCTTACTTTGTCCAACGCAAAGCAAAGTTAGATAGAGTTGTGTATTCGCTGATACGGGTAAAAGACATTTGTATTGCCCAAGAATTGTACTTCCGAATTCAAGAAGGAGAACAATCGTTTAGCGAACTCGCTCGCGAATATTCAGATGGTCCGGAAGCACAAACAGGCGGTATACTCGGTCCTGTAGAGTTAGGAGTTCCCCATCCAGCCTTAGCAAAAATGCTGTCATCCGTTCAGCCCGGTCAACTTTTACCACCCACGCCTTTAGGTGATTGGATCGTCATACTGCGGCTTGAAAAGTTTTTACCAGCACAATTAGATGAAGCAACAAAGCAACGTCTGCTGAACGAATTATATGAGAATTGGCTGCAAACTCAGTTAAAAGAGTGCATGCAAAATCTTAAAGAGGATTTTCCAGAAATTCAAGACGAACACAAGGAAGTTAAGAGTGCTTGATAGTGCTTCCCGTGTGGTTAATGCAGATGCAAATAATTGAAGCTAGGGCAAAGGTATTATGCTTGTGAAATTAGTCCTTGCTCTCCTAAAGATTATTTAAATGAACCGCAAAGACGCAAAGGACACGAAGAAAGAGGAGAACAAGAGCGATAATTTGAGAGCACCGAAGGGAATAAAACATGAGATTACAATAGAATTATAATTTCAGCAATGTTAATGCTCCCTGAATAGAAGGCAAATATATTGGGAGGTGCTAACTTATGACCCACGCCCTACCTAAATTAATAACCTACGAAGAATTTATTGGCTGGTACCCAAACGATGGAAAGCGCTACGAGTTACGCCATGGAGTCATTATAGAGATACCACCTCCAACTGGAGACCATGAAAAAGTTGTTGGATTTTTAGCCGAGAAAATCACTATAGAGTATGTCAGATTAGGGTTACCGTATCGTATTCCTAAAACAGCTTTTGTTAAAACACCTTCTGCCAAATCTACTTATTTACCAGCTTTAGCTAAATCTTGAGAATCTCAGCAATGAGGTTCTTTTTCAAAAACAGTCAACAGTCACTCAATCGGCATCTGTCCCCTTAGTAGTCGAAGTCGTTAGTACTAATTAGCGGGATGATTATTACCTTAAGTTTGCCGAGCGCTTTGCAATCCTTCCCAACAGAGCACAAACCACAGCTAATGTCGCAATTACAGTTAAATACAAGAATTGGTTCTGAGAGTGAATTGGAGATCTCCCCACCTAGCGTAACTGGTTAAATTCTTCCTCTGTAATACCCAATTGCTTAAGAATCTGATGAAACAACCAACTACCAATTTCAGCGTTAGCATGAACGGGAATAGTGGTTGCTCGTCCATCTGAATGTTGCCAACGACTGTGACTCCCTTTTTGTCTCACCTTTTCAAACCCTAGTTTCCGAGCAACTCGTTGTAATTCGCTGGCTTTAGCTGGCATTGGCAATTACTAGATCGACATCATTAGGGAGAGAACGTCCTTGTTCTTCGTATTCTTGCTTAATCATTTCAAAAACACAAACCAGTTCAGTACGAGCTTCATCTGGGGTTTGTCCCCATGCATGACAGCCAGGAATTGCTGGAAGATAAGCGACAAAAGTACCATTATCATCAGGACGTATAACAATAGTATAGTTCAGTAAAAAATTCATAAAGATAACTCGAACTCTGAGCAATATTTTGAGTTAAGAAGCTAAATTTAAGTTGCATCAAAAATGCAGGTAATCTTTAGCTAAGAATAGCATATTTTTATATAAGTTAGACTGAAAAAAATCCTTTGATCCTTAAGTTTTCTTTCTCCATGTGCTCCTGCTTTACCTAGCTTTCGTCTAAAATAAGCAGCAAATCGACGCCCAAGATTTTGTTGACTTGCTTGAGCGCAATATAGCCTTTCCCAAGCACATGAGGTACACCTAGATTTTTTGAACCCTTATCAATAATACAAGCAAATTTCAAATCGTACCTCAGCAGAGTGGGAAGCGCTATATACTATTGCCTGTATTAAGGCATCAATTTTCAAGTAACTCATTATTTCTTGTCCTGTTTTATTTATTTTGTTCCTTCGGATAGTGGACTTATACCACTACAACACTGTAGATTCTAGTTCAAGAGAAAGGCGAATGCCTCCAACACCCCAAGCAAACGCGAAAATCTGATAGAACAGAGATCGCTCGAACCAAATTGAATCTCTTGTTGTATCACTTGGAGTTAGGTCTAATACCTGAGGGGTGACAAAGGAGCTTGAAAGGCTGATAAGATAAAGCGTGTAGCAATTTGTGGTAAAAAAAGACACTTCCCTTCTTACTATAAATGATTAAACTTTTTTTGTGTCTTTATAGTGGGCATTGCCCACCTAGCCCTGCTGAGGTGAATAAAAACTTCAACAAATCAATCGCTTTCTCACCTCTTACCTCTGCGTCCTCTGGGTCTCGGCGGTTAGATAAATTACTTTTAAACCGCACCAGGCGCAGAGAGCACAGAGAGAGAAGATGAGGAATTGCCGCTTGGATCGCAATTTTTTAAGTCACCTTGATAGGGTTAGTATTGCCCACTATAGATAAACTACTTTTTAGACGCTGCAGGCATACCCAAAATGTCTTCTATTTTGGGCATTTGTTCTAACGGAATGACCCGCCCTTCATCCTCAAAACCAGCAATTTGATCGAAATTCAAATACCGATACAAATTATCAGCAAAAGGATGAATCTTGTTTGCCACAATATCTAAATATTCCTGCACGGTTGGAATCCTTCCCAACAGCGCACAAACTGCAGCTAATTCCGCTGAACCGAGATAAACTCGTGCATCTTTACCCATGCGGTTATTGAAGTTGCGGGTAGAAGTAGAAAACACCGTTACGCCATCAGCAACTCGCGCCTGGTTACCCATACACAAACTGCAACCTGGCATTTCTGTCCGCGCACCCGCAGCACCAAAAATACCATAAACACCTTCTTCTTTTAGTTGCTGTTCGTCCATGCGAGTTGGTGGAGAAACCCACAAGCGCGTTTTCACTGCACCCGCACCATCCAACACCTTTGCCATGGCACGATAATGACCGATATTTGTCATACAAGAACCAAGGAATACTTCTTGTACTGGGTCATTAGCAACTTCCGATAATAATTTCACGTTATCGGGGTCGTTAGGCGCAGCTACAATGGGTTCTTTGATTTCGTTCAAATCAATTTCGATAATTTCTGCATATTCTGCATCCGCATCTGCTTCTAAGAGTACCGGGTTTGCCAACCACTCTTCCATCTTGGCAACGCGCCGCATGAGAGTACGGGCATCTTGATAACCCCGTGCTACCATGTTCTTCAACAGAGCTATGTTGGAACGCAGATATTCTGAAATTGTCTCAACGCTCAATTTGATTGTACAACCAGCACAAGAACGTTCGGCAGTTGCATCAGTCAGTTCAAACGCTTGCTCAACTTTCAAATCTGGCAAGCCTTCCATTTCCAGAATTCGCCCAGCAAAGACATTTTTCTTGTTCTGCTTCTCTACTGTAAGCAAACCTTTCTGAATTGCTACATAGGGAATGGCATTCACTATATCCCTGAGAGTAATACCGGGTTGCAACTCTCCTTTAAACCTTACCAACACGGATTCTGGCATATCTAATGGCATCACACCCAATGCTGCAGCAAACGCCACCAGTCCAGAACCACCGGGGAAGGAAATACCTAGAGGGAAACGAGTGTGGGAGTCTCCACCTGTTCCTACGGTATCTGGTAACAACATCCGGTTTAACCAAGAGTGAATGATACCATCGCCGGGACGTAAAGCAACACCCCCACGAGAGGCGAAGAAGTCGGGTAGTTCCTTTTGAGTTTTGATATCAACTGGTTTGGGATAAGCTGCTGTATGACAGAAAGTCTGAAGCGTCAAGTCAGCAGAGAAACCGAGACAAGCAAGTTCTTTTAATTCATCGCGGGTCATCGGTCCTGTTGTATCCTGAGAACCAACGGTTGTCACAAGCGGTTCGCAGGATGTACCGGGACGAACTCCTGGTAAACCGCAAGCTTTACCTACCATTTTTTGTGCCAAGGTATAACCTTTGCCCGTGTCGGCGGGTTGCTTGGGACGGATAAAGATGGTGCTGGGTTCTAAACCAAGCGCAAGTCTGGTTTTATCCGTGAGGGTACGTCCGATCAGTAAGGGTATGCGTCCGCCAGCACGGACTTCATCAAGTATTGTGTCGGGTTTGAGGGTGAAGGTGGAAATTACTTCGCCATCTGCGTTGGTAATTTCTCCTCTATGCGGGTAGATAGTAATGACCATCCCGGTTTCCATCTTTGTGACATCGCACTGGATGGGTAAAGCACCAGCATCTTCTGCAGTATTAAAGAATATGGGCGCGATGGTACCGCCTAAAATATACCCTCCCGATCGCTTGTTGGGTACATAAGGAATATCATGCCCGATGTGCCACAGTACGGAGTTAATTGCCGACTTGCGGGAGGAACCAGTCCCTACCACATCCCCAACGTAAGCTATGGGAAAACCTTTTTTCTTTAACTCAGCGATAGTTTGCAGCGAACCTGGCAATCTACTTTCCAACATTGCCAAGGCGTGTAGGGGAATATCGGGACGTGTGGTAGCCTGAGTTGCGGGGGATAAGTCATCGGTATTTGTCTCGCCCGGTACTTTGAAGACAGTGACATTGATGAATTCTGGTAATGTTGGACGAGATGTAAACCATTCAGCTTCTGCCCAAGAATCAATGACCTGTTTGGCGAAAGGATTAGTTTTAGATAATTCTAGAATATCGTGGAAGGAATCATACACCAAAAGGGTTTTGCTTAATGCCTCTGCTGCATAGGCGGCTATCGGTTCCTTTCCTTGCCCTTTCATCACTAGGGGTGTTTCCGAAGAATCCGATAGGGATGTGGTGGGAGTTTGCAAAAGTTCAATTAACGATTGGACGTTGTAACCACCTACCATCGTACCCAACCATTGCACTGCAGCAATAGGTGAAATCAAGGGGCTAGTTACTTCCTTTTTTGCGATGGCAGTGAGAAATCCTGCTTTGACATACGCTGCAGGATCGACCCCAGGAGAAACGCGATCGCGCAACAAATGCAGTAATGTCTCTTCTTCACCCGCAGGAGGATTTTTCAGTAATTCACATAATTCTGATGTTTGTTTTGCATCTAACGGTAAGGGGGGGATTCCAAGGGCGGCTCTTTCTGTAACGTGTCTGCGGTATGATTCTAACATTCTGCTCTCCAGATATTCAACTACACGGGTTAGGGGTTAGGAGTCTGGGGTCAGGTGGAATTCTCTAGTCCCTAACCCCATTACCCTAACCCCTCTTAAAAGGACTTATAATTATCACGCTCCGATGTGCGTTTCTTAGTCAAGCTCTTTTAAGATAACTCTTTTGTTTGCTTTTCTTAATTGGGTTTCTGCCTATTCATAGGATAAAATATTTGACTGAAGAAGTATGAAGTATAAAGCATGAATGTTCGCAGAAAAACTTATTGTGATATGCCAAGCTACGGTTAGCAGAAAAATCAAGTTTTTTCAAGATTCATGTTTCCTACTTTTATCAATGTCATAGAGGTGATAAGTTTATACTTCATACTTCATACTTCATACTGACTCATTATCTATGCCCACAACACACACAGTTGAAATTATCCACCAAGGCAAAACTCATACTTTGCAAGTTGCCGAAAATGAAACCATCCTATCAGTCGCTGATGCTGCTAGTTTAGAGTTGCCGAGTTCCTGTCATGCAGGAGTTTGCACGACTTGTGCAGCTCAAATTATTTCCGGAACTGTGGATCAAACTGATGGCATGGGCGTTAGTCCAGACCTTCAAAAGCAGGGCTACGTATTGCTTTGTGTCGCCTATCCTCGCTCTGATTTGAAAATTGAAACTGAGAAAGAAGAAATAGTTTATCAGTTGCAATTTGGTAAATAGGAAGCAACCTCATCTAAAATGCGAGGTCTTCAGCAAATGTTGGAGCCCTCTCTGCGGGATTAAACAGACGTATATATCTCCTCCGTACACAAGTTAGGAATAACACGATGACAACTCATTTTATTACTGCAGAAATTGACTTACAAGAAACTCCCACCGAACTGCAAAAAGCAATTGAAGCAGAACTAAAAAAACAGGGAGAACCTCTCCGTTGGGCTATCACCTCGGTAGATGTTAAAAAGCAAACTTGCTCTGTTGAAGCTGTTGTAACTAACGAAAGCTAGTTCCTTATAGCTGATGGCTAATTATTGTTAGCCATCAGCCATTAGCTATTAGCCATTAGCCATTAATTAACCATTGTGAATTTATATACATCAATTTTAATTGTACCAACTGGTGTGGGAGCATCCATTGGCGGCTATGCAGGAGATGCATTGCCAGTGGCAAAAGCTGTGGCTGGGGTTTGCGATCGCTTGATTACTCACCCAAATGTTCTCAATGGAGCAAATCTCTACTGGAATTTACCCAATGCTCTTTACGTAGAAGGTTACGGGCTTGACAAATTTGCCGCCGGTGAGTGGGGACTTCGCCCTGTCTATCGGAATCGAATAGGTTTGATTTTAGACCAAGGAATTGAACCGGAGTTACAATTGCGGCACCTGCAAGCAGCAGATGCAGCTAGAGCTACACTGGGTTTATCTTTAACAGATTATGTCATAACTGATGCTCCACTAAAAGTACAATTACAGACATCGGCTTCGGGAGCAAGTTGGGGAACAATCGGTAACCCAGATAGCCTGTTGAGAGCAGCATCCGTCTTAATTGAAAAAGCAGGGGCAGAAGCGATCGCCGTTGTTGCGCGTTTTCCCGATAACATAGATGAGGAAATAGAGCAAAAGTACCGTCAAGGGCAAGGAGTCGATCCCATAGCAGGTGCAGAAGCAGTCATCAGTCACTTAATTGTTAGAACTTTTCAGATCCCTTGCGCCCATTCCCCCGCTTTTTTACCTCCTCCCCTCGATGCCAATTTATCTCCCCGCTCTGCTGCTGAAGAATTGGGTTATACTTTTTTAACAAGCGTGCTTGTTGGTTTGAGTCGCGCACCCCAATTTTTAGTAGCGGAAAGTCATCAATTGTCCGAGTCTGAAACCAAAATAAGCCCCAAAATTGGAGCCAAAACAGGAGACATTTGGGTTAATCAAGTTGATGCGGCAATTGTACCTGCAACTGCTTGTGGTAGTAGCGCTTTACTAAGCTTAAGCCGCACTCAGCGATGCCAAATCGTGACAGTGGCAGAAAATCACACTCAACTACAAGTATCACCCCAACCATTGGGGCTCAAATCAATACAAGTCAATTCATATCTAGAAGCCATAGGTGTATTGGTCGCCCACCAAGCGGGGATCGACCCATCCACCCTCAGTTCTAAAATATCCCGATTGCGATTATTACAATATGAAAGATAAATGATGAATTGTTAAGCGTTCAAGACTAACATAAATAAGCACTCATTATTTTTTTCATTTTCCTCCTTAAGGAGACTCCCGTGGCACAACAGCACAAGCACGAGCCAGAAGTTCCATACCTGACACGCACCCAAGTGTTGGTGGCGATGGGAGTAACTGCAGTTATTTTGTGGATAGTCGCTAAACTGTGGTTGCGCTTTGGCAATATTACTTTAATGTCCTGGCGTTGGCAACAAACTGAGTTAATGCTAGGAGCCTTTTTGGGTCTATCTATCACCACTTTAAGTGGCATAGTCTATCGCCTTTGGACTCCTTACCGTAGAAGTGCAAACTATTACTTAGAAATGGTATTGAAGCCCCTTGCTTTACCAGACATCGTTTGGTTGGGGCTACTACCTGGTTTGAGTGAAGAATTGTTATTTCGCGGTGTTATGGTACCAGCCTTAGGCTTCAATCATTTAGCTGTCATCATATCTAGCGTTTGCTTTGGTATCTTACACCTAAGCGGTCCTCAACAATGGCCTTATGTAGTTTGGGCGACTGTTGTTGGATTGTTACTAGGATACAGCGCTCTTTTGAGCGGTAATTTACTGGTGCCAATTGTTGCTCATGTGATTGCCAATGTGATTTCTAGCTTTCTATGGAAGGTTGGACAGTCGTCACTCAAGATATAGCAAAACTCACATCTGTACCTAACAAGCATCCTTCTAGGATAGCAACGTAGATTTTTGACGCACCCACCCCTAGAAGGGGTGGGATTCACGCGAATATGCCATTTCCGCGTTATCCCACAGACTCAGTAGTACTGAGGTTGGCGGGTTCCCAGGCACACCGCGCTTGCCATTGCTGGCACGGTGTCTCCTTTTAATCGCTGTTAATTCAGGGTTGGGCGTTTCAAACAATATTAATTGTTTGGGTTCCGCAGAGTCCCTGCGTACCTTTTTAAGTTTCTTGATTGTTAACCCGTTTTGTTGTACAGCACGGGTTTTAATGTTAACTGCCGCTTGTTTGTCTGCGTGCGCTTCATGTCCGCACGATGTGCAAACAAACTTTTCTCCAAAGCGAGACAAGGCATCAACGACACCACACTTGGAACAAGTACGGCTCGTGTTTTTTGGATCAACCTTGAAAAAACTTTTTCCCGACTTCGCAGCCGCGTACTGAATTTTTTCTATCAAAGTTCCCCATGAAGCATCTGAAATAGAACGATTCAAACCGCGTTTAGCGGATTGACCATTCTTGAGAAATCGACCTTGTTTAACATCATCAGGCTTAGGCTTACACCTTGCTTTCATCCCTTTGATGTTGAGATCTTCCACGCTAATAGCGTCAGCTTTTCTAACTATCTTGCTGGCAACTAGCCATTGGTAGGCACTACGTTTATCAGCGCGTTTTTTGTGGAGTCGAGCCAGTTTTTGCGCCTCTTTCTTGCGGTTTGCGCTACCTTTCTTTTTCCTAGATAAACGTCGCTGCCTGATTTTTAGAGTGCGTTTACCTTTCTTGGACGTACTAGGACGAGGATTGTCAAACTCAGAACCATCTGAGCAATGAACAAGCTTAGTCAATCCCATATCCACTCCCACAATAGTATTAACTTCTTTTGGGGTTGGATAATCAGGAACTGAATCATCTCTAATTAATATACTCGTGTACCAACCATCTGCTTTTTTACGCAGTGTTACGGTACGGATCTGGAATCCTTGTGGGATAGGACGAGAATTATAAAAACGCATCCACCCTATTAATGGCAGATATATTTTATTCCCGTCGAGCTTAACGTCACCTGGCTTGTACTGGAAAGAGCGAAAGTTAGACCTGTTCTTAAATGAAGGAAACCCACGACCATGTTTAAAGAAGCCTTCCATAGAACACTCAAGACGCTTTACCAGCATTTGCAACACGTTTGAGTGGATTGTCTTATACCAAGGTCTAGCTTGCTTCATTTCTGCCAAATAAGCATCTTGCATTAAACTTGCAGAACGCTTTTTGACTACTCCGTTTTTGTCTGGGTTTTTCCAAGGATTGTGCAAATTTGAGTTCTTGCTCAACGAACAAGTTAATGGGCATTGCTCAGTTCTTGTTCTAATATCGCAATACTCACCCATAACAAAGGTTTGATAATAGCCGTCAATACGGTCAGCCAGAAACCAGTTAAACAAACTACGCTGCATATCCAACCACGAATCCATAACTTTTGATTGATTTTCCCTAGGGCGCAATTTGTACTGGTAACTAACTTGCATCTTGACTCATCCTCTTTATCGACCTACGATTAGCTTAATGCATGGAGCTAGTCTATGTCAAATTCTAGACCAAAGAGAAAAGCTAAGAGAAATGAGCCGCTATTGTACGAAGAAACCAAAATACAAAAAGGAATATGGATCACCCCTAGTACCTGGGACAAAATGAAACAAGTGGCTGAGTCTGAAGGTGTCAGTATTAGCGAATTAGTTGAAAGGTGGGGACGGCAGCTAAAGGAGCCAGCCGCGTGCAAAGAGAAGTTGCGGCTTGGGGGAAACCCCCAAGCCGCAAACTATGTCCTAACGGACACGCTACGCGAACGGAGGGTTCCCCCCGTTGAGCGGACTGGCGTCTGCCTACGGCTTCCTCCCACCCCTGAAGGACGTTAAAGGGAGAAAACTTTTCGGTTTTCTCCCTTTAACTGGTGGGCTTCCGCCTTAAATTACTGTGAGATAGTGCGGCAAGAGCGATCGCATCTGGTAAGATGCGATGCTCTTGCACTTGAATCCTAGCGTGAAGTGTTTCTGGTGTATCGTCGGGTAACACGGGTACAGCAGCTTGCATCACAATGGGACCGCTATCCATTTCCAAACAAATAAGATGCACCGTACAGCCAGCAATCTTTACTCCCGCAGCAAGTGCTGCTTCTATAGCATACGCTCCCTTAAAACTAGGCAACAAGCTTGGATGAATATTAAGAATTCTGTTAGGGAAAGCGTCTATTAAAATAGAAGTTGCCAGTCGCATCCAACCTGCCATAACGATCCATTCCACACCGTATTGCTGAAAAGTCTGCACGATTTGCCTGTCCAAATCTTGACGGCGTTTGTAGTCGCGGTGATTGAGAAGTACTACAGGTACGCCCCTCTTTTCTGCTCGTACTGCAGCATAAGCATCGGGGTTGTTGTAAATTAAAACTTGAATTTTAGCAGATAAGCGTCCATCGTCAATTGCTTGAGCAATAGCTTCAAAATTACTACCATTTCCCGAAGCCATAATTCCCAGTTTTAAAGTACCATCTATCGATTTGTAACTGGTAATGCTTGGAGAAATCAAGCTAACATCTAGCGTGTCAGTTATGGAATTTTGACTCATAAATCTGTAGAGCGGGTAATTTGCGCTACATTATCTTACCTGAGTTTGGCAATTGCTCTAAACTTGCTAATAGCTAATAGCTAACAGCTAATTGTAATTTACCATTAGCCATTAGCCATTAGCCATTAGCCATTAGAGTTTCTCTTACTGATTCTCTTGTCTGTTCTAAAGTGTGTAAAGTGTTCAAAGAGAGAAAACCAAAACCAACTTTAGAAGCAATGTCTAGCAGCGTATAAAACATTGTCTCAGAACCTTGACCAAAGGCTCTAAACCCTTCTGGGCTGAGAATCCATACAATTGGATAAAGTGTCCATAATACCAAATGTACCGTTACTAGCTTGCGGAAAGCTTGCTTCGCTCTCGGATGTTGGCGTTCAGCCTCAACTCGATATGGTTTTACAAGTAGATAAACAATTGCTAGATATGCAGCACAACTCGTTACATACCAAATGTAACTCATGGGCTTGGGTGTTACTGTAGCAACAAAGCCAGTCGCTAGCATATAGGCATTGGCTCCCAGCAAGCTACCTGTAATGGGTAAACTCGTTCTTCCTAGAAAAGTTAAATCCAGTAGCAAAAGGGGCGTTGAAAAAAACCAAGTTAGGAATCGCACCCAGTAGGTAGGGCGATCGTTAATAATATTAACTCCCAAACCCAATGCCATTGCTAAGTAAAGCCCAGCCGCAATTAAGCAAATAAAAAAATTGAGCGTGTGCAAAATTTTCCAGCGTTCGCTTTTGGCATTATGTGCGCCAAATCCAAAAAAAACACTTCCCAGTGCCATGCTAATGACACCAATCCAAAGCCAAGCTTGAGTCATGCAAAGTCTATAGCCTAATAAATATGTATTTTTGTGTTGATATCTGAAATTTTGTCAGATTTTTGATTGCGAAAAATATCTCTAGGTGCAGATTTCATTAAAGCCAACCTATATATTTAAATACAGGTCAAACAGTGCCGAAAGATAGATTGTGTTTATTAATTACATCTCTTTAATGTTAATAAATCTCGTAGCAGGGCTGTTTCTTCTTGCTAGTTACGTTTACTATGGTTTGGACCAAGCCAATCAAAAACGTTGGATTCCCGGTTTTGGTATAACAGGAGCGATCGCACTCTTGACTGGCTTACACATGACTTTTACTTGGCCAGTTCGAGGAAGTTTCAATATTGCCTATGGTGAAACAACTATTTTATTTGGAATTTTGTTTATTGCTACTTCCATAGCTCTAGCCCAAGGGTGGGATTTAATTACGATTGCTATTTACGGATTTTTTGCAGGGCTTGCTGCTCTTTTAATTGGTATACGTATTATTAATCTAGATTTAACAAAACGTCCCTTGCTTACAGGAATTGGATTTATCCTAACAGGATTGGCTGGAATTTTTGCAGCACCAACACTCTATTTACGTACCAATCGTACTCTAAGGTTAGTTGGCACAATTATTCTGATAGCAGCAGCTTTCATTTTTGCTTTAACTGGGTATTTAACCTATTGGGGTCATATGGCTGACTACTCAAACTGGCAACCATTACCTATGAGAACCCCTTAGTATTCAAAGCCCAATTTCAATGAAGGAATGCTAGACTTCTCTTATGCAACATTTACAGCAATTAACTGTGCCATCTCCCTTTCCTGGAATGAATCCTTATGGTCGGGTGTTCATCATCTGCCATCTATCTTGTCATGACGACAATTTTTAACACCGACCTACTTACATCCAAGGAAGTAAAACTGTAAAAGTAGTTCCAACCTCTAGCTGACTTTCAACATTGATACTACCACCATGTAACTCCACACATTTTTTCACAACCGCTAGTCCCAATCCCGTTCCCGGTACATCACCCACATTTTGACCTCTTTGGAAAGCTTGGTATAGTTGTTCTTGCTCTTCTTGACTAATTCCAATTCCTCGGTCTTGAATTTGAAAAATAGCTTGTTCGCTATTCTTTGTGAGAGTAAAGTATATCTTACTATTTTGAGGCGAGTATTTAATAGCATTATCAAGTAGATTGGTAAGAATTGAACGCAGAATTTTTTCATCCATACAAGCTATTTTTTCTAAACATTGATGAATAAAAATAATATCTTGTTGAGTGCCCGTACTAAATTGAATTTCCTCCACTATGGAGTGACAAAAATCTTCTAAATTTAGAGGATGAGGTTTAAACTCTAATTTTCCTGATTCGGCTCTTGTCAGAGTGAGAATATCCGTCAATAGTTGTGTCATTGTTTTTGCTGAAGATTGAATGCGTTGCAAATTTTTCCGTTTTTTCTCTTCCGACCATTCTTTGGAGTTTTCTAAAACTTGAGTTGAAATCAAAATAGTGCTTAGGGGAGTACGAAATTCATGGGATACCATTGAAAAAAAGCGAGTTTTCAATTCCTGCAATTCTAGTTCTTTTTCTAAATTACGCCGTATTTCTTCTGCTTCTCTTGCTTGTTTTTCTATAGTAATATCCCGAGCCAGTACTAACCTCGCACATCTTCCTCGAAAAATCAGTTCGTGGGAAATGACTTCAACATCGATTATTGTACCATCTTGCTTCTTATGCCTCTCGATCGCTGTTTGCTTGATTGTCGGAGAGAGTTGATAAATTCTCTTCATAACACTTTCTATGTCTTCGGATGGCAAAATATTCTTAACAGTCATGGATAAGAAATCTGCTTGAGAATAACCATAGTGCTTAACAGCAACTTCATTGACCACTAAAAACTTTAAAGTTGCTAGATCGTAAACCCATAAAGGGTGTGGATTAACTGCAAATAATTTTCGGTATCGTTTTTTGCTTTCTCTTAAAACACTTTCTAACTGCTGTCGTTTTTTAATTTGTGCCTGAAGGAGTGAATAGACAGAAAACAATAGACTAAAGCTAAAGCAGGAACCTGCGATCGTTATTAAAGTTGTGAAGTGAAAACTTTTTTCTGACTCTGCCCTACGATGCTGTAATAGTAGCTGCTCTTCGTTTTCTATTTGAGTAATAATCCGCCAAATTTCATCATGAAGCAGCAGACCTTTATCGGTCAAAGCTATTTGAGTTTCTGTATCTGATTGATTTTGTTTGTATAATTTAATTGAAGTTTTAATTAAATTGACTCTTTTCGTTATCAGGGGTTCAATAAGATTAAGTCTGTGACGTTGGTTTTGATTATTAAAAGTTGCATTTTTTGCTTCACTGAGTTCAGTATTAATACTTTTAAGAGCAGTATCGTAAGTTTCTAGATAAGATTCTTTTCCTGTAATAATATAACCACGTCTTGCTCTTTCCGCATCTCGCAGTGTAGTTAATATATCTCTAACTTTTTGCAACACCTCATAGGAAGCCTCTACTTGTTTTTGTGTGGTAAAAACTTTTGCAGTGTTTTGATACGAAATAGTATTTACAATAGTGAGAATAAGTACTGCGAGGGCAAATCCACCAATAAGAATTTTTCTTTCTAACAACCGCTTCATGTACAACACTGCAAGATCTCTCTAAAATTTCTATGATGATTGATAGCACTTTCTAATTTTTGAATTAGGATTCTTTCAGAATTTCTTTGTAGTTGATATGCGAATTTTGCTTGTAGAAGATAATGGGCGTTTAGCGGAAGCTTTATGTGAAGCGTTAACGGATCAGCTTTATGTTGTGGATTTAGTGAAAGATGGGGAGTCTGCTTGGAAACAGATAAAGATTATAGCTTACGACCTGATTTTGCTAGATATTATGCTTCCCCTACTAGACGGTATCAGTCTCTGCCAGCGCTTGCGGCATCATGGCTATACTTTGCCAATACTCATGCTAACAGCTTGTGATACAAGAACCGATAAAATTAACGGTTTAGATGCTGGTGCGGATGATTACGTTGTCAAACCTTTCGATTTGCAAGAATTATTAGCCCGCATTCGTGCTTTATTACGACGTGGGAGTTTTGCCCCTACACCTACTTTGACCTGGGGTAGTTTGCACCTAAATCCCAGTACCTACGAAGTAACATATCTCAATGCCCCTTTACAGTTAACACCCAAAGAATTTAGTCTTTTAGAACTTTTACTTCGGAATGGACGTAGAGTTCTCAGCCGTGCGGTCATTTTGGAAAACCTATGGAACAGCGAAAACCCTCCAGAGGAAGATACAGTCAAAGCTCATATCAAAGCTTTGCGTCAGAAACTCAGATCTGTTGCAGCTCCAGACGATTTGATTGAGACAATTCACGGATTGGGATATCGGATGAAGCAGGTTTCTTAAGAAAATCAGGCGGCTACACTAAGGGCATAAGGCGTTGAAATAAGCGTATTTGGGTGGGCATTGCCAACCAAAAGCCTTATTCCCGTTCCGCAAAGAAGAAGCTTATCAAGTTTTTGTGACCTTTATCAGGATATTTTGACATCAAAAAGACATAGACTGCCTATTTTACGGTCTTCCCGAATTTTTCCCGAAATTTTCTCCAATTTTTTTAGATTCTTTACCCAGCTTGTCTCCGTTTGCGGTGTAATCTCAGAGATGCAGTAATTGTTAAGTATCTCCCGTGGAGGTATTTACACACCCAGAGGTCATACCATGAGAAACTTTGCTGAAAAACAGGAATTTATTCTCAACCAAATTACAGATACGTGTTTTCATCGAAGGGATTTGAGTGGATGCAACTTAAGTGGAATTGACTTAAGAGCAGTGGATTTAAGTGGAATTCACTTGATAGGAACTGATTTACGTGGTGCAAACCTCAGTGGGGCAATCCTCACTGGTGCCAATTTAAGTGGTGCAAATTTGCAAGAAGCGAACTTGCAAGATGCTTATTTATACGAAGCTTCTCTATGCGAAGCAAATTTAAGCGGCGCAAATTTGCAGCAAGCAAATTTGTGTGGGGCCTTCTTATGGAGAGTAAAATTATGTCGTAGTAATCTATGGTCAACATCTTTATGTGATGCAGATTTAAGTGAAGCCGATCTTAGTGAAGCTAGCTTAATTGAAGCATCACTGATTGAATCCAATTTGGTTAGGGCAAATCTTTCAGGGGCAAAGCTTTGCGGGGCAATTTTGCTGGAAGCAAATTTAAATCAAGCCAATTTAACGGGCGCAGATCTTACGTGGGCAAATTTAATAGAGGCAAACTTAAGTGAGGCCAATCTCTGGGAGACAAATCTTACAAGTGCAAAGCTACACGGTACGATTATGCCAGATGGTACAATTCATTACCCACAATTATTCTTTTAGTTTATTTAAATCTCAGGGTGCAAAGTTTCAGGGGCAAGAGACAAGGTAGACAGGGGGAACAGGGTAGAATTCGTTCCCCCACCTTCTCTCTTTATTGGTTAGTAAAGTTTCAGGGGCAAGAGACAAGGTAGACAGGGGGAACAGGGTAGAATTCGTTTCCCCACCTTCTCTCTTTATCGATCGCTAATTTCCGCTTTTTATCTGTTACTCATGGTTGCCTTATTTACGCCGTACTGTACTAGTCAAAATTCCCTTTGTGAAAAGCTAAAAATAGCTATGAACAACAGCATCATAGTGTATAGCAAGCCGTATCCAGCATTTAGTAATAGCGTTATTGGGTCGGGTAGCGCCCCAAATCCATAAACAGCGTCATTTTTCAAATCTAATCGAGATAAATCTGGTAACACTAAGTATAAAGCTTGAGTTATACGTTCTATACTAGGGTTCTGACTGAGACGACCCAGTTGAAGTAAATCTTGAGTGATATTACCTGCTAGGTAAATTGCAAATGTTAATGCTGTAGCCAGAATGGAACTGGTAAACACACCTAGGGTAACTGCGATCGCTGCCATTAACGATAGCTGAAAAAATAGAAAAATAGTACTTACAAGAATGCTGACTATTGGATAGGAAATATGGCCCATGTGCAAAAATATCAAGTAAATTACTGTCATGGCAGCCATCAATACGGCTAACACCATAAGCAAGCCTAAGTATTTTCCCGTAATAAATTCACTTCGGCTAACAGGCTTGGCAATAAGTACTAAAATAGTGCGTTTTTCAATTTCTTTGTTAACCAGTCCCGTGCCAACAAATATGGCAACAATCAACCCAAGGATGCTCATCGCCGCCAAGCCAAAGTCCAAAAACATTTTGTCCTCTGTTGCTGCGGCAAAATCAGGAAGTAAACGGATGGCAATCCCCAATACTATAGTATAAAAGCATACAATATAAAGAATGCGATCGCGCACCACTTCTCGAAACACGTTATTTGCTAGTACAAAAACCCTATTGAAATTCATAAAAATTTATTTAGTCATCAGTAATTAGTGGTTAGTGGTTAGCTGTTGGTGGTTAATGGTAATGAGTTAGTTGCTACTAACGACTAACAACTAACCCCTAAATCTTCGTCATTGTTGAGGTGGAGGTGAACCTGCGAAGAATGATGTTTTCCCTTCACAATTCACTTCTGCCAATGTATTTTTTTCATCAGGTTTATCAGCAACTCTGCTTCTAGTATTCCCAATTTTTGCAACAGGGTCTATTTGGCAGGTCTTTCTTAGATAATACCCACGAGGGGTGGAACTAGGTCCCATCCAAATACTAAGTAAGTCGAGTTTGTAACCTGACTTGAGATTCGTTACACGCGGTTCCACAACCCATAAAGCTTTCTCTTCATATTTTGCCAAATTGGTTTCAATGACTTGTCTGCCAAGTCTACCCACGTTTTGTCTAGAATTAAGAAGCCATTGTTCTACTTGAGACCAAGGTTGTTCATTTAATTGCTGTTCTATTTGAGGTGCAAGCTTATCTAAAATAACAACGCCATTTCTCGGGATTCTCTCTGGTGGTTCTATTCTACTGACAAAAGCACTGCCTTGGTAATTATCTACCTCTAAACTGGGGTACTCATTCAACCAGTTTTCCGTTACAAAGTAAAATTGCAACCAGCAACTGATGACGGCACAGCTACCAATTAAAATGATAATCTTTTGACGGTCTTCTATTTTGGGAATCAGTGTTTTGGCTTCTGTACCAGTTCCTTCAAAAAATTCTGGTATTGCAGTAATAATTGCTGAAATTGTTGGCCAAAGAACTATTGTTCTGGTTGTCAATATAGTTTCGTCATGACCGAAAGCAAAAACGCTGACTAAAAATCCGGTGATCACAGCCCCTACAGGCATATTAGTGCTGGGAATGAGTATTGGACTATCCGTTGTATACCAAGCAGTTCCCAAAATTAAGAAGATCCAACCGCAAAAGGCAATCGTATCTTTTATAAAGCCTGTAGACATGGATGACATGAACCAAGAAAAAATACTCAAATAAATTAATGTCTGCCAGGAATATGCTTTTGGCGGAATGACTATTTTCTTTATTCGTTCATAAATATCTCCAACAACATTGAATACACCAAATAAATCTCTAACTATCTGCATATTTTTTCCCTCTCAGTCATTAGCGACCGATAAATTAGTTTTTCCTTTTGCCTGCGTATACTAGTTCCCAGTCCTAGCTCTTAGAGATCGAGCGAACGAATAAATAAAACAGCAACTATAAAACTGTAGCTGAGTGCATTGGCTATTAGGATGCTGGTGACTACATTTGAATTCTGCAATTTGCTTTTTTGGGCACGACTTGAGTTTCGCTCTACTACGGGTTCTTTTGGTGGTGCTTTTCCAAATTCTGCTAGTGACAAAAGCAAGATTCTTAACAAGATATATTTGACTATGAAAGTCCCAAAGAAAATAATAAACGCTGTTAAGATAATTAAAGATTGAATATTAGCTGACTGCAAGCGATCGAAGAAAATATAGTTAATGAGTTCCGATTTTATCCGTATCGGTAGTACTGGCTCTGAAAAGAAAAATACGACCCAACCAATGACATTAGAAAAAAGATTGATGGCGATAGCATAGAAAACACTCGTTTTTCTATCAAATCTTAATCTGGAATTTAAAATGAAGGATTCTAGAGGAATAGCTACCAGTAAAAATAAGAAATTGAACAGAATTGCGCCAAAAGGGAAAATCCTGGGAAGTGGGAATTCGGGAAGTTCAAACATATAAGAGTGATAGGTAAGGTGTAACCTCAGAAAGTATACCGTCTATACTGAATTCTGATAGAGGTAATTATTTTATTCTTCTTTTACCATCTTTTTGTCCCAATCTGTCTTTGTTGCTTTTCTTTATATATCTCGATATTCTGCAACACTCAAGCTTCCACATACAATTAGACAAAACCTTGTGTAATATAGAAGACTGCGACGTTACAGCTTTTTACGAGATGACAAGAAACGGCATCGGTATCCGGACAGCACAATTGCGTTCCTCACGACTAACAGGTCAGATTCATGTTTATGACGGCGCGGGAAAGGGCAAGTCACAAGCTGCACTGGGAGTCGTTTTACGCTCTATTGGCTTGGGAATTAATGCACGAAACAATTCTAACCGTGTTTTATTACTACAGTTTCTTAAAGGTCCAGAACGAGATTATGATGAAGATGGGGCTATTGCCGCATTACAAAGTGGATTTCCCCACCTCATCGATCAAGTGCGTACCGGCAGAGCAGAATTTTTTGGTCCCGATGAAATTACAGCTTACGATCGCGCTGAAGCAGCACGGGGTTGGGATGTTGCTAAGGGTGCTATTGCTTCTGGTTTGTATTCAGTTGTTGTTCTAGACGAAATTAACCCGGTCCTGGATTTAGGTTTGCTTCCTGTTGATGAAGTTGTTCAGACGTTAAAATCCAAGCCACAAGAATTAGAAATTATTGCCACTGGACGTGCTGCACCACAACAGTTACTCGATATTGCGGATTTGCACTCAGAGATGAAACCTCAAGTTCATCCAACAGCAAAATTACAAGGAATAAAAGGTATTGAAATTTACACTGGAGCGGGTAAAGGCAAGTCTACGAGTGCCTTGGGAAAAGCTTTAAAAGCAATTGGTAGGGGCATCAACCATCCAGGCTCTACTCGTGTATTAATTATGCAGTGGCTCAAAGGGGGTACTGGATACACAGAAGATGCTGCCATAGCTGCTTTACAAAAGTCATATCCAGAAGTTGTAGACCATCAACGCTGTGGTCGAGATGCCATTGTTTGGCGTAACTCCCGCCAACAATTAGATTACGTAGAAGCCGAACGTGGTTGGGAAATTGCCAAGACGGCGATCGCATCGGGTTTGTACAAAACCATTATTCTTGACGAGCTCAATCCAACTGTAGATTTAGAACTGTTACCGATTGAACCTATTGTTCAAGCTCTACTCCGAAAACCACGCGATACCGAAGTCATTATCACCGGTCGATGTCAACATCAGCCCGCGTACTTTGACTTGGCTAGTACACACTCTGAGGTTTATTGCCACAAACATTATGCCAATCAAGGTGTAGAACTCAAGCGTGGGGTAGATTTTTAATGAATGGCTAATAGCTAATGGCTAATGGCTAATAGCTAATGGCTAATGGCTAATGGTTAATAGTTCTGCTTCAATTAGCTATTAGCTATTAACTAATGGTTCTGCTTCAATTAGCTATTAGCTATTAGCTATTAGCAATGTATAACTAACATTTTCTAGTGATATGGACAACAACACACTTGATTGGATAACAGGAGGAATTGCGATCGCAATTCTCTTAGGTGGTTTTCTCATGATGTTTACCACTATTTTCACTACAAAAAAAAGGAAAGATAACTGAAGGATAAAGGATGAAGGGTTAACTTTCATCCTTTATCCTTTATTCTTTATCCTTTACGAGCAGGGATTTGTTCTTGCAATTCTAAGACTGGGTTGAACATGATGGTAAAATTTCCGCCTCCAGTTAGCCTTTTCACGATCTGCAAGTGTGCTTCTGCATCGTTGCGGCGACGAAACCGAGCAACGACTTCATTCTGCATATTGGCTTGAAGCCGAACCAGACACCAGGGGCTTAATTTGTCTGCGTATGTCATAAAATTGTCTTGACAATATTTTTGAACTGAAGCAAGCTTACGTGAGGATGTCTGAAAAAGACATTTCAAAATGGACTTGCTTTTTTTTACTCTTTGCTCTTGTCCGTGCTGATATTGGGAAAACAAAGTTCGATTAGGAGTTCGGGAGGAAGCTCGTCAAAGTGTTCCAACAGGAAATCCATTAAAGCAAGATGGCGTAAATCTGAAGGCTTGGGACTGCGGTAGTTGGAACCATGAGAAAACCAGCCTTTCACAGTCGAAGGCGATCGCGAGCAAATTTGAGCTATCATTTCATAGCTCACTTGCCATTTGGCGTAAAATTGAGTAGGCGTCATTCCTAGTTGACAACAACTATAGAATCGGATTAAATCTAGCTCTTGCTGAGTCAGAGGGCGAGGATTCATAATTAGATTTTCTTAGCAATTAAATGACTGTTGATACGGTTCAAGTTCGTCCAAATTCCTGACTTCTTAAAAAAGTTGGGAAGCTTGTCGCTCCTCATCTTAGGAGCAGTCACTCGTTTGATATCAAAGTCACTTAAAGCTTGGAGATAGCCCCTGTACCCATCAGTTTGGCAACCAACAGGTTTTATCATTAAAAATTCTCCTGGAATAGGGAGGTCAAAAGTCAGTGCGAGCTGTAGAAAGCCGAGCATTGGCTTTTGACTTTTAATGAAGGATTGATAGAAATTAGAATAACACAACTTTTGTGTGCTTTTATGTTTTGTTGTGTGTTTACCCTCAAAACACGCAACAGAGCCTATGATGGGAAAATGGCTAAAGTAACTGTGACTCTCTATATAGAAGAAGATGACAAGGAAGCTCTGCAAAAATTAGCAGACGCAGAAGAGCGTTCTTTGTCTCAAATGGCGGTGTTAATTCTCAAACAAAGGCTTAAACCATCTCAAGCTGAAGGAAAAAGTCGTCAACTGAAAGTCCAGGTAAGGAATGATGCGACAGTGAAACAGCCTGGAGTTTCAGATTCATCTGCTCAATACCGAACCAATGGAGGGGAAGTTAAACCGAAGGGAAATGTGCGCTTAACAGCAGCTTACTTGCAACCCCAAGAACTTCAAGAGTTGGCTCAAAGAGTTGTAGAATTGGAAAATGCAGCAGATGGTAGCGAGCTAAAATTCAAAGTGCAAATTGAACTGGATGGGGGATCGCAGCTATCAGATGACGCGATGGCTCAACTTAAAGAAATACTTCAAGAGATTAGCGAAGATTTTCAGATCTGATGGTTAGTGGTTAGTGGTTAACCACTAACCACTAACCACTAACCACTAACTCCTACAGGACAAGCAACGTTCGTTCCTCCCAATCCACAATATCCATTGGGGTTTTTAGCAAGATATTGCTGATGGTAAGCTTCCGCGTAGTAAAACTTGGGAGCTTCAAGGATTTCCGTCGTAATTTTGCCATAACCGGACTTGTTCAGGGCTTCTTGGTAAGCATTAAGAGATGCTTCTGCTAGTTTTTTGTCGTCTTCAGAATAGACATAAATTCCCGAACGATATTGAGTCCCAACATCGTTACCCTGACGCATTCCTTGAGTGGGATTGTGATTTTCCCAAAAAACTTTTAGCAACTGAGAGTAGTTGATAACCTTTGGATCGTAAACTACTAACACAACTTCATTGTGACCGGTCATTCCACTACAAACTTCTTTATAAGTGGGATTGGGAGTAATTCCCGCAGCATAACCAACTGCAGTGGTATAAACTCCTTCTAGTTGCCAAAATTTCCGTTCTGCTCCCCAAAAGCAACCCATACCGAAAATTACCATCTCCATACTTTCTGGAAAGGGTGGTTTGAGTGGGTTACCTAACACATAGTGCTGACTGGGTACTGGCATTTCTTCTGCCCGTCCGGGTAATGCTTGGTCGGGAGTGGGAAGGCTTGATTTTTTACCAAATCCAAATAAAACCATTGCTCTTGATTCTAATTTCTCATAAATTCCTTTACTTAAGTTCATATTGTAAACTATCCCACTCTACAGGGTAGGTGTGGGTTTCCTGCATTGCTACACTACTGACAAGAGGAACACAAGCATTAACTAGGGACAGTAAGGGACCTAATTGCTCTTGTCCGTTCACAGCAAGATCGCTATGGCATAGATAAATTTTTTCAGAAACTCGGGCAAGTAAATCTGCCAAGATTCTTTGCAATCGTTGTTCATCTGCTAATTTTTCATCTTCTGCCGTCCAAGGCTGTCCCATTCTATCTCTCAGGAAGAATGGCGCACCAAATAAAGTGGCTGCACCGCCTTTCTCCCATAAGGGAGAACCTGCGTCTAACCAAAAATGCCAGCGATGCGATCGCCTAGAAGAACGATATTGGAAGATTGTTGCTAAGGTGACAGCGTTGGATTGGAGTCCCACAGGACGCATGGGGTAGGGGTTGGCAGTAATTGTACCGCGTCGTAGTAGTTGTATGAATTCAGCGATTGGGGAAAGTGAGGTCCCCTCTGGGGATAAGGGGTGATAGGGAGTGGAGAGTAGGGGGAGTGGGGACTCGGAACTTTCTTGGGGAATAGAGAGGGAAGTGGGGGAAAACTGTCGCAGTCGCGTATCGATTTCCCAATAGTGTTGGGCTGTTTCTAACAGTTCGCGCAACGCTGCTAGCTGGTCGTAGGGAAGATTGCTGCCATTCCATAAAAAACGCTGAATAGCTCTATCTAAAAGGGAAATCGGGCTGGGAATCAAACGCAATTCCTGTTGCTTTCGCTGTTCTTCCAACCACTGCAATATCTGACTGTAAGCTGTCGTTGCTGAATATCCCAATCTATCCCAGCGATCGAATGCTGTTACGGGAAGTAAGTTGGGATGCTCGGGATGGGGTACAAAACAGTGATCTGCTATTAATCCCGCTCGTACTGGGTCAATGCGAGAGGAGGAGGCGACGGGGGACTCCGCGTTTGCTCTCTCCTCCTCTCCTCCCTTGCTTAACACAACTAACATTTCTGCTACTGCATCCCTATCTACCAAGCGTCCCAAACCAGGGTAGACAAAGGCTAAAACTGTCAGTAAACCCCGAATATTGGGAGAACTCATTAGAGGACGTTGATCGTTGAGGAATTCGACGGGAATATTTTGCTTGGTGAGAATTTCTACAAGGGTGTAACGGGCGATCGCATCCAAACCTGGTGCAACAATCGCCACGTCTTTGGGCTGTACTTGTTCTTCTTTAATAGCACGGACAATCTCTTCTGCTGTTTGCCGCAATAATTGAGAGCGAGAAGTTGTTTGAATTGACTGCACTGCTTCTGGTAAGCTTAGCAATCCTGCCGACTCGATAGCTATTTCTTGGATTTGTGTCCCCAAACTATATGCAAGAGATTGAAGGGGAAACTGAGTCAAAATTTCTTGCTGACAACGGGCTGATAACTGTTGCAAATAACTGGGATCTGCTCCCAATCCCAAACGTACCACACTTTCGGGATTGAAACTAAAAGCTCCTACTGCACCTCCTTCCAACAATACCTCAAACAGTTGACGTGCCACAGCTGGGTAATCTTGCACGTCATCCGCTAAAACAGCTTGGTAACGTCTGAAGAGCGCTTCCTGGTAACGAGTCTGTGGTAGCAAGTGCTGGCTGTACAGTTCTGTCATAATTCCATAGGTCAAAAAGCCCCTTTCCAAACACCAGTTGCGCCAGTTCAGTAATAAGGAGGCTACTAATTCCGGGTTTAAATTTATACTTTCTTGATTGGCAAGCGAGCGGGATAATATATTCTCAATTTCTGCAAAATTTGTCCCGCTATATGCTGCTAATTGCAGTGTATCCAGAATGCGGCGTACCAATCGGTACTCATTAATACCTACCTGACGCAGTATCTCCTCATTGAATTGCGATCGCCAAAGTTTTGTTGCTAATTCCTGCTCTGTTTCTGGACGCAGTCGCACTGGGAATTGAGCTTTCAATTGTAACGACTCGATCAGCAATGGCCAAAATAAAATGACTTCATCTTGAATAAAGCCAAGAGGAGTCTTACCGCGTACTGGGTATTTCCCCTCAGTTACGCTCACAAGTTTATCGGTAAAATCCCGTCGATTCTCATTATTGGCTGCTAGGACTAACACGCCTAGTTCTGATTGTTGGGGATAAAGGCGTTTTGGCGAGTTGTTGCTATTTTTTCGTTCTTGAGTTTTCGTATAATGTCTCTTGCTGCTATTTGTACTAAAGACCCAATGGCAAAACTGCTCTACCAAGCGACTTGTTTTACCACTTCGACTGGGACCCGTTATCCATAGAGAATTTGAAATCACAAACCACCTTCTTTAGAGAAAGATACAATGACAACCGTGAACTGCGTGTACCAGAAGGAATGAAAATAAGCATTAGGGATTTCCTGAGTCCCTAACCCCAACTCCTAATTTATGGGGACTATACGTTAACGTAAGTTTAAGAGATATAAAACAATGTTAGATAACTGCTGGCAAAAATGATTAACTCTGTTTATCGCCAAAAGATCTACCCTTTTCTACTGAGGGCTTACTACCGTTACTTACAAACCTCAGAGCGTTCTCTAGATAAGGCATATAAAGCTGCTTTGCAAATCAAGGCAATAGAAGACGAGCATTTTAATGGTAATAAAATTAACTTCGACTCTACTAGGCATAGCGGTAGTGTTATGGACTATTTTGAGTCAGAATTGAAAAGACAATTAAAAATCATTCGGATGCGGTTAACAGAATTTAAGTTTAGCCGTTTTTTCCTGGATGAATCCAATCAAAAAACTGCAAAGCAAGTAGGTATTGAATACTCATCTCCTTCACTTATTTTAGAAAAACTTAACTTTATTGATGAAGTCACAACAAAATACAATTCTTTTAAGCCTGATGAAGTAATACCCAACACTCTATCACCTCAGAGTACAATTGTACCAGTAGAACCTTCTTTAAATCAAACCAAACTGCAAAATACACCAAAAAATAAATTAGATAACAGTGCTCGGAGTAAGACCAATACCACTGGAGTGCTACCTCGGTCGATTTTTAACACGATCACTCGTTTGCAAATTGAGTTAGATCCAAATGCAGAACAAGATGTTGTTAAAAATTTCCGTAACACTCAAAAAAGAACCATAATCTCCGTTAGGTTTCTTTTACTTCTCATCATAGTTCCTATTTTAACCCATCAAATATCAAAAGCTTTGTTTGTGGGACCTGTTGTTGAATCTTACTTTAGCAAACATTCCGAACAAGCAAAAATATTTCTCAACTATGAAATGGAAGAGGAGGCACTGACAGAACTTGAAAGGTTTGAAGAACGTATAAAATTTAATAGTTTGCTTGGTAAGCATGAACCCTTGTCTCAAGAGCAAATGGAACTAGAGGTGAAAGATAAGGCTCGTGAAATTGCTGAAGAATATCAGCATGAAAGTGGAAATGCTATCAAAAATGTTTTTGCAGATATATTCTCGATCGTTGCCTTCACTTGGCTATTGCTGACAAGCAAGCGAGAAATTGCAGTGCTGAAAGATTTCTTTGACCATGTTGTCTACGGTCTAAGTGATAGTGCTAAAGCTTTTATCATCATCCTATTTACTGATATCTTTGTAGGATTCCACTCTCCTCACGGTTGGGAAGTCATTCTAGAAGGTATATCGCGGCACTGGGGATTGCCAGCCAATCATGATTTCATCTTTCTCTTTATTGCTACATTTCCAGTCATCTTAGATACTATATTTAAATACTGGATATTCCGCTACTTAAATCGCATCTCTCCTTCTGCTGTAGCTACTTATCACAATATGAATGAATAGAATTGATTGGGGGTTAGTGGTTCGTAGGGGAACTGCTAACCATTTATAGTATTGATAGCTACAATTCTTGAGCGGTTAATATTAAAGTTAAAAAATTCTAAGTTTAAATATAGAAATCTACCTAGAGACAGAAGTATCAATTGTCGTTCAAGAAAAACATGAGATAACTTTATATGAATAAGCAGAAACGCTAAAATAACATAAAAAAGCCTAATAACTTAATGGGTTCGATAAGCGAAGCATAATGACTTAAGTCGTGTAATATCTCAGTAGATATTCCACAGCTTGCGTTAAAGTACGCAGCTGTCATAGGATTGTAATATAAAAATCTCAGTAAAAATACACCAATCATAATAAATGAATGACGATATAGTTCTAGATATTGTCGAGCAAGTATTACTATCTAGACAGCTTAGCCCCATTGAACAAGTTATTTTGCGCCAATCATGGCAGGGAAAAGGTTATGGTGAAATGGCGCAAGACTCTGGCTACGGTAGCAATTACTTCAAAGAGGTTGGCTCTCAATTGTGGCATGACCTGTCAGAAGCGATAGGTCAAAGGGTAACCAAGAAAAATTTACATCTTGTTTTAGCACGGTATCAGCAAAACCAAGGAGAGCCCAAGGAGAGCACGCAGCAAAGCTTTAAACAAACAGCACCCGAGAATAAAGCTGCAAATTCTGTGGGAAATAATGCTTTTTATAAAGAAAAAAAATATACAAATACAAAGGCAGAAGAGATAGAGTACCCTGGTGGACCTGTCCCCCTAAACTCTTCGCTCTACGTTAATCGCCTGCGGATAGAAGAACTGGCATACAAGGAGATTAGCAAACCGGGATGTCTTATCCGTATTAAAGCCCCTAGAAAGATGGGCAAGAGTTCGCTCCTCAACCGCATGATAGCTTGTGCCCAAAATGATAGATATAAAATTGCTTATATAGACTTTCAGGAGACAGACGAAACTCTATTTACATCCCTCGATAAATTTTTGCGCTGGTTTTGCGCCAATGTTAGCAGACAGTTAAACCTAAACAACAAGCTTGATGATTACTGGGATGAAGACATGGGGAGCAAGGTTAGCTGTAAAATTTATTTTGAGGAATATGTGCTCGAACAAATCAATGCTCCCATTGTTTTAGCATTAAATGAAGTTAACAGACTTTTTGAGCATCTCCAAATTGCCAATGATTTTTTGTCCATGCTGCGATTTTGGCATGAAGTGGGACGGACGGTAGAAATTTGGCAAAACCTACGGTTGGTGATAGTTCATTCTACCGAAATACACATTCCTCTCAAAATTAATCAATCTCCTTTTAATGTTGGGCTGTCAATTAAGCTGCCTCAGTTTACATTAGAGGAAGTGCAAGATTTAGCATCACGTTATGGATTGAATTGGATTGATAGCAAAGCCTGCCAACAATTGATGGTTATGGTAGGGGGACATCCCTATTTAATTAACTTGGCATTTTATCATTTGTATCGTAAAGAAATGACATTAAATCGGTTGTTGGAAACATCTCCAACAGCAGCTGGTATTTACAGCAACCATTTGAGAAATCATTTGGCGCTGGTGCAAGAACAACCGGAACTAGCCTCAGCACTTTTAAAAGTTGTGAGTACTGAAGAAAGCGTGCGTTTAGATGCCCTGACTGCCTTCAAATTAGAAAGCATGGGTTTAATTCAACTAGATGGCAATCAAGCAAAACCAAGTTGTCAGCTATATCGCCTTTATTTTAACCAACAACTGACAGAAAAACATACAGATGCTCCACAGCAACTATTAACTCTGGAAAAACAACCAGTCAAACTTTCAAACAAAGTTGAGCCACAACTTCAAAGTGTCAGTCGTACCTATATCAAGCAATCTCTTGAAGCGTCTTGGCAGCAATGGAGAAAAGAGTTTTTACTCCTGTCACTGATTGTATGTGAAGTCGATTATTTTAAGTGGTACAACGATACACACGGTTATGTGTCTGGAGATGCTGCTTTGCAACAGATTGCCAGTGCCATAAGTCAGTGCATTCAGCAAAAGCAATCCAGCCTGCTGCGTTATGGGGGTACAAAATTTGCAGCTATATTGCCCTACGTGAATTCCATGGAAGTGCTGCAACTTGGGGAAAGTATGCGAGATAGCGTGAAAGCATTGGGAATTCCATACAACTTACCGGGTATCGACGGATTGCCATCTGAAGTATTAAGCATCAGCGTTGGAGTTGCATCTATCATGCCAGGTTCTGACAATTCACCAGATTTACTGATAAATTCTGCTGAAGAAGCACTGTTTCAAGCAAAAAGGCAAGGACGCGATCGCGTTCATCTCA
The DNA here is from genome assembly GCF_000760695.4 of Tolypothrix bouteillei VB521301. Classification (GTDB taxonomy): domain Bacteria; phylum Cyanobacteriota; class Cyanobacteriia; order Cyanobacteriales; family Nostocaceae; genus Scytonema; species Scytonema bouteillei_A. Next base: position 1,553,855 of record NZ_JHEG04000001.1, on the reverse strand, counting down.
ATTCTCCTTTAAACGCAGGAGTTCCAGCGACTCCGCACGTACTGCATTTTCCAAGACCGAGCTAAGGATAATTGAGAAAAATCTCAGTTCTTGTGGTACGGGTGTCCCAATACCAATGCATGAGGACACCCGTACCACAAGAAAATAATGCTGTAGTTTCTTTATGTGATCATTGATAACTGCTGTTAAATTTGTCCTACTACTCTCGTAAGGCATATCCCACCCCACGCACGGTATGAATCAAACGCTTTTCATTATTTTCTTCAAGCTTAAGACGCAGGTAGCGGACATAAACTTCAATAATATTGGAATCTCCCATGAAATCATAGCCCCAAACTTTCTCTAGAATGAGGTCTCTGGTAAATACTTGACGGGGATGGCTGAGGAGATACTCCAATAAATCAAACTCTTTTGCTGTTAGCTCAATGGCTCGATTGCCTCGAAAAACTTCACGTGTGGTGCGATTGAGCTTTAAGTCTTCAAACTGCAACCACTCTTCTTCTGTTTCTTGAGTGCGACGCAAATGGGCGCGAATTCTGGCTAACAATTCCTCAATACTGAAAGGTTTGACTACATAATCATCAGCACCCGCATCTAAACCGGCGACGCGATCGCTGACTTCATCTTTTGCTGTCAGCAAAATCACTGGTACTTTGTTTCCAGTCGCACGCAAACGCCGACAAAGTTCCAAGCCCGATAACCCAGGTAACATCCAATCTAAAATTGCTAAATCTGGTGAAGATTCCCGCGCTAAGGTCAAACCAGTAATACCATCATGGGCGACACTGACTTTGTATCCTTCGCTGTTAAGTTCCAATTCGACAAATCGTGCCAGTTTAACTTCATCTTCTACCAGGAGGATATGTGCTGTCATATTTTTTCTCCCAATGCAGGTAATTTTAAAATAAAGGTGCTACCATGACCGGGTTCCGAGCAAATACCAACATTACCCCCCATACTCTCCACAAGGCGTTTTACTATCGGTAGACCCAAGCCCGTTCCTCCAGTCGAACGGGTACGGGATGGATCGACTCGGTAAAAGGGTTCAAAAATACGGGCTTGTTCGGACAAGGGAATACCACAGCCCTTGTCGCTCACTTGAATCACTGCCCAACCATTTACCCAACCCAGTTGCACTGTCACTGTCTCTCCCACATCCGAATATTGAAACGCATTATCAATCAAATGGTATAACACCTGCATGAGCCGATCCCGTTCTGCTTTTACTTTAATCGGAAACGAGGCAAGTTTTAGCTGGATTGCCCGATGGTCAAACTTTTCTGCCATTTGCACTATATCTGCGATCGCATCATTTAAGATCAGTGGTTTCGCTTGCAAGGGCATTGCATTGCTACCTGCTCGTGCTAATTCAAGTAAATCTTGTAAGATATAAGTCATTCGTTCTGCATCCGAAACAGCCATCGCCAAAGATTCTTTCTGCGATTCTGTCAGATTTTGACTGCGTTGCAAAGTTCTTTGTAAATATGCATAAACCATGCTTAGAGGAGTCCGTAACTCGTGCGCTAAGTCGTTGGTAAATTGTTGCTGTTGTTCTTTCACTTCTGAAAGTCTTGCTAACAATTCATTCCAAGTTTGAGCGAGTGCTTTCACTTCGCTAGGTGTCCTACGTAACTGAGATGGATATTGTTTCAGTTCTGCACCGTAAGTTATTACCCACTGATTCATTTGTCGTAACGGGAAGAGCGATCGCCTGATGAATATAAACGTGAGAATTGCGGTCGTAATAAATATCAGAACGCTTACAGTTCCCACATTTTGAATCGCAATCAACAGCCTCTGATTATCATAACAAACACTATATTGTCGATCGTTCATTATGAGAAACTGTTTGATTTCCCAACCCATCCACATTGTAAAACTGCTAAATCCCACTGTAAAGATAACAATGATTTCAACAGTTAGGCGAAATTGTAGCGATGAAGGATCGATCCTCTCACCAATAACTCTGGGTAATTTTCGCTTTAATTTGTCTAAAAAAATCATGGGAGTAACTTATCTCTCTATATTTTAATCTGAATTTCATAAGTCAAGCTAATATCAATTTTAAAAAAGAATACGCTCTATGAATAAGACCTCTCCCCAAGCCTCACCTCAGTAAGCTATCTATTACCCAAATCTTTCTTAACATTTACGAGAGTAATTACTCACATTTTTTCTAACCCTTATTCGTTCGTTATTCATTTTCAATGAAAATGAGATTTTTGCGAGACGAATAAGTGCCATTTTGTCAAGCTTACTGAAAATTTCAGTGTCCAGAATGGATTTTATCCAAGGGTTTCAAGATTGTAAAGAAAGATTTGACTAATGCATAGCCTTAGTAAGGGGGAGAGCAGGCAGAGAGAGCAGGTGAGGTATATGTCGCGAGCTTTTTTTGAATCTGTATGAGATAAATTTGTTTTTTGCCTATAATTACAATCTAATATCTCTCTTAAAAAAAACGATGAGTTTTTCCTGAAAGAAATTTAAACTTTGCCTGAGAATCTGAGGCAAATTTCTGAGAATTGTCATTATAATTTTAGAATTACAATAAATTTTTGTCAAATTCCCTTAAATCCCATACCAGATTCTACTTTTTGTTCTGCTTGAGTAGAAATTACCTTGGAAAACATACTTCTGCGAGACGCTTGATAACGGATACCAAGATGACTTAAAAAAATGCCAATTAAAATAACGCTACCGCCGATATATTGAGCTAGAGTAGGAGCTTCATCTAAGATGAAATAAGCTGCTACAATTCCTGCAATAGGGGTAAAGGAACTGATTAAAGAAGCCATAGACACTGTTGAACTCCTCAGCCCTTTAATCCAAAATGATTGGCCAACCACAACAATTAACGCACCATAAAGGAACATCCACTTCCACAGGAAAGGTGAGAGTACATCAGCAAAATGATTGTGACCGTAAAGCCCCAAAGCAAGAAAGAAAAATATTACAGTTCCTAAAGCAGTACGAAAGATACTGTAGATTCCTAAAGGAATTCGATCGAGGTATTTTTTACCGATAATTGTGGAAACGCTTACAGCTGCAGAACCAAAGGCTACCAGAAGTTCGCCTACACCCACTTGCAAACCTCCCATATTCATCATTGATTCCCCAGGAGACTGAAGGACAATCGTGAGCGCAACACCAACAAACCCTGCGATCGCCCCTGCAATCTCCCAAAAGTTTACCCGTTCTTTAAGCAACCAAATTGATAAAGCTAGAGTTAAAGGTGGTTCCACTCGTCCAACCAAGATGACATTATTAACCCCTGTCAGTGCCAGTGCTTGGAAAATTAACCCAGGGGCAAGCGCTCCTGATAAAATAGCGACAGCTGTTAAACCGATCCAATCCTTCCGTGATAATTGTTTCAAAGTAGCTTTGTTCCACTGTCTCCCATAGATGAGAATCAGCACTATTAAGGCACAAAGGTTGCCCACGAATAAAACATTACACAAGGAAATTGGATTGCGACCATCTATAATATGTTTTGCTCCAATTTCTGTGAGTTTGCGAGTGACTGCACTAGACGCTCCAAAAATTAGGATTGCCAGCCAGAGATATATTTGTCCTGAAATTCTGGGAATTAAGCGATGCGGTCTTTTTAGTTTAGTCATGATAACATCACCGCAATAAAAATATAGATCCTTATATAGGACTTTTGTTTGGTGCTTCGGGTAAGTTCGATGAAGTCAAAACAGACCTCACCCAAAACCTCTCTCCTACAAGGTGAGAGGCTTCAAAAGATCTGCCTTCTGCCTTCTGCCTCTTGCCCTCTGCCTTTCTTTGTCAATTTAATCCTTGCTTTAGAATTCTTATATTAGCTCTTCATCATTCTGTTTGGAATAAGTTTTTGCTGAGAGAACACTAAATGCAAGTTTGACACACGCACCTCTAGAAGAGGCGGTATTCTTCAAGAATAAGCCAAGTTATGACTCTACTCACAGCTTTTACCAAGAAAATTTGATGTAAATTTATTACACAGTACTGAATGAAAACCCTTGATTTATTGATAGAAGCCAGCAAAAATTAGGTATCCTTATCGCGGATATTTTTATATGAGCTGGGTTTGTACTCAGAGGTGCAAGCTCTGAGTTTACTTATGTCAGCACCCCGTACTAAAGTAACGGGGCTTCATGCCTCAGTATTTTAATGAGAAAACGCTGAGAATATCCTAAATAAGCTTAAAGAAGAAATTCATGAAAATCATGGCTTAGGTTCAGATGAACTTCAGTAGCTACTGAGAAGCTTTAGATGTCCGGGATAACAGGAGACAGAAATGAAATTTGCCCCTTTAGTAGCTACAGTTGCCTTAACTGGTTTTTTTACAGTATGGGAAGCACCATTAAAAGCGATAAATCCTTTATTAGTTCAAGCATCAGCCCAAGAATTATCCGTACAGCAGAAAGTAGCGTTACTAACTAAAAATAAGGGTCAGATTGGGAGTGGCGATCAACTGCGTCGTTTCTTTTTTGGAGATTTGGAGCCAATCGGTATTCAGCCTGGTGGAGCAGGTCACGTTGTTAACCTTTATAACAAAGCTAACGATACCACTTTTTCTTACTGTTCAACCTATGACGTTATCGTCGCTGTTAAAAAAGGTAAAGTCGCTAAGTTTGAACCTAACGAAGTGAAATAACTCAAGGCAACTAAATAACATAAGTTACGCAATTGGGAAGAATCATTCACGATTTGCTAATAGCTAATGGCTAATGGCTAATGGCTAATAGCTAATAGACATATCAGAAAAAGACGCTGAACGCTTTCTTTCCTTGTCTGGGTGAAAATCTAATTTCTGGAGAAGTCTAATGGGAAATTAGCGATTGGTCATCAGCCATCAGCCATCAGCTATCAGCCATCAGCTATCAGCCATTAGCTATCAGCCATCAGCCATCAGCCATCAGCCATCAGCCATTAGCTTATATAAGTCTTATGCAGCAAGCATCTCATCCCACAGTCATCTTAGGTGGTGGCTTTGCTGGACTGTTCACAGCTCTACACTTAAGCCATCAAAATTATTCGCATCCTATTATTCTTATTGAACAACGCGATCGCTTCAGTTTTAAACCGTTGTTGTATGAACTTCTGAGCGGAGAACTCCATAGCGAACAGGTTTATCCACGTTATAAAGAGCTTCTAGCAGGAAGCCGTGTCACCTTTATGCAAGACACGGTGAAATCGGTTCATCTGCACGAACGCAAAGTGAGTGTAGCTTCTGGAAAAGTGTTTGACTACAGTAACTTAGTTCTAGCACTGGGTGGCAAAACCACTTATTTTAATACTCCTGGTGCAGCAGAGTATGCAATGCCATTTACAAATGGTGCAGAAGCGATCGCTTTGCGAAAACACTTACGACACTGCTTGCATTTGGCAGTTCAAACTCAAGACCCAGAACGTCGGCGTTTACTGCTGACTGTTGCCATTATTGGAGCAGGACCTGCAGGTATAGAACTGGCATGCACATTAGCAGATTTGTTGCCTATTTGGTACGACGAGCTCGGCGGTGATGCTAGTGAAATTCGGGTTGTCTTAGTTAACCGCAGTCGTGAAATCCTTAAAGGAGACGTCAACAGCGATTTGCGTTGTATAGCACAAAGGGCGCTCAAACGTCGGGTAATTCCTGTAGATTTTGTGTTTGATGCGGCTGTCACGAAAATTCAAGCCGATGGTGTAGAGTACAGCCAACAAGATCGAACACGGGTTTTACAAGCTGGAACAATCGCTTGGACTGCGGGTACGGCTCCGAGCCCTCTGTTGAAGGAACTCCCAATTTCAGAAGAAAGGCGAGACAAACGAGGGCGTCTTGTGGTGACGCCGACATTGCAACTCCCTGATTTTCCAGAAGTTTTTGTGGCGGGAGACTGTGCAACAGATAGCGACAATCCCCAACCACCAACAGCACAAGTGGCTTATCAGCAAGGAATTGCGATCGCTCGCAATCTTCAGTATTTTTGGCAAAACAAACCCACCATTCCCGTACAAATCCAAATGCGCGGTACGTTGATGAAACTGGGGCTCAACGAAGGTGTTGCTAACTTATTTAATAAAGTCCAAATCAAAGGTCAGCCCGGTCATCTGCTTCGAGAAGCAACATACTTAGAACTGCTACCAACCCCTGCTCGTAACTTTAAAGTCACAACAGAATGGCTGACCGATAAATTATTCCACCGCCATCGCCCTTTTTCCCATATGCAGTTAGGACAAACACCTTGGCTGTTTGGGGTTGCAACTGTAGCAGCAGGAATGATTTTGGCAACTCCTCTAGTTTGGCGAGCTGCTCAACCGCTTCAATTTCAGCAAACTCTAAGTTGGACGGGCGTCCCGACGTTACTTAATAGACTTGCACCCCCTCCCCCGTCTCGTTAAAGTTTTTCCCCATATTTATCGTGGGTGGATTTGAGATTTTGAATTGCAAAAGCCTTGCAGGATTTCATTTCACCTAACTATCTGTCACATTCTTTTTTCAAATTGGTTTTATCTTTAGGAGCGTACTTATGAAATACTTACTCAACCTCCGAACTGCTGTGACTGTTAATCGCGTCACAATGGGCGTTTTCTTTTTTCTCTCTGGTATTGCTAACTATCTCAACTTCAGTATTCCTAACGGGTTCTACCAAACCGTCCTAACTCAAAAACTTCAAATGATTGGTCCTGGAATTCCACCAGGTTGGGAAGGTATAGGACCGCTACCTGGACTAATTGCTATTCCCTACGCCTGGTTACTACCTCTAGCAGAAATTGTACTGGGTGCATTGTTTGCTCTCAACTACTGGGTACGGTGGACGGGGTTACTACTGATTCTGATGACATTTAGCATCATTCTGGCATTTGGTATTATACCTGCTGGCAGTTTGTTTCCCAACGCAGCAGAAAGCTTTAACAAAAACATCCTATTTATGACTTTAATTTGGATGTGCATTGCTTACGAAGCTTACGAACAGAAAATGAGCCGCCGTCGCACCCAAGCAGCATCCGATTATACTCTTACCGCTTCTAATAATGATATGTAGAGCCTGTACCTCTCACTTTACACTTGGAGAAAACAAATGACTTCTTCACATTATGATTTGATTATCATTGGTACTGGTGCAGGTGGTGGTACACTGGCTTATCGTCTTGCTCCTACAGGCAAAAAAATTCTGATTTTGGAACGGGGTTCTTTTCTTCCTCGTGAGAAAGCAAACTGGGATACGGTTGAGGTGTTTCAGAAAGACCGCTATCATACCAACGAAGCTTGGTACGACCAGAAAGGACGCGAGATCCACCCCGGTACTGCATATTTTGTGGGTGGTAACACCAAACTGTATGGTGGTGCTCTCTTCCGTTGGCGCGAACAAGATTTTGAACAGGTGATTCATAAAGGCGGTATTTCTCCAGAATGGCCTTTAAAGTACCGTGATTTAGAACCTTATTACACTGAGGCAGAAAAACTTTACGAAGTTCACGGTAAGCGTGGTTTAGACCCGACCGAACCATCTGCTAGTGAGGATTATCCCTATCCGGCTATTCGTCACGAACCGCGTATTCAAGAAATTCACGATTCTTTGCAAGGAGAAGGTTACCATCCATTTTATTTGCCATTAGCGATTAAGTTCAATGAAGTTAACCGTCGTTTGAGTGCTTGCATTCGTTGCAATACCTGTGATGGGTTTCCTTGTTTAGTCGATGCTAAAGCAGATTCAGATATAACCTGCATACGCCCCGTAGAGAAGTACGATAACGTCACGCTGATAACGGAAGCCAAGGTAAAAAGACTACACACAAGTCCATCCGGACGAGAGGTGACTTCTGTGGAAGTCGAAATCAATGGAGAAGTTTGTTTCTTTTTTAGCAATATCGTTGTGGTTTCTTGTGGAGCGATTAATTCAGCAGCTTTGTTATTGCGTTCTGCTAGCGATCGCCATCCCAATGGATTGGCAAACAGTTCCGATCTCGTAGGACGTAATTTAATGAAGCATCAAAACGGAGCTATGATTGGAGTCAGTTCGAAATCCAATCCCACAGTATTTCAAAAAACTTTAGCAATTAATGATTTTTACTGGGGTGATGAGGATTTCGATTACCCTATGGGACACGTACAGTTACTGGGGAAAGTCAATGCAGATACGATCGCCCAAGAGTCTCCATCAGTATTGGGAGCCTCTTTTCAGGAAAAACATACTTTTGAGGCGATCGCAAATCACTCTGTAGACTGGTGGCTCACATCAGAAGATTTGCCCGATCTCAACAACCGCGTCACGCTTCGAGGTGATTCTATCCAATTGAATTACACCGAGAATAACACTGAAGCTTACAACCGTCTCGTCCATCGCTGGACGAAAGTCCTAAAAATGATTGGTTGTGGCGAACGGATTATTCCCTGTTCCTTCTATTTCCGGAAAAAACTGCCGTTGCAAGGTGTCGCCCATCAGTGCGGTACTTGTCGCTTTGGAGAAGACCCCAGAACTTCAGTTCTTGATGTGAATTGTCGCACTCATGATGTTGATAATTTATTCGTGGTGGATGGAAGTTTCTTTCGTTCTAGTGCGGCTGTTAATCCTACGCTGACGATTATTGCCAATGCTTTGCGTGTTGGCGATCGCATCATTGAAAGTTTGGTTTAAAACTTAATAAGAGAGCCTTAGCTAAATCTACCTTTTGTTCGGTATCTTTACTGCTCCTCATGTTAGCATCGAACAAAGAGGAGAGTGTAATGGCTTTTCGACCTACCCGACGACAAATTATTCAAGGGATTGGAGGGGGAGGTGTCCTGACGCTCTTAGGCTGCAATCGGCAGGAGCAAGCAATGGTAACTTTATATACCTTTGGTGATTCAATTTTAGACTGCGGACGATACAACGAGTTCGGCATTCATCCAGGACAACTCCTTGTCAAAAATAACGATCGGCTGTTTCCCGAATTTCAAGGCAAAGACCTCACATCACGCGGACTGGCTCACCTCGAACATCGCGCCCGAGATGGTGCAACGGTTGATGGACTGCCATATCAAGCGCAGGGATTGCAGGTTGATGGAAAGGCGATCGCATTACTTACCATCGGTGGTAATGATTTACTGGGTGGATTAATTCAGGACACAGGTGCTGAAATTGAAGTCTTTGCTAATGCTCTCGACACTTTCGTCAAGCAGTTACCCATCCGTCCCGTTCTACTAGGGAGTGTATACGATCCTACGTTGGGAGATGACCGACGCAACTTTTTAGGGATTGATGCAGCCATCGCCCGCAAGAACCTCCAGCGCATGAATGCTGTCATTCAAGAAATTGCCAACCGCTACGGACAATTCGTCGATCTCCACGCTCACTTCCTTAAGGGAGATCCATCATGGTTTACAGCAACGATCGAGCCAAGCCTGCGAGGTGCTTCGGAAGTTCGCCGTGCTTTTCTCCCCTATGTCGTGCATAAATAAAAATACTTTTTCTTGTGTCACTCTTCACAATGGAGTGTTACCAATCCAACCTTTAGATATAGACAGAAGCCAATCCTAATGGCTGATTATTTTAGGTTCAGTATTTATAAAGGTAAACAGATCGTAAAAGTGCTTCCTTCTCCTAACTTTGATTGCACGCTGACACTACCCCCCATTCCCTCTACAAGTGTCTTGACAATTGATAAACCCAAACCACTACCCCCAGTTGTATGACTGCGAGATTCATCTACACGGTAAAATCTCTCGAAAATACGTGCTTGGTGTTGCAGGGGAATACCATAACCCTCGTCGCAAACTTGAATAATTGCTTTATCTTGAAATTGATATAATTTAAAAGTGATAGGTGTACCGGACTCAGAATACTTAATAGCATTGTCAATCAAATTTAGTAATACTTGTTTAAGCCGACTGTAATCTATTTTGACTTCAATTGTGTGAGGCGCTGCTTCGATAGTAATGATGCGATCGCTATACTTTTTTGCCATTATCACAATTTCTTCGATTAAGTCATTTAATACGTAAGACTTCATTTGAAAGTGTAAATAACCACTGTCTGCACGTGCTAAATCTAGTAAATCTTGTAGCAAGCGGATGGTACGTTCAGCTTCTGATGCAGCAGTTTCTAAAGCTTCTTGTTGGATTTGAGTTAAGTTGTTTTGCCGTCGCAAGACGCTTTGCAAATAACCATGTACAATGGTTAAAGGTGTCCGCAACTCGTGAGAAACATTACTCACAAATTCTCGCTCTTGTTTCCATGATTGGGACAGACGCGATAACAACATTGTTAAGGTTTGGGCTAATTCTTTGACTTCACTGGGTGCATTATTAAGGTATAGCTGTGCTTGTCCTAACTCCTCTAGGGAAATCACAGCAGTCATTTGATTAAGCTGGCGTAGAGGTTGCAGAGAATGCTTGATATAAAATGCGATCGCAGTTGTGAGGATAATAATTGCTAAAACACTAATAATGCCTAAGCTTCGTACCATGACTACAAATGTTGATTGTTCGCGAGTAATATTCTTAACTACAAATAAATTACCAAGGACTTTACCTTCGACTTGGATAGAATTTTCAGATAAAATAAAGTAGCTTTTGTCAATTTTGTAAATTTGTGCTTTAAGAGGCATCTGAGTTAAAGATATTAACTGAGCTACCGTAGACTGAGGTAACAAATTTAAATTAGTCGATTGTGCCAATATTCTCCGACTGGGGCTTTTTATCCATAATAATGTATTGGTGTTTTCTAGGTTTTTAATAGCTTTTTGCAAACCACTTTCTGGTTGCATCATTTCACTATAAAGTTGCACATCCCGTGGTACACTATGGGCTATTTGTTCTATGTTTTGTTTGTGACTGTTAATTAATATTTGCTGCATTTTCCAACTCGTCCATATAGAGACACTACCCAGGACTAAAGTAGAAAATGCAGCCATGCCAATTGTCAGGCGTAACTGTAAGGAGAAAGGGTCTATATTGCTCCAAATTGTTCTGATATGTTTCACTGTTTTAGTTGGACTTTATGTTTTAATTTTACTGTTTTTTTAAGTCTCTAAATCTATTTTAAAAAAAGTGCCGAGAAATTTTGTGTGAATAGAATTCTCTAGGTGAGGCAGAAATGAACAATTTTTCCATTTAAAAATATATATAAATTTATAAGACATTAAATGAATTTCTAATAAGAATAGCTTGAAAATTTCTAAGAGGGCGTGTGAAAAGTTTTTAGTGATGTATCAACGTTTTGCAAGGGGCTCTGGAAAATTAGGAACCTAAACGAGTCGTTTGAAAACACGCTACAGGGAAATCTAAACAGCAAACATCTACTTTAAGATGAAACAGGTTGAGGGTTGGGGGGGAGCATCCCTAAGAGTGCAAATTGCCCTCAGAATAGAATTCTGGGGCTACACAAATAACAAATAAAGGAGTCGCTCAGCAGGCTATGATTGGAACCTAAATTTCAAAACTCAAAGATGATTTTTATACGGCGATCGCCTGTTTCTCTTGCTCAATTTCTTGTTTATGATGCTGTGCTTCATACTCACCAAATTGCTGAATCAGTTTAGCAACTAAACCCGTCCATCCGGTTTGATGGCTTGCACCAATTCCCGCTCCATTATCACCGTGGAAGTATTCGTAGAACAAAATTAAATCTCGCCAATAAGGATCGGTTTGAAACTTTTCGGTTCCACCATAAACAGGGCGTCGCTCGGAAGCATTTCTTAAGAAAATTTGCATGAGCCGTTGTGATAATTCAGAAGCCACTTCCCAAAGATTCATCAGTTGTCCGGAACCCGTTGGACATTCTACTTTGAAATCGTCTCCTAAGTAGTAATGAAACTTTTGTAGAGATTCAACAAGGAGAAAATTCACAGGAAACCAAATGGGACCGCGCCAGTTAGAGTTCCCACCAAACAAACCAGTACTGGATTCAGCCGGTTCGTAATCGACTCGAAATTGAGAGCCGTTCACATCAAAAATATAAGGATGTTCTGCATGAAATTTAGAAACTGCTCGGATACCATATGGGCTAAAAAATTCGCTTTCATTCAACATTGTCTGTAGAATTTTTTGCAGCTTATCTTTGGAAACAATCGCCAATAATCTCCTAGCACCTATTCCTTGTGTTTCCATACAAGCTACATTGCTTCGTAAATCGGGACGATTTTCTATAAACCATTCCAATCTCTGTTTAAAAGCAGGAAGTGCTCTTAATGTTTCTGGCTCAATGGTTTCAATAACAAATAAAGGAATGAGTCCTACCATAGACCGGACTTTTAGCGTAATTTCTCGTTCTGGCAAATGCAATACATCATAGAAAAAGGCATCTTCTTCATTCCACAAACTGGTTTTGTCTTCGCCAATATGAGTCATAGCATCGGCAATGTAAAGAAAATGCTCAAAGAATTTAGTGGCAATGTCTTCATAAACAGGGTTCGCTTTTGCTAGTTCTAGGGCTATTGCTAGCATATTCAAGCAATACATTCCCATCCAACTTGTGCCATCTGATTGATTGATATGACCGCCTGTTGGTAAAGTCGCACTGCGGTCAAAGACGCCAATATTATCCAATCCTAGAAATCCGCCTTGAAAAACGTTGTTACCTTCAGCATCTTTACGATTCACCCACCAGGTGAAATTGAGCAACAACTTCTGAAATACCCGTTCTAGAAACTGTCGGTCGCTGCGTCCATATATCTTTTGTTCAATTTTGTAGACGCGCCAAGTTGCCCATGCATGAACGGGAGGATTCACATCGCTGAATTGCCATTCATAAGCGGGAATTTGTCCGTTAGGATGCATATACCATTCCCGCGTTAAAATATCTAATTGATTCTTAGCAAAATCAGGGTCAATTGTTGCCAAAGGAATACAGTGGAATGCCAAATCCCAAGCAGCAAACCAAGGATATTCCCACTTATCAGGCATAGAAAGAATGTCTTGATTGTTGAGGTGAAACCATTCACGATTTCTACCATATTTACGTTCTTTTGGTGGAGTAGCTAAATCACCTTTTAACCATTTTTCTACATCATAGTAATAAAATTGTTTAGTCCACAACATTCCGGCAAAAGCTTGTCGCTGAACATTTCGCATATCTTCGCTCAGCGAGAAAGGAGTTAGCTTTTGATAAAATTCATCTGCTTCTTGTTTGCGAATAGCAAAGATTGTCTGGAACTCTTCGCTAAAAGCTTCAGCTAAATCGGGTAGATCGCTCAATCGCAATTTTATAGTTTTTGTTTCACCGGGATTAATACTAACTGTATAGTGAATTGCAGCTTTTGTTCCTCTTTGTTTTGGATTGATGGCTTCTTGTTTACCATGGATTATGTATTCATTAATACCATCTTTAACACAAGGAGAAGCATTGGGAAAACCAAACAGCTTTTCAGTATTTGTTTCGTTTTCGGTAAATAACAGTTCAGTTTCACCTTCAAAATACATCCATTTTTTTCCTAAAGATGGATGAAAAGCTTCTATAGTATTTTGGGCATGACCAACTTGATTTTTTTGGAGTATCGGTTTAGTAGCGTCTCCATCCCAAGACCAAGTATTTCTAAACCAAAGAGTAGGTAATAAATGCAGTGTCTTTGCTTCTGGTCCCCGATTTACAACTTGAATTTGAATCAGAATATCTTCAGCAGAATTTTTGGCATATTCAACGAATACATCAAAGTAGCGGTTTTCATTGAATAGCCCTGTATCTAGAAGTTCAAATTCCGGTTCTTGGCGGCTGCGGCGTTGGTTTTCTGCAACGAGTTGAGAGTAAGGAAATGCTTTTTGTGGATATTTATAAAGCATTTTCATGTAAGAATGGGTGGGAGTATTGTCAAGATAAAAGTAATATTCCTTAACATCTTCCCCATGATTTCCTTCACTTCCAGTCAGACCAAAGAATCTTTCTTTAAGAATTTGGTCTTCACCATTCCAAAGAGCGATCGCAAAACAAAGCTGTTGTTGTTCGTCAGAAATTCCCGCTATGCCATCTTCACCCCAGCGATAAGCACGAGAACGGGCTTGGTCGTGAGTAAAGTAATCCCAAGCAGTACCGTTGGGGCTGTAGTCTTCTCGCACCGTTCCCCATTGGCGATCGCTTAAATAAGGTCCCCACTTACGCCATTTTACTTGATTATTCCGAGCTGCTTCCAATCTGAGTTCTTCTTGGGTTGGAGTTGCCATAATCAGTCCTCTCCTAAAATAAACACGCTCTGATTGAGTGAAATTATTTGCTATCTGTACTCTCTCATCTACACCTTAAGTAGAACTAAGGCTTTGATGAAAAATTGATAGTGAAAGTGTTCGAGCAAAATACAGCATAGACTCAGGAAAAATTTATCTAATTGCGATCGCACTCATCCAGTCATTAACTAACGAGCGATAACTTCAAACTCTAACAAACTTGAGTGCAACCCCATTCATACAGTAACGTTTCCCAGTAGGTGCAGGACCATCATCAAACACATGACCTAGATGTCCGCCACAACGACGACAATGCACTTCAACTCTGGTTATCAAAAGAGATTTGTCTGTGGATGTACCAATTGCATTCTCAATAGGTGCGTAAAAACTAGGCCAACCCGTACCACTGTCATATTTGGTTTCAGACGTAAATAAGGCTAGGTTGCAAGCAGCACATACATAAGTCCCTTTAGCATATTGCTTATTTAGTGAGCTAGTACCGGGGAATTCTGTTCCATGCTGTCGCAGTATGCGAAATTGTTCTGAAGTTAAAATCTTGCGCCATTCCTGGTCGGTTTTGGTGATTTCAAACTGATTCTTTTCAATTGCCATAGTTTTGGGTTTTTCTGATAAATAGTGAGATAACCATACAGTGCCAACTACCGCTGCACTACCTTGTAAAAAATACCGTTTCTTCATAATTTAGCTGTCACTCACTGTTAGTTGAATCGCTAGTAAGTAGATGGGTGTGAAAAAACCTAACTTTGTCAAGAAGTTGTTAGTTGTTTGAACAACTTTCACCTGGTTGTAGATGTATGGCGACTGTCATAGTAAGTTTGTGAGAAATGGTGTAAACAATCGCCGAATTTGTGTGTTTTATTTTATAACCTACGGGGAAGTAAGATTGATTTCTTGTCGCCCATACCTGAATACCGTTGACATCCAAACCAACTCATTCATAAAGCTTTCCAAACGGCGAGTATAAGTTTTTTTGTCAATTAAATGACCGGATTCATCAAACAAATTGTGGACGTTGCTAAAGTTAAGATCGTAGAAAATCGTCATCAGACCCAACTCACGCATCACAGGTAAAAGGTTTTGGATGACTCGCGTACCGCCAAAAGGTCCGGCTGAAACGCCGCACAAGCCAACGGCTTTATGGATGTATTCCTTAAGGCAAGTATCTAGTACGTGCTTGAGCAAACCCGGATAACCGTGGTTATATTCTGGCACAACGATAATTAATCCATCCGCCCGATCAACAGTACTGGAAAACTGAGGGTCCTTAACAGACTCACCTGCGTCATTGGTAGTAATTGGAATGTTACGAATATCAATCAGCTGCGTCTTTATATCATTTCGTACCGCAATCTGCTCGACAATAAATTTGGCTACATATTCGCTTTGGCGACCTTGACGGGAAGTACCTAAAATGACGGGAATAAATAGAGGGGTGTTTGTCATAATTCCTCTTCTGTGATTGATGCAATTTTGAACTTCTTGAGATAGTAAGGTATTTATTGCTCCTGATAGTTCCAAAGCAGTCCACCATCTACAAAAAAGGTACTACCTGTAATGTAGTCAGCATCAGAGGAAGCTAAGAACGCCACTAGGGAAGCGACATCTTGCGGTTTTCCGAGACGACCCAGAGGAATGTTCTGCAACAAAGCACTCAATTTTTTTGGGTCGTTCAATAGTTTGGTGTTAATGGGAGTTTCTATCGCCCCTGGTGCGACGTTGTTAATTGTAATCCCCAAAGAACCTAATTCAACTGCTAAGTTACGAGTCAACATCTTCACCCCTCCTTTGCTGGCGCAGTAAGCAGTGAAATTGGGAAATGGCAATTCCTCATGCACGGAACTGATATTGATGATTTTTCCAGTTCGTTTTGTTTCAATCAAATGTTGAACAAAGGCTTGAGTGGCAAAGAACACGCCCTTTAAATTGACATTCATAACAGCGTCATAGTCTGCTTCTGTCACGTTCCAAAATGGTGCGTGTTTTTCAATCCCAGCATTGTTAACCAGAACATCTAGTTTGCCAAAATGTTGAATACTTTCCGCTATAAGTTGGCGGACTTCCGATACACTTCCCAAATCTGCTTGCAGCGTGTAACCATGAGATTTAGGACACTGAGCCATATGACACCTACCGCCAATAGCCTCTACCTTGGCTAAGGTTTCTTCTGCTCCTTCTGGGTGAGAGCGGTAATTGATGACAACATCAGCTCCTTCTTGAGCAAGACGCAGAACAACTCCCTGTCCGATACCTTGACTGCTA
Organism: Tolypothrix bouteillei VB521301; assembly: GCF_000760695.4. Taxonomy (GTDB): domain Bacteria; phylum Cyanobacteriota; class Cyanobacteriia; order Cyanobacteriales; family Nostocaceae; genus Scytonema; species Scytonema bouteillei_A. The sequence goes on along the minus strand of NZ_JHEG04000001.1, from coordinate 1,537,474 downwards.
CCAGTGACTAAAGCAACTTTACCTTGTAGCTTCATAAATTTTTTCCTTGCGATCGTTGAGTTTTTGGTTATAACACTTTGCATTTTGAATTAACAAATTTTGGAGCAAAGAAGTTTTACCTAGACTGTATTTCATCCAAGTATCTGTTGACTTTTTTGTTTAAAATAGGGTGAATATTTAACTTTTTAAAGTAGCAGCACCAAAAGTAGCATTGAATTTGCGACACCAAATAACAACAGATTTGTAGTTAGCTAACTTAATGTTATTAGGAATCGTATAAGTTTGAGCACCGCTAAATTTTTTGAGAGGAGCAAGAACAATGTAATCTCCCTTTTTTAGGGGATAGGATGGCGGCTTAGTTGAACCTATTACATTTTCTGAACGATGTAAAATGACTACTAAATCAGGACCCATTTCTGAAGTTTTAAATGACTGCTCGAGATTCAGTACTGACTTACCGTTTTTATTGGTAATACGAGCTGTGCCTTGTGTTGTATGTTCTCCGGAAACAAATGTACCGGAAATTATGTTGGTTGTATTTGTAGACTTTGTCTGAGTTGATGCTACCGGGACTGCTTCATTTGCTGGAGCAGAACTTTGGGTTACATCATTCTTGGAAATTTCTGTTGTACAGCTAACCGTAACTGTGGTAAGTAGAATTAGTGTGAATACATATCCTAATTTCATAATTAAAATACCTCAAGATATTGATTATAGCAGTCCTAAATAAAATATAAGAATAAGAGTAAAGAGCGCTAATGGCTAATGGCTAATAGCTATTAGCCATTAGCCATTAGCTATTAGCTATTCAAATTTTTACAAATGATTTAGGATTGCTATAGTATTGGACTGTTGCCTTAAACTTTAAACTAATTATTGCTTGAAGAATTGGGTGAAAAATTATGATTGAGTAAGGATTGAGACTTAGAAAGCTGAAAGTTTGTCTAGAAGCTTCTCATAAATTTCTCAGCAAAATCTAAACTTTCGATATTGGAGCGATCGCCTGTTTTTTACGATTAAGATACTAATTCTCACAAAATCTTAAATTACCAAACACAGTCATTGCAAAGCTTAGATAGAGGACAGCAACCAACAAAAGTCTTAGTGGCAGTGCGGTCTTGGGCAAAGCCCAAGAGGAGCAATTGCTGAGGGTTTCCCCCCAACCTCACTTCGTGGGGACCCCTAAGCCCCCCGTTGAGCGATGTGGCGTTTGAGGAACGAAACCCAACATTTACAGGTATTTGTTGGGTTTGTTCAACGTACAAAAATTCTCAGCCCTTGCAGTATTGCTAATTGTCCATATTCTCTCAAATGTCGGACAGTCTCTTAAGAGAAATTGACTCAAGAGCTATCAGAAATCTTTCAAGAAATAACAGAGTGGTAGAGGCATAAATAATTTAATGCAATGCGTGACCGTATGCGACTGCAAGAGCCATCAAAGAACACTTTTTAAGTGAAAATCAATTTCTTTAAAGATGTTCGATCGCGGTTTTTCTTATTTATCATATTGCTTCTCAAAAAAGGCAAGTAACAAACTCAGTTACGTATTTCGCATCTCGATGAAAATCAATATGCAAGGTATTGTTAAACGATAACGAAAATCAAGCCTTCAGTTAATTGTCACACCATTTCCGGAAAAACAGCGAGGCTCCAAGGAGTTTTTCTTTCATACTTTTTCTACAAATTCCCTTGATGACTGTCTTACAGCCTTAACTTGTCATCAATGATTTACTATTTAATCAATTTACATTTCTTTATATAAAAGATCGTATTGATATTGCAAGATCTTAGAATTGATATAGTAGAATATCATTCAATTTATAGAAATATCCAGAGTTAATACCTGGAAAATTCACAATTTTTTATTTAACACAAATTTACTAAACCATGCAACAAGCATCCACGAGTAAAGCTGATGATGAAGATATGTTGTTGCAACAACCTTGGCAGCGCGAGCGGCAAATCATAGCAAGGCTGTCCTCATTGAACTACCGCACTGGTGAACTAGGCAGCTATTTGCATAATATTGCCTGCGGAGTTAGCGAACTCATTGGAGTAGATTGGACGGTTGTTACTTTTTGCAAAGAGGGATTTGAAACCATCCTAGCTAGTAGCCTGGAAATGGCTGAAGATGCACCTCGTATCTATACATTACACGGTCGATTGATTGCCACTGTTATTCAAAATGGTCGCTCGTTAGCTGTTAAGGATGCAGTGGCAAATCCAGAGTACGGCAGACCTGCATCAGGTTACAGAGCTTACTTGGGAATACCATTACAAACGACTGAAGGTCAAGTATTCGGTACGGTTTGCTCTTTTCACCAACAACCACGGGAATTCACACAAGAAGAAATCCAAGTTGTGGAACTGTTTGCAGAACGTGCAGCAACTGCGATCGACCACTATCATCTTTACCAAAAACAGTGTCAATTTAATCAACTGTTGGAAGTTGAAGTAGAAAAACGCACTGCTCAACTACAAGCAGCACAAGCCAAGCTTGTAGAACAGGAACGCTTGGTGGCAATTGGTGAATTTGCGGCGACAATCGTGCATGAAATTCGCAATCCCCTAACAACAATGATTATGGGATTGAAGTATTTTAAGAAAACTATTTTGGCTGAACCAGATCGAGAGCGATTATCGCTAGCGCTTGGCGAAGCGAGTCGTCTGGAAAATCTGCTCAGTGAAATTTTGCTCTATGCCAAGCCTCAAGTGCTTCAACTTCAAGAATTAGATGTGAATGAATTCGTTCGCGAGTTGCTTGTGTCAATTCGTGAAATGCCAGAAGCTCTATCACGGCAAATAGAATTTATTCCGGCGTTAGCTACAATCAAAATTTTGGGGGACAGAGATAAGCTAAAACAAGTGTTTATTAATATTGTTCGCAATGCCTGTGAAGCAGTCTCAGCAGGAGATGTGATTAAATGGCAAGTAGACAGTTCGGATCGAGGTAACCTCTGCATTAATGTATGCAATAATGGTGAACCTATTCCGCCAGATGTGCTCTCAAAACTAACACAGCCGTTTTTTTCTACGAAACCTAGCGGTACTGGGTTGGGACTTGCTATTACTAAACGTATCGTCAATGCTCATGGTGGAGAATTATCCATTCAATCTGACGCATTAATAGGAACTACAGTATGCGTTCAATTACCCATGGTTATTACTGGAGGTTGTGGAACCTCAGGCAAAGGGTAGCAATTGATAATTGCCATCAAGTGGGTGTTGCACTCGGACTGGTGGAGTTATCGAATGCTAAGAAAATCGCTAATTGCTAATAGCGTTGCCTGAAGAGCAATTAGCAGTTAGCGACTCAAGGAGCGCCGAAAATCCGAAAATTTTGTATTTTGTTTATACTTAACAACAATCATCCGTGTAATATATATCATCTATACGCTCGGATGAATATCTACCCCGGATGTTTTCGTTGAAAAATCTGCCAATGGAATCAGCCTCGTGTAAATCTTCCCAAGTCTCAGGCTCTACTCCAGAATATTGATAGACTGCTCCATTATAAAATTCGACCTGCAAAACCTGTTCGTGTGGGTCGTATCCTACGGCGCTAGCCATTGATGAACTTACAGTTAACATCTCTATTGATTCCGGTGATGGAGGAAGTGCAGGAGAGTCAGCAACGATCGCATTCAGTTGCTGCAGTCCTTCATAAGCTTGTATCGGTGCAGGAATGGCTACGCATTCAAACTCGTCGCCTCGATCGATCAACAATTGCAAGTACTCATCTGAGTGAGCGATCGCCACCAGGTTGCTCAAATCTATCTTAGACAGTTTCATTCCTAGTTTCTCTCCTGCTGATATAAGAAGGATGCTATTTTTTTAGTTAAAAGCGCAGTAATTTTTCGCTTTGTCAAACAATTTTTATAGTACAAGAGTACCACAAAAAGAGTCAGAGGTCAAGCTTTATCTGGAGAAATTATTGACGATACGAGTAACTTCTAACACTAGTGAAGATTTCAAAATAGCACAAGTGTCATAGAGTTTCTATCGTAAAATCCTCAAATGTGACTTGAAATCCCTCCCTTTCCGGTGAAGCGCACATCAGACCGACTTGCAGTGTTTCTACCTCAGTCAAATACGCCAACCGGAGCATAGTGTAATTTTGACCGTCAAATGAGTATTGCACCTCAACTGTGCCCCTTCTTCTGTACAAACGCAACCATAAAGAAGGAGGATTTTGCAATAATGGTACAACGGACCAGTCAGAATAATCTCTCGTGACAACTGCACTGACTTGCTGGACGCCATTTACAAATTCAATACCAGTCTTAATCCAAGTTTTTTCGTTTAACCTGACCATAATTCCTGCTTGGTCATACAAAACTTGGTAAAGTCCTGTGATTTTTACACTAATACAAAAATCTCCCGTAACCTCTTGATAATAAAAATTTCCGCTATCACGAATAAAACCATAATGGGTTACCCGCCAAAAATCTGTTTTGGCTCCAGAGGTAACACTAACAGTACCATTTTCATCTTTCCAAGAGAGCGGTTCGTTGTACCATTCCATAGAATCTATTTGGTAAATGTGAAATTCGTGGATTTTTATGCCTTTTGCAAGCAAGGACATTTTTGCAAAAACTCAGATGCTTTACGTTCTGCATCTGGATTGTCAATGTGTGCTGTTGTTGGTTGGATAGTACCATTAAACAAGTCATCCAAACCATAAGGTGTGAAAAATTGCCACTCCCCATCTGTATTGACGCGAACTCCTACTGCAGTAGCAGTGTGCAACCAATTTTTAATCCCATCTTCTGTACTGTCATATGTTTTGTCACCGGGACGCCAGCGAGCAAAACTAGCTTGGTTTTTAATATCAAATAGGTAATTGGGAAATTGTTCCGTCAGGATTGCTTTAGCAGCTAGTTCTTGAGAGCGATCGCCCTTCGCATCAAAAAAGGCAACATCAAAATCTTTAATAACCAACCGACAGTCTTCACCAAAAAGCTGTCTCCAAACAGTATTCCGCACAGCACCACCAGCCAGCCACCAGTTAGGAAGGTTAATTTGCGCGATCGCAGGTAATACGGTCCCAACAGGTGAATTCGCTAAGAGTGCTTGAAGGCGATCGGTACTCTTCATAAATTCGCAATCATCAAATTTTATATAAATATTAATTTATCCCTGTATCTAGTAAGCCTTCAGCGTTCAAGCATTGACCACTCAGGCTGAGTGTTAATGGCAAATACGGCGTTTGATCGACCATGCCAAGAAGGTTCGGTGTTGCGCTATGACAAAGTAGCCATGTTCCTCCCTCGACGCTTGGGACTGGCAAATCCCATTAAGTCATTTGTTGTTTTGCAGAATTCAACCTATCACTCGGACATTAATTCCCCACAAACGGAAAGTTAATATTATTTTAATTTGATATTTCTCTTCTAAAAATTTAGAGCGAACGCTTTATGAGAGTTTGTACAAGAATTTGAAAACGATAATATTTTATTAAAACAAGCGAAAAATGAATGGGTAACGATAGGGTAAATCCGGATTATCAAGGACTCTAACGATCGCAATCACTGGCATGATAATGCTAACGATCCCTAATATCACCAGTAATGGAATCCCAATTATAAAAATAGTTAATAGTAAAAAGATAAATGCATAAATGTAGAGATTTATGTGAAAATTAAGCGATTCTTTAGCATTGTCTTTCACAACTGTATCGTCAGTCGTTAACAAAATTCCTATAGGAATACCTACAGAGACAATGGTTGAGCTAAAAAATATTGCTCCGTGACAAAGGGCTGAAAAAAGTTTGCGCTGAGTCAGTCGATCCATATATTTGGAGAGCCAGGATTAAAGATGGCTGATTGCAAGGATTCTTCAATCTTAGCGCTTACTTGAGTAAACGGGATTACCTATTGCTACCACTTCTTATATATACTACAATATGCTACAGAAACTTGGAAGCCCTTTTTTGACCTTAGATTTTATGATTTTTCCTCCTTGGTAAGAAAAAAAATTTAACAAGCTTGTAGCTTTACACGCAAGGCAAAAGTTTTGTTCGTGGGTTCCCCCTCCAACAGCCAACCTGTTCGTAATTTTGCGTTGGTTGTCAAATTGAGAGGATGGGAGAATCACTTGATGTCGTTCAAAGATGGAAACAAAACTACCAGAACTGTAATTTTATTAACCGTTATCTTCCTGGCGATCGAATTCTTAGACGAGCTTGTAGATGGAGTCAGGGGTGCGGCTTGGCCCTCGATTCGCAATGACCTGCATCTTTCCTACGTGCAGGTTGGTATGCTGCTAACTATACCCAATACTATCAGTAGTCTGATAGAGCCGATTCTGGGAATATTGGGGGATATCGGTCAGCGACGACCGTTGATTTTAGGCGGAGGTATTGCTTTTGCGATCGCGTTGCTGCTCATTTCCTTTAGCCATAACTTTCCGTTATTATTAGTCGCGTTTGTCCTGTTTTATCCAGCATCTGGTTCCTTTGTCAGTCTTTCTGAAGCGACTTTGATGGATATTGAACCAAAACGCCACGAGCAAAATATGGCACGTTGGACCTTGGCTGGGTCCGTGGGAAATGTCATCGGACCATTAGCTTTAAGCGGTGCTATTGCATTACATCAAAGTTGGCGAAGTGTGTTTCTAGCATTGAGCGTGCTGACTGTCCTGACATTAGGAATGTTGTGGAAATTTCCGATTGCAACTCAAGCAACACTTTCGCCAATTAGCGAACCAAGGTACAGTTTCACTGATGGAATACACAATGCGATCGAGACGTTAAAACGACCACAAGTGCTGCGTTGGTTAACATTGCTAGAATTTTCAGATTTAATGCTGGATGTTTTGGGTAGCTTTTTGGCACTGTACTTTGTGGATATAGTCGGTTCTTCCAATACAAGGGCAACTTTTGCTGTATCAGTGTGGTTGGGAGTTGGCTTGCTTGGTGATTTTTTGCTGATTCCTTTACTAGAAAGAGTACGGGGATTAGATTATTTAAAGTTCAGTGCCGTCATTGTTTTGTGTCTTTACCCTATTTTTTTAGTTGTACCTAATATCAATGTCAAATTAATCATTCTTGGCGTTCTCGGTTTTTTCAATTCCGGTTGGTACTCAATTCTTCAAGGGCAGTTATATACAGCAATGCCCGGACAGAGTGGTACAGTCATGACGCTGCATAATTTGTTTGGTTTAGTAGGTGGTTTAATACCACTTGTACTTGGCTTAATTGCCCAAGAGTATGGTTTGTTATGGACTATGTGGCTATTGCTGGCAGCACCTGTAGCTTTGTTTATTGGGCTTTTGGCTCTTTAATCAATATCAAAATGCTAGTTTAACGTGAGTTCGACAGACCTCACATACTCCCGCTGCTGTAGAAAAAACAACGTTACAAGCGTGCTTTTGAAACCCCTCTCCTTGTTCGAGAGGGGTAAGGTTTTGTTTGACTTTATTAAACTCACCTCAAATTAAGGATTTTCAAATGAAAATCCTTTAGAAAAATCTGCCTTTAGAATCCTTACGGTGAATACCAATGACAGATGGGCGGGGTACGCCTGTTGCATTACCTTCACCACCATATTCGGTAGGAATATTGCTTGGCCAACTACTACCACGAGGGAGTGTACGTGTTTGGTTAAATAGCTTACCATCTAAATCCAGTAATTCGATAGTACGGCTAAGTTGAGTCCCATCGTTAATCGGCACGTTTTCACCGGGATGCTGTACGGAAATCACCAATGTATCGCCTACGAGAGTTGGTCCTGTCATCTCGCAACGGACTGGACCGTAAGCAAAGGGGATAACTTTTCCCGCATCAGGACCTTTGGTGGGAATGACAAACAACCAGTTGTTACCAAATACACCAGTAAAGGTAGAAACGTTACCAGTTGCTGTGTGGTTAATTGTGTTTGGAGTTGGATTAGCACCAAGACTAAAACCGTTGTGGGTGTCAGTAGACATATCTGTTACACCCCAAACGTTTCCTTTAGGATCGATGAGCAAGTTGTCTACGTTGGCAAAACCAGCGCCCAACTCAGAACCATCTTCCCCACCTTGTTTAAATCTCTCCCAACGGAAACTGGTACCTGTACCGTCTTCACTGTCTTCGATAATTTTGTAAAGCCCGCCAGATTGCTGGGTGGCATTGACAGCTGGGCTTAACTTAGCAACTTGAAAAATTCTCGAATCTGGATAACCGTCGCTTCCTGGCGCACCATCTGTGTAAGCAATAAATACTTCTTTGGTGTAAGGATGCACTTCTAAATCTTCAGGACGGGCTGTGGGGGTTCCTCCAGCTAAGTTAGCAGCTAAGAAAGCATCGCTAAGAATTGCACCTTGGCTGGTGTAGAAGTCAGAAAGCTTTTTATTTTGGTAGTCGGGTAAAGCAGTTGCTTCGTTTTTGCGATCGCAGTTAAAAGCACCACCATCTTCTGTTTGTTCAGCAATGCCTTTGCGTCTGGGTAATTTTAACAGACCGTCTCTTTGAGCGGCTCCTAAAGCGTCAAATTCTACAGAAGAAATAACTGATGGTCTAATAGGATTCGTTGGCGTGTCTGAGTTTATAGCAATCCATTGACCGGTACCATCTGGGTTAAAACGGGCAACATAGAGTGTTCCTGCTTCCCACAATTGGCTATTGCTCTTATCAGTCACTGAATCAATAGTCCCTTCACTGACAAACTTCCAAGTGTGTCCGCCACGTCTGTCATCGCCTAAATATGCAATTAACTTGTTGCCAGCTTCAGCACGATAACCAACATTTTCGTGGCGGAAACGACCCAACCAAGTATGTTTGCGCGGACGGAAGTGGGGATCTGCGGGATCGACCTCTACAATCCAACCGTATTTTTCTCCAACTAGACCAAAAGTTTCACCAACAGTTCCTTTAGTATAGCCTGTTTGTGTGCCATCAGGTTTGACTGATTCTGTTACACCGACAAAAAAATCTGTACCTCCTTGAAAGTTTTCTTCACCAGAGAGGATTGTACCCCAAGGAGTTGTTCCGCCAGAACAGTTATATGCCGTACCAATAATTCTATTACCCAATCCATCCGAACTGAGAGAAAAGACTTCACGTGCTGCAGGTCCAGTACCGAGCAAGTAATTCTCATCACCTTGTTGATAGCTCAAGCTACCCCAAGAAGTTATTTTTTCATATCCATCGCGACGTTCGCTGTTAATTCCCAACCCAGACAAACCGTGAAGGCGTCGGTTTTTGGCGTCTCCTTTAACAACTACAAAACGACCCTTGGAGTTTTCTCGGCGAATACGAACGATAGAACCACCGAGGTTGTATAAAAATTCTCCGTCTAAGGCAATGCCTCTTTCCGAAGGTAGCGAAAATCCGATGACATTTTCAAAGACTGTTGGGTATCCTGTTAAATTTGTAGGTGTCTCTGGTGCTAAGAAGGAAATGGGATAGCTTACGTACTCGTGATTCACCCATAAATAGCCTTCATCATTACTGCCATCAATAGGAATAAAACCAGTGTAGTCGCAGTTATAGCCGAAATATTCTTCTTTGTTAGGGAAAACGCGATCGCCCCAACTGACAATCACATAACGCTCGTACTCTGGAGGTACAACGACATCATCAATAACTTTGTAACTGGCTAGATTGAGATTGGAGCTATCCAGAACTTTTCCTTGACCGATAGACTCTGGCAAGAAACTGTTTTTGTCTTGATAAATTTCGAGAGGATGCGGCAAGCGTACAGGGGTAAAACTCAGAGAGCGCGGACCCCTGGCTTGTCCAACATGAGCAGCACCACCTAAAATTTGATCGATGGCTACAGCACCCGCAGTACCTGCAAAGAACAGCAGTATTTGTCTCCGACCCAACTTGGACATGATAGAAGTTTCCTCTTGAATTAAGTTTTCACCCTTATAAAATTTGTCTTATAAGGCAAGCAGCCAAAAACGATCCGAAATTTTCCAAAGCAAAACTTCCGGAAACTCTGGTTGTTTCCCAGCAAATTAAAAGCTAATTGCTGTTATACAAAATTCAGCTTTCACGAGACTGTAAAACTGAACCTGTGTACTATATACCCAAAAATGAATGTATGCTTTTTAGGTTAAGAAGAGATGATCTTATAATTAATAACTGATTTTTTTAGGGTTTTTTCTTGACAAAAAATAATTTATGGTGATGTGGTGGATCTATCTCTATAACTTTGTGACTGGATTTGAGAACCAAAAGTTTTATTTTTGATTCTTGTTCTTGCTTAATAGTTGATACCTCTCAAATCTCAAGAATTTATTTGTTAACGAGTACACCGGGGCGTAAATAAGCCAACTACTAGTAACAAACAAAAAGCTTACATTAAAAGCTTTTGCGCCTTCTCCCTTCATGTACCAGTTACAAGTTGGTGTCAAAACCCTGGAAAACAGAAAGTAACTTGACATTATACTGCTTAGATGGTATGGCAGTTTTGGAAAATAAGGAACAGGATTCTCAACAGTTAATGCTTAACAAGCATTTATAAAATAGATTGCTTTTCACGTTTGTTTGTGCAAAATTATAATAACTGTAAAATACGGTAAATCGACCGATTTTTTGTTAAACGCGCGATTCCCTCCCTGCTAGAAGATTATTATTAAGCGTAGGGTGGGCTAAAGCCCTACTGGCAAAAATCTACAAGCATTGGCACTGTTACACGGTAGTTGAGAGCAGACTGTAGTTTCGTTTAATTCAGCTTTGACGGAGACTGTAATGATGTGTATACACAGTCTTCAACAAAGTATAGTTTACTTCTTAAGGTGTGGAGACAATCGAGATGGCATCCGAACACAATTTTGAACGAGTTTCTTCCGACAAAATACAAAAACAAGGTGTAACGACTGAAAATCGCAAACCCTCATCCATGGGTCGTTTGAATAGACGTTCATTTCTTGGTCGTGCTGGTTTGTTAACAGCTACAGCAACTGGGATTGCGACAGGAATTATAACTTCACCTATTTCCTTTAAGAAAAGAGGAAATATCGTTTTGGCACAAACTACACTGGGACAGTATAGCTTTGACTATGAAGGTTTTAGTCAAAAAGCCTATCAAGTTCGTCTGCAAGCAGCAAAACTTGAACTTGATTTTGGCACTCCGCCGCATCCCACTAATGGAGATGAAGAACGTTATCCTAACAAAATTGCCACAGACACTAGAGGCTTACCACATGATGAGCGTGGAGAAGTTAAACTAGATGCTTATAATTCTTTAATTAAAGCACTCACAACCAAGAATCCTGACGATTTTGAAAACATCATCTTGGGTGGGGCTCGAAAATTAGTTAACCCTCAAGGACCGCTTGCACTGAGTTTGGAAGGTCTTAATGCTGCTCAAATAGCAATTCCAGTACCACCGACTGTAGATAGTGCAGAACAAGCTGCTGAGGCAGTTGAAATTTATTGGAAAGCTTTACTGCGTGAAGTTCCTCTGAATAAGCTTCAGGATAACACTGACGATGCTAAAGTTTTAGCTGCAGTTGAAGATTTGAACAAACTTTCAGAATTTAGAGGACCAAAACAGAATGGTTCTGTCACTCCTCAAACGTTGTTTCGGAGTAGTGTCATTTACGTCGATCCAAACGATCCTTCCGGTAAAACAACAAAACACGTTGTTCCACCTGGCGTTTCAGAAGGTCCTTATATCTCACAGTTTCTTTTGCGGCAAATTCCTTACAACACGCAATTTATCTCGCCTCTAATTCGGACTGCTCTTCCTGGCGATTTCCTTACTGATTATAACGAATGGTTGACTGTTCAGAATGGAGGGAGTTCTGGTAAATCCATTCAGTACGACCCAGTACGCCGTTACATCTTTACTGTCCGAGATTTAGCTGAGTACGCACACATTGGTGGAGCTTTATTCTTTGGAGCTTTCTTAATTCTCAGTGGTATTGGAGCACCATTAAACCCAGGCAATCCCTACCTTAATTCAAAAACCCAACAGGGTTCTGCTGCTACTCATGCAACAGCTCATTATCAAGCCTTACTTAACCTAGCTCCTTCACGAGCAATCAGAGCTAACTACTGGCAAAAGTTCTACGTACACCGTCGTTTAAGACCAGAAGCATACGGTGGATTGATTTATCATAAGCTAATTAACAAAGTTGACTATCCAATTCATTCGGAGATTTTAAATTCCAAAGCGTTAGCTCAGACCTTTAGCACCTTTGGTACCTATTTATTGCCTCAAGCTTATCCAGAAGGAGCACCATTCCATTCTTCCTACCCTGCTGGTTCAGCTTCTATAGCTGGTGTCCAAGTGACACTATTAAAAGCTTTCTTTGACGAAAACTTTGTCCTTCCCGATCCTGTCGTTCCCGATCCTAACGATCCTACAAAAGTAATTCCTTACAATGGACCAGCACTGACAGTCGGTGGCGAATTAAACAAGTTTGCATCTAACTACGTCATTGGTCGCAATCTGGGTGGTATCCATTGGCGATCGGATGGTGCCGCTGGCTTGGCTGTAGGAGAAGAAATTGCCATTAGTATTCTTCGAGATGAAAGACTGGGATACAACGAAAAATTTGATGGCTTCACCTTTACCAAGTTTGATGGTACAAAAGTGACAGTCTAATCTCGTATTTACAAAGTAATTTGCATACACCAAAAATACGATGAATTAGATAATTTATCGTATTTTTGCTTTTAGAACTAGTTAGCGACACGGTGATACTAAGGTGTATGGTTGAGGAATTAAAAAATTATATTGAGAACCAAGACCAACCAAAACAGGGCAGCAAACTTTTGTTAATATCTCCTTTATAGGGATAGTAATAATGAATATCAGTTCATTTTTCCTCAAAAATAGATGTCTCTCACCTGAATATGGTCAAAATTTCTTGCAATCAAGCTATCTCTAATTTTTACTGCTTATTACAAATCTCCGGACAATCAAAGCAACTAGGGAATACGTAGGTTATACGATAAGCAAGAAAGTATACCTATGCAAAAGAAAGGTATTGTTTCATACGTAAATGTTTCCAAAAGTTATTTAAAGCTCATTAGCTATTGGCTTAGGAGCTAGCTTTCACACTGTAATGTATGGTTACGGGCGGATAATTTTTTCTCTGTCCCGCGCAGGATATATACCGCGATGGATTTCCGTCACTAGTGAAAACCATACTCCTTACCGGGCATTAATTTTAGGTACAGTCGTCGGATTGTTATGTGTCATGGTCGTTGATGTAGCTAGTGATGCAGTGGACGCGGTGATTTTAAATATGGCTGTATTTGGTGCGCTCATTTCCTATATTCTTGCCATGCTCAGCTACATCAAGCTCAAGTTGAGTTATCTTAATTTATCAAAGCTTTATCAAAGCCCATTAGGGATTTATGGCGCAATTGTTGGGTCTATCCTGGCAATTTTTGCCTTGATTGCTTGTTACTTTGTACCTGCTTATCGAGCAGGTATTTGGGGAATTGTGATTGTTATGTTAATAGCAACTGTTTACTTTTTTTTATACAGCAGAAATCGATTAGTTGCTCAAGCACCTGAAGAAGTAGCAGCACTAAACAAGAAAATTTAACCAAGATTAATGAAAACTGCTTTTCAATCCTAACGTAGCTGGCTTTGGAGGAAGTTGAAATTTCTCTTCCTATTCAGAGGCGTCGGAAATTGCAAAATGAACGTGAAAAGTTTTTGAGATTTAATCAATTCACTCAGTATTGATACAATCAGTTTTACACGGCTCTGCGTCTTAGGACACGTCCAATCATGAGCGAACTGGTCTTTACTCCCGCTTATCAGCTTGCGCGGATGATTCGCGATCGCACTGTTTCTGCTGTCGAGGTTCTTGATGCGTACCTAACTCAGATTGCCAAACACAACTCGAAGTTGAATGCCATTTGCACGCTGGATGAAGACAATGCCCGTGCTAGAGCCAAGCTTGCTGATGAAGCTCTCGCTAGAGGTGAAAACTGGGGTGCTTTGCACGGTGTCTCCGTCACGATTAAAGATATTTTTGAAACAGCAGGGCTGCTCACTACAGCAGGTTACATTCCCCTGAAAGATTATATACCTCAACAAGATGCAACCGTCGTTGCGAGACTCAAAGCAGCAGGAGCAGTCATCCTTGGAAAAACAAACATGGCGGAACTGGCTGGCGATTACCAGAGCACAAATTCCCTGTTCCCACGGGTGAATAATCCTTGGAATTTGGACTACACTGCAGGCGGTAGTTCTGGGGGTAGTGCGGCAGCTGTCGCCGCAGGGCTGTCGCCGTTAGATTTAGGCAACGATATTGCAGGTTCAGTGCGTCAGCCCGCTCACTTCTGTGGCGTATATGGTTTAAAGCCTACCGATCGCCGCATTTCTACAGCAGGGCAGATTCCTGAAGTTCCTGGAATGCCGTTGTGTATTCGACAAATGATGACAGTAGGTTGTTTTGCACGAGCGCTTGAAGATATTCGGCTCTGCTTTTCGTTAATTGCAGGTGCAGATCCCCGACGCCCTGATGTTCCCCCAATTGGACTTGATACTCCCTCTGGTAAGTCTTTGCAGAATCTCAAAATTGCTTGGATAGATGAATGGGCGGAAGTTCCTGTTGCTTCTGAAATTCGAGCCGCAATGGCTGCGCTCTCACAAACTCTTTCTCAAGCTGGTGCCCAAATCGAACGTTGGCTTCCCAAAAACTTTGACATATCAGAAATACTGAACCTTTATGGGCGGATGGCAGCATATATCACTCTATACTCCCAACCAATCGATCGCCATAATATGCGGCGCAGTTTGGAGCTAATTTTCCGCACTGCTACCCAAGGCGACAAATCACTCCGGAAATTAGGGAATTTCAGCCGCTTACTTCCAGAATTGTTTAATCCCAGCCTAAAAGGATATTTTGAGGCCCTCACCGAGCGCGATCGCTTTACTACCCAGATGGATGAGGCATTGGAACCATGGGATGTCTGGCTTTGCCCAGTAGCAGCAACTCCTACCTTTACCCATCGTCCGTCTTGGAGTGCTGTTGACATCGATGGCAAACTCTATCCCTATGGTGTCGCTAACGGGGCTTACACCATGCCATTTAATCTTAGCGGACATCCTGCTGTGGTCATCCCCATCGGCCAAACTCAGAATGATTTGCCGATTGGAATCCAAATTGTTGGGAAGCGGTGGCGTGAGATGGAATTGTTAGCGATAGCGGCTGAGTTAGATCGAGTCATTGGTGCTTTCTCTTACCCATCTGGTTACTAATGCCAATTCTATATGAGGAAGCATAGAATTCAACTTGATTGCTGTGTCGTATTGCTATTTGAACTGCATAATAATTGCCAAAACCGATTTCATAATTATTTTGTCTGTAACTCTTAGATACTACTAGTTGCAAAAGTAAGTATGAATTGAGACTTAACAAATATCCTCTTAGGTTAAGAGAAGGTAATATAGTTATTAATAACTGCGTCTTTCTCTTTTCAAGTAACTAAAGAATAATATTTTATAGAATCTGAGACTAGTCTATGACGTTTTTTTTGATTCTATATCCAATGCTTCTGTCTTCCATCTTAAATTATTGGATAGTTGCTTTAGAATAGACAAGGCGATCCATTCTGAAAAAATTCTTCAGATAGTATGTTATATTGTTTACCAGTTTTCTTATTTTATCTTTAATAATGTATAATAACATACAAGCAAAAAAAATGCCATGCTACTTGGCAGGATGAGAGATCTGCCTTGACTTGAAGGGTAGACTAACAAAAAGGCGCAGCAGCGTACAAGTTGTTACTAATAAAAAGGTTGGGAAAGTTAGTCCATGTCTGTAAAAAATTTTGAAAAAGAATCATTTTATCGAGTGAAACGTTGGTGCGCTCACTTCTTAGCATCTGTGCCATTTTTGCTTACCTGTGCTGTTTTCTTGACTGTTATTTGTTGGAAAAGCCCGGTTTTACTGTTTTGCTTGCTTTTCATTGGTTTAGCAACAACAGTTATTCAGCAAATAGGGCAGCAGACACGTATATCCAGACATTGGCTAATTTTTTTACAAACTCTGGCGATCGCTGCAATTCTTAGCTTCTTTTGGATAGACTACTTCAGCGTTCCCGCCGCCGCCCAATTTTTTGGTAAAGCAGAAAATTTTTTCAAAAACAATTTAACTCAGGGGTCTCCACAAGGAAGTGGAACCGCCGCAGCAGTGAGCTTGGTGTTTAATGTTATACGAGCGCTTTACTTACTTTACATTGCTGTTGCTCTTATTGGCGTTGTGAATGCCGTTCGTAAAGATGAAGATTGGCAAGTCGTAGCCAGAACACCCCTATTGGTAGTTATTGCTGTTACCATTGCTGATGTGTTGACATCTTTTATCATTGGCTAAGTTTGAGAATGCGTTATGGCTGATGACCGAGACAAAGAATTTCGACCTGTCAACCAAATTCTGGGAAGCCAACCTTCCTTAGGACCAATTCCTGCCGATCAAATCTTTCCCTGGACGATAATTGCCCTTCTCTCCTACATGATTGTTAACGGTTTTTTTGGAGGTGCATTCCGAGATGAATGGCAAAAATGGTTGTGGACCATCTTAATTGCTGGATGGGGTATGGGAACTTGGTGGATATTAACGGGGGGCAGAAGTTGGCGGTTTTTGAGTAAGTTTATAGGTGTTCCGACCTGGACAAGAGGCACCGCTCGTTATAAAAGTTTTCTAGAGTCTCATTATGAAAGAAAAAATAGGAAAACAAAGCGTAGGCATCGCGGGTCGAGAAAGTAGACTCACACCTTTTGAAGATGCCTTACATTTAGCTACAATGCTACGTGTTGCGCTTGATGGTAGAGATATTGGTGCTTATATTTTGACAAAGGGCACTCAAAAAGATCGATTCTGCTTTGTTTTTGGCTTTGAATGCCAAGGTATTCATACTACATTAACCACAGATCAAATCGAGACAATTTGCCATAATATTGAGGTTGGTTTAAAAGATATCCCTGGGGAAGAAAGAATTACCTTTCACATGGGGTCTTTTAGTTCCGATAAACAGCGACAACAAGAACTGGCTTCTCTGATAAAACGCGCTCCAACACCTGATATAAAATATTTGCTCATGGCGGAACGGGCTCGTATTAAAGAACTGACTCGTGCTGGAATCCGCAAACCAAAATTTCTCCGGGTTTATGTAACGTACACTGTTGAACCAAGTGCGACAGCAACGAATGATTGGATAGAAAAACTGTTAGCGAGAGGCGAACAGTGGTGGTTAAAATTCAAAGGTGATTTTGTAGATGTCAGAAACGAGCAAACTGAAGCTACGATCGCGACTGCTTATAAAGAAGGGTTTCGGCGCTGGGAGCAACTTCTCTCCAATCAAATGGGATTGAATATTAAGCCTTTGAATGCTGTCGAGCTTTGGCAGGAAATTTGGAGGCGATTTAATGACACCCAGCCCATAAATATTCCTCAGTTGCTAATCTTAGATGAAAATGGACTGCACGAACAAGTTTATTCGGACTTAGCAAGTACTAAATTACTGATAGATAATCTCCACAGTACAACACTGCTGATGGAGTCTAGCATACCATGCGCCGATCGCCGTTGGGTTCATGTTAACAATAACTACGTTGGCGTGATGACATTTTTGGAAAAACCCGGCGGGTGGCAGAATAAATCTGCTCAATTGCGCTATTTATGGGAACTACTTGCAAGAGAAACAGTTGTTGATACAGAAATTTTTTGTCAGTTGAGTGCTGCTAACCCCGCTTTAGTAAAAACAACTTTGCAAAGGGTTTTGAAGCAGTCGAATATAACAGCACTGACGGCGCAAGAAAAAAGCAAAACAATTGATGTCAACGCTCAATTAAAGCTGAGGAAATCGGTAGCGGCGCAAGAGCAATTGTATGAAGGAGCCGTACCGATTTATACATCTGTAGCTATTCTAGTCCATCGGCCAAATCTGGAAAAATTAGACGAGGCGACAAAGTATATAGAAAGTTGTTTTCAACGTCCGGCGCAAGTCGTGAGAGAAACAGAATATGCTTGGAAAATTTGGCTGCAAACACTACCTATAGTGTGGGAAGGGTTGCTAGCAAAACCTTTCAACCGACGCCAGCTTTATTTAACTAGCGAAGTGCAAGGATTAATGCCTTTAACTCTAACGAAAGCAGGCGATAAACGAGGCTTTGAATTGATAGCAGAAGAAGGGGGAACACCCGTTCATTTAGATTTGTTTAACCAGCATAAAAATTTGGCGCTGTTTGCGACAACTCGCGCTGGTAAATCGGTATTGGTATCCGGTATTTTAACTCAAGCTTTAGCGCACAATATTCCTGTAGTAGCCTTGGATTATCCCAAACCCGATGGGACTTCTACCTTTACCGACTATACAGAATTCATGGGAAGGAAGGGGGCGTATTTTGATATTTCCAAACAATCGAATAATTTGTTTGAACAGCCAGATTTGCGATCGCTTTCTCGAGACGAACAGCGCGATCGCATGCTTGATTATGTAGGATTCCTAGAATCAGCTCTCATGACCATGATTTTAGGCTCATCATCTGAAAATCAACTTTTAACACAAACAGTGCGCTCCATTCTCAATTTAGCTTTAGGAGCTTTCTTTACTGATGAAGGTATCAAACAGCGCTATCGAGAAGCTATAGAAGAGGGCTTTGGCTCCCAAGCATGGCAAAAAACCCCTACCTTACAAGATTTTCTCGTATTTTGCTCTCCGGAACACCTACAGCTAGATTCTATAGGAGGTAGAGTTGAGGATGCACTCAATCAAATTCATCTGCGCTTGCGGTTTTGGCTTTCAAGCCGAGTAGGACAAGCAATTTCCGCGCCCTCTAGCTTCCCCACCGATGCACCCCTTTTGGTTTTTGCTCTGAGAAACCTCTCCGATAATGAAGATGCTGCAATACTCTCCTTAAGTGCATATTCAGCAGCATTGCGACGCGCCTTAAGCAGTCCATCTTCAATATTCTTTATTGATGAAGCTCCAATTCTCTTTGAATTCGAGCAAATTGCCAGCTTGGTAGGAAGAATCTGTGCCAACGGAGCCAAAGCGGGTATTAGGGTTATTTTATCAGCACAAGACCCAGATACCATTGCCAAATCCAAAGCATCTTCTAAAATTTTGCAAAACCTATCAACGCGATTAATTGGTCGCATCCAACCAGTAGCTGTTGATAGTTTCACGAGTATTTTAAAATATCCTCGAGAAATTATTGTTCGCAATGCCTCAGAAAGTTTTTTCCCTCGCAAAGAGGGCGTTTACAGCCAATGGTTGTTAGATGACAATGGAATTTATACTTTCTGTCGTTATTATCCCGGATTTGAACAATTGGCAGTTGTGGCTAATAACCCTCACGAACAATCGGCACGTACAGAAACTATGCAGCGCTACAGTGATAAGTATGAAGCAATTTCTGTGTTTGCACGCCAGTTAGTCGCTTCACTAAGGGGATCTTAAGAATGCGGGCAAAATACAGATCGGTCACGATAAGATCTCTCTTCCTTAACCTCTATTTCTACAAATTTATGAAAAAAACTATCCTTTTTGCTTCTTGCTTGGCATTAATAGGAATATTACCAGCTATGGCACAATTCTCCCAACCATCTTTGGGGAAAGTTTGGCTGGATTTTCAAGAGTATGCTAAAGATTTACAGTCTTACTTGGGAAATGAAACATATCCCGGCAATAATTATGATAATATTCCCAACCCCTCAAGAGTTGTAGAATCAGAGATTAAAGCAGCGATCGATTATTCGGCATCCAATTATATTCAAGAAGGTAGAATACCGAACCCAATTGCCGCAGGAAACCGCTTTCGAGAACAAATATTTGACAATACTTCAGGCACTTTTGAGAATAATCCAGGGGTACAAGCAACAATAGCTGCTAATGAAATTACCCGCCAATTGACTCTCGGCGTTGTGGACAGCATTTTGGGTGAACGCGGACAAGAACGGTCAAAAGCAAAGTTAGAAAGTACAGAAAATTCCGTTGAAACTATTGAGAAAGCTGTCGAAAATGCTGAAGAAAGTAAAAGCATCCTAGATCAAATTGTCACCTCTGCTTGTCAAGCTGTAAGCACTGCTACTAATGGTGCTACTGGTGGTGCTGCTAGTAATGCTACCAATTGTGCAAATGTAACTCAAGCAAACATACAGTTACAAAACCTCATCATTCAGCGCGAGCAATCCAAAATACTTGGGGAAACTTTGGGGCTAACAATACAAGGAAATCAGTTTCAGCAATATTCAAATTTGAATCTGGCAAATATTTCCCAGCAGATGGAAGAAGCAAATCGTGCTAGAAGAGTTGATGCATCTGCAGAGGCGGCGCAACTTTTGAGAGCAACTTCTCAAGCTGATTTGCTAGGAGTTAGAAGTCAGGTTTCATCAACAGTCACTGATGACCAATGATCCATGAATCTCCATACTCTCCTGTCAGCTTGAGCCTGGGTAGAGGGAACGAGAGGAAAACTACGATCCATGTGAGACAGAACC
Organism: Tolypothrix bouteillei VB521301; assembly: GCF_000760695.4. GTDB lineage: Bacteria > Cyanobacteriota > Cyanobacteriia > Cyanobacteriales > Nostocaceae > Scytonema > Scytonema bouteillei_A. Next base: position 1,517,068 of record NZ_JHEG04000001.1, on the reverse strand, counting down.
TTGCTTGAGACATTATTCTTAGGTTCTAGCTGGGAAAGAGAGGACAAGAGGAATCAGAGGAGTTGTTTACGATAGGCGTCTCGCCTGTTATCAAAAGTAAGGAGTGAGATATGGAGAGTAGAAATGTGGCTGGATAGTTTAAACTTTTTCGCACAAATTGTTGTGAATGATATTCTTAACGGGGGGACAACAACTACACAAAGTCTTGCTGATAGCTGGAACAGTCAATGGGTGGATTTATTACAAAATAATACGAATAATAATTTGTATGGTTCGCTAACAAATTTAGGTATCTTCTTTGCAGTCGGAACTTTGCTCTTATTCATGATGCAATGGCTGAGAGATGTCTTAGATAACGAATATTCTCGACCGATATCAGCTTTGATTTGGCCATTTATTGTAGTTATACTGTTAGCTAATCCTGGAAATGGAACCATACTATCCAATCTGACATTAGGGTTGCGGAATTTTATCAATAATGTGAATCAGCAAGTCGTGCAAGCAGGCGACAGCAATCAAACTTACCAGCAAGCACTCAATTTGAGCATTGCTGAAGAAATTGTTGGCTCTTACTTGCGTCCCTGTCAGACACTGACTGGCGTACAGCAAACTCAATGTTTCACAGAAGCTCGGAGAAAAATTGATTATCTCTGGGGGGAATATAGAAGTTTATATGGTGATAAAAATTGGATAAATAGACTTGAAACTAAAGTGAATTTAGTTATAGATAATCCTGGAAATGAATCGGAACTGGCATTAAACTCTTTCGTAGGTGCGACAGTACAAACAAGTATCAAAAGTTTTTTAATTTCCTTACAATTTGCTTTCCAAAATCTGATAGAATCAACAATGCTTCTGCTGGCAGTCTTGGGACCGCTAGCGGTGGGTGGTTCATTGCTTCCTGTATCTGGAAAACCAATTTTTGCTTGGCTGACAGGGTTTTTATCCGCCGGAATTGCTAAAATTTCATTCAGTATTATTGCTGTGTTAACGGCAGCGGTAATTATTAACGGACCTGCAGAAGATGTCAGTGCAGATCCAGATTTAATGTGGTTTATCATTTTTTTGGGAATATTAGCACCAATTTTATCTTTGGTTTTGGCTGGTGTTGGCGGACTAGCAGTCTTCAACACTATCAGCAGTACGACTTTGTTAGTGAGGGACAGGGTTTAGGGTGTGAGTATACTAGAGAGCGATCTGGGTACGGCTTGCGCCGAAGCGCGAAGCGATCGCCCAGACAGCAATTCCCAAAATCTCCCATCAAATCGGTATGGCGATATGTTGGATTGTATACCTATAATAAAGACTAACTCCAAGTAGTATTGATAGCAGGCGATCGGGCAAAGTTAACAACAGAGGCTACCAAAACAAAGGCTGGAGAAGATTGGGAAAGGGGATGAATCGATGGTAAGTTTACTAGAAAAAAAACAAAAACGAACTGGGAGCGTTTTGGGAGCCTTTGCCTTCCTCACCTTCGGTTTGCATCTATTCGTGATATTTCTACTGATCGTTCAAGGATTGACTATTCGCAAACTCAGTTTGGAAAAATCTCCTACCTTTGTACAACTCATTGATGGTAAAGCGATCGCTATTACTGAAGCTGAAGATTTAGAGCGAGAACCACAAGCCATTCGCCAATTCGTGACCAACACAATGGCATCCTTGTTTAACTGGTCGGGAACGCTACCAGTACAAACCGTAGAACAAGCGACAAAACCCCTACCAGATGAAGGAATCTCTATTAAAACGCCACAAGGCTTCAACAAGAAAGTTGCAACAAGCAGTTGGATTGCCAGTTTTGCCTTATCAGAAGATTTACGCCAAGATTTTTTAAGACAAATTGCAGACCTAACCCCACTTGAAGTCTTCTCTAACAACCCCAGCCAAGCCATGTCAGGGCAGTTAGTTATCAAACAAGTTTCTCGTCCTGAAAAAATAGAGCCTGGGTTGTGGCGAGTTGGTATAGTTGCAGATCTCGTGCAAAAGAAGCGCTTTCAAGAAGATAAAAAAGTAATAGTTCCTTTTAATAAAGATGTGATTGTGAAAGCAGTTAATACATTTGGATATCCACAAGCCGACTTGATGACAAACTTGCAAAAAGCAGTTTACGCAATCCGTGCTGAAAAGATGGAAATATCTGAAATACGTAATTTGTGTTTGCTAGATGGATATGGAGGTTCAACAGGAAATAATTCTTGCCAAGAAAATATAGAAAATTCTGAAAGCTTTATTAGATAAATGACATTTATTAGTCTGAGAAAACATCGAATTAAATAATGAATACTAAATGCAGTTACTTAAACAGGAAAACAAAAAAACAAACATATTACCACTGTTAGCAGTAGCAACGTTCGGTCTAAATCTGTTAGCTTTGCTAGTACTTATGTATCATGGTTCGATGTTGCAGCAGTTGAATCGTAGAAATACAACTCAAAGTTTGGTGCAACTTGCTGATGGTAGTGCCATAACAGCAGACCCCAAACAGAATTTAGAGCGAAACCCAGCGACGATTCGACGCTTTGTGGGCGAAACCATGACCTTAATGCTGACCTGGTCGCAAAAACAGCCGCCCAGAACAGTCTGGCAATTGAGTTCTCAATTGCTAACAGGTCAGGCGAGGCAAAGATTCGAGCTAGAAGTTAATAAATTAATTCCAGAAAATCAAGCAGGAAATATTAATAAAGGAACTGAATCTGTGTTGGTGGTACAAAGAATCTCTGAACCAACAAAGGTTGAGGGTGAGGATGGTAAGTGGAAGGTAGAGATAATTGGCAATCACATAGTTTTTACAAGTGCTGACCCTTTAGGAGATACCTCTCCTTTTCGGAAACAAATTTTAGTTCAAGCAGTAGACGAACAGATAACATCGCTACCCAAAGTCCCACTTCCTCTGGATTTAGCAGTACATCGCCTCGGTGAAGCAAAACTGGAAATATACAATATATGTGAGATAACAGATCGAAAGTGCTCTTAAAGTAAAGCTTATCTACATACATAATACAATGACTACATACCAAACTCCCTCTCACTCTTTTAGTGATTCAGAAGATACCCCTTATAATTCGGGTGATTTTCAACCTGAAGACTCTTCCGATCTAGAAGCACGGATGGCAAGATTAGTTGGTTTGGAAGAAGAATCTCCATCTTCTTCTGACGGGGGTGAAGTTCCTGTAAGACAGCCATCCCTTTCTGAACCACAAGAACCACAAGAACTTCAAACAACTCAACCCCTATCGTCCAATCCCTTTGCCAAGTTGGGGTTGGTGGGGGCTGCTACTTTGACTGTAGTTATCGTCGCTGGTACGTTTTTGACACAGTTAATGAGCGGTACCAACAATAAGCCTAGCAGTCAAAATCGCAGTTCAATAACTGAAGCACCACCGCAACCCAAACCAGAATCACGCCTAGAGCAGCTTGAAAGAGAAAATGAAGCACTGAAATCAAAACTTGCTCTCACCGAACAAGCAGCAGCCGTCAAAGCAGCACAACAACAACTCAGAACCTTAAAACCAGACACCTCTCGAATTGCGGCGAGATCGAATCCAGAGTTGGCATCGCGAGATTCTTCCCGAGAAAAACCAAGGGTGATAGTACAAAGGATACCAGCCTCACCCGTAGTGAGAACTGTTTATCGAGATAGAATTGTAACAGTCGATCGCCCCGTTAGAGCGCCTCAAGTTGCAGCCAGAACACCGACTCTACCAGCCGAACTCCCACCAGTTCCGCCGCCACTTGGGTCATCTGTAGAATTTACTTCACCACCAACATCAGATCCCCTTCAGGAATGGTCAAGATTGGCGAAATTGGGTAGCTACGGTCAAGTATCTACTCCCGATAATCAAAATACCAGCAATGCAACAATCGCTAGCAGACCTAATGATATACCAGCACCACAACCTCTAGTCACTCCCAGACCTCCTGTTAGAATAGCGCCTTCAGAGACAGATAGCCTGGTAGCACAGAGGAGAACCAAAGCATCTAAATCGACAGTGGTAGGAAGTAGTGCCAAGGCTACTTTAGTCAAAGGTCTATATGGATCGGTCAATAGAGGTCGTGAGAACAATAGTAACAATCAAGTATTTGTGGTGCAACTTAGGGAACCATTAAAAGCTGAAGACGGTTCTGTCGTTATACCAGCAAAGGCAGAACTACACACTAAAGTGAGTTCTATTTCTGAAGGTGGGTTGGTAGATCTTGATGTAGATAAAGTGATCTGGCAAGAAAATGGCGAGCGTGTAGAAAAGAGTGTACCGCAAGATGCATTGACAGTTAGTGGGGCGGGTGGTAGACCTCCAGTGGCAACGCAGTATTCCGGTAAAGGAGGATCGTCTATCGGGCGTGATGTGATGCTATTTGCCTTTGGAGGTGCTCAAAAGGCGGGAGAAATTATTAACCGTCAAAGGAGAACGTGCCGTTATGAATACATAAATAGTAACAACGATCGCGATTATATTTGTGAGGATGAGAACCAAGACAATATTGCAGCTGCGGTTGCTGATGGTGGTATGAGATCTATCGTTCCGGAATTAACCCGACGCATTCAACAGACACAGTCTCAAAGAGCACAGAGAACTAATATTTGGTATCTACCAGCAGGCACAAAAATGGAAGTTAGAGTCGATCGAGCTACGCAATTTTAACGGCTACCAAGTTCATACGCAAACTTTATGAGTATAATTTTCAAGTGAATAAATCACATAATTTTTTGTGGAATGGGCATCTCTGCCCTTTCCAGAGCAAAGGGCGGGCGAGGATACTCCACAGTTGCTTCAACGGGGGTAACTCCAGGACAAGGCACTACTCTGGGTAACGCGCTGCTTTACACCCTATAAGATTGGTTTTATTAAACTCAAAAATTGCTGTAAGGTCGAAAAATTTCAGCGACTGATACACCTAACGTAAAAACAAAATATCCACGTCCATCTGCTACAGGGTGTGCTTGAAAATCAAAAAGCTACTATGAACGACAAGACCAACATTCCAGAAAACACCCCAAACAATCCTTATTTCCTCCCTCTAGCTTCCTTCTTTTTCTCAGTGGCAATGTTATTGCTAGCAAGTAGTGCCTTAGCAAATAACGCTGTCTTGCGTTCCATATTTTCCTGCCAAGCTCAGGGTTTAGGAGGCGCAATACCCGATATTACAGTTTGGTTTCAACAAGGGACGAACTTAAGCTTTATTCAAGCTGGCGAGACAATTAAAAAAGTTTGGTTAGATGACCCGTCCAAAGTTACATTAGATTTTGATGGTCCTATGTGCTTGCAGTTTGGTCAACAAGGGTCAGAAACAGGAGATTGTGAAAGCTCAGCAGCAAGTGTCATTCACCTCAGACGAATTCAAAAACTTAACATTCCGGGGCTTCCCAACACGAACTCCACACTGCTGACCGTGGTGACTGAAAAGCAAGGACAAAGAAAGTTGTACACCTTCCGAGTCAACTACGGAGAAGGTGCGCCCGAATATAATACCTTAGCTGTTTTCGCCGATCCCTCCTATGCTGGCGCAGGATCTTGCATAAGAGGAAACAACAGACAAAATTATGGAAATACGGGAGTCGAAAGGCGAAACGACTAACGTTTGTAAAGCAAAGACAAAACCGCAGTTATCAGGTAGGAATTAAACCAAGTTGTTGAAAAACTCCCAATGCATCTTCTTGTCCTTGCTCTTCAACAACCTTACCTTCAACAATGCGATAAATACTTATCCCGCCCCATGATGCAGATTTGAATGTTGGAGGAAGATTGAGAAATTTTATCTCGCCTTTATGAGTGCCTCGAGCAGTCCAGATAATAGCTACCTTTTCTCCTTCAGCGATCGCATCCGTAATTGTAAACTGTAGATCTGGCAATCCCGTGTGAGTATCAGCAACCCACACTTTAAACCCCTCACGGTCTAATACTTCAGGCAGTATGGGATAAGAAACTTTAAAGTCACGACTGGCAAGTTCGTCTACTATTGCCAAATTTCCCTTTCCCCAAGTCTGGTCGCAGAATTTTCGAGCAATCTCTTTATTTTGTTGTGTTGACATCGGATTAGTTCCTATAATTTCATTTACAAAATTTACAATTGTTGGTACTAGCCATACCATAAGTCAAAAATAAGTTGTTCTTGACAAAACAACAGTATGAAAAAGTCAGGAATGTTTACTTTTAAAAAAACTATTTTCTTAAATTGTCTGATTTAGTCAGAAATCTAATTGCCCGTATCACGAACCTTTATCTCAAAAATATCCTCCAGACAATAAAGTAAGACTAACTCGCAGTTAATAGACTACCCTTCTTTTTCTCAGCATATTTTTTCTTAACATATTTTACTGTCTACGTCCTGGCTTACAAGGTCACTTAATGTATTTAGACGAACAGGTGGCTTATTCGGAAGCTCAACTACAATAGTTAGATTGCCTCCCATAGCATCAATGTAGTTCCTCAAAGTAGACAGCAACATATCAGACTCTCTTTCCAGACGTGACACGTTAGATTGCGGCATTCGCAAGCTTCGTGCAATTTCCGCCTGCGTTAGTCCTGCGGCTTTTCGCAGTTCCTGCAAACAGAGATATTCAGCTTCTAATTCTTCAGCCCGATCCTGTATTCGTTGCTTACGATCTTCTGGCAAATTATCCCATATATCTTGCAAGATTTTCCCTTTAGTCATTGTCATTCGTTCTCCTCCTTTAACTGGAGCAAATGATTGTCGAAGCGTTCATCAGCCTTTTTAATAAGCTGCTTGTAAAACCGTTTCTTACTCATCCCAGATTTATGGCAGTGGTGTTGTAAACGACATAACTTTAGGCAGGAGAGTGTCAAAAAATTACGAAAACCGATTTCCCACAAACCATCCCAAACCGCCCAATCCTAACAATAAGGGCGTCAACCAATCACCCCAAAGCACGTATAAAGTCTTACTTTGAAGACGATACACTGTTTCTGCATGAACTTCGTAAGTATTGTGTCCCGATATCCACAATGTCCTACCGTGAGGATCGACAAAAGCTGAATATCCCGTATTTGTTGCCCTCACCGCCCATCTATCAGTTTCAATAGCCCGCATAATATCCTGTGCGTGATGCTGCGTCGGCATAGCAGCACTGTAGTGAGCATCATTAGAAGGTCCGAGTATAAATTCTCCCCCTACCGCAGCTTGACGGCGGAAATGTTCGGAAAAAGCCGATTCATAGCAAATTCCGACAATAGCACGACCAAAAGGGGTGTCAAATACTTGATTTTGCTTCCCTGCAACCTGGTGTTCCTTCAAAGGTGACAAACGGTCAATCAGACCACCCAAAATTTCCTCGAAAGGAACATACTCCCCAATCGGTACCATCTTAACTTTGCCGTAGCGGCTAAAAATCACACCACTGCCCGTAACTGTAAACAAGCTGTTTGTATAACTGCGCCCATCTCTATAAAAACCTCCAATCCAAGCAACTTTCTTTTTTTCCCGCACCGCGTCTACTAAAGAGCTTGTCACGATCTCGTTTTGGAAAAAAGGCAAAGCACCCTCTGGAGTTAGCACGGCATCAACACCTCGATCTGTTAGGGTGACATAACCTGTGGTGTAACCTTCAATAGCACGACGAAAACCTTCTCGAAAAAGCTTGATTTCATTAGGAACATTCCCCTGAACAATCCCCACTTTCAACGCTGCTTCTGGTTGCTGAACTAAAGGACGGCTGTATAAACTCAAACCAATGAGATGGAGCAAAATGAATAATGCAACCGCAGAAACTAAATAACTGAGGCGCAGAGGCGCAGAGGTCAGAAATTGCGTTCTTTTCTCTGTGTTCTCTGCGCCTCTACGGTTTATCCATGCTTCCGCAAGCAAACCATTCACTGCCACAATAGCCGCAGTCACCGCACTCGGTCCAGACAGTTGACCTAAATGTAAAATGACAAGATTCTGCGGGCTTTGCGTGTAAGAAAGAGAAGTCCACCACAACGGTCCCGCACTCCAAAGTGCTTCTAATCCGCACCAGATACCCGTACCAATCAAAACGCGAACGAGAGGGGGAGGAGCGGAGGGGGAAAAGGATTTGAATTTACGGTGCGTCCAAACTTGAAAATTTAAAACCAAGGAGAAACAAGTTGCCCAAGTAGCAACTAATGCTGCTCCCCACAAGGTAATGAACGTCCAGCAAAATAAAGCGATCGCCAAACTTGCCAACCAAGGAACTCCCATCCAAGTCATGGGGTGAATTCCGGTAATCCAAGATAAGGCAATTCCGTGATAACCAATACCCCAGGCTAGGGAGGGGGAGATGAGGTGAAGGGGAGATGAGTTATTTCGTTGTGCAGAATTAACAACGATTGCCCATAGGGGAGCAAGGGCAATCCATGTGAAGAACCATGCACCAAAAGGTGCAACCGTCAACCCCATCAAAATTCCGCTGGCAAAGGAAATGAAGACACGGTTTTTTAGAACGTGGAGAGTTGCTTTCAAAAATTCCCTGCGTCCCCGTGTCTCCATATCTCCTTGTCTGGTCTGCTTACTCTGCTTCGGTTGCATCAACAGTATCGGGGGGAACTATTGCCACTCCCGTGATAACGTCATCTTCGTCAAGGCGCTGCACTCGTACCCCAGTTGCCGATCGCGATTGAATTGAAATCGCATTCACCGCCTGACGAATGATGATACCGCGACTGGTGACCATCATAATCTCCGCATCATCATTGTTTACGATATGTAAGGTTGCCAATTGGTCTTTGATTTTGCGGTTTTTGAATTTAGTCGCCATGATACCCTGACCGGCACGTTTTTGCAGGCGGAACTGGGAAACCGGTACGCGCTTGCCATACCCTCCCATTGTAATCACCAACACCCACGGACCAGTACTGCCGTTACCTGCAACTTCTACAGATTCTTCATTTGCATCAACCTCAAGGAGTTCTTCCGTTTCGACTTCCTCGATTTCAGTTTCTATGTCTGTATTTAAAGTAGCAAGAATCGCTGCTGGAAGAATATCCATTCCCACCAGTTCATCTTTATCGCGCAGTTTCATAGCTTTTACCCCACGAGTCGCCCGTCCCAAAGGACGCAGTTGTTCGTGATTGCATCTAAAGTGAATTGCCATCCCCCGGCGCGAGCCAATGATAACGCTATCTTCCACTCTTGCTCTTCTCACCCAACGGAGTTGATCCCCTTCTTCTAGAGAAATAGCAATCAAGCCATTGGCACGAATATTACTAAACGCTGCCAATTCAGTTTTCTTGATGTAGCCACCGTTAGTCAGCATGACCAAATATTCATCGCTGCTAAACTCCGTTACGGGAACTATTGAGGTAATTTTTTCCTCTTTAGGAACGGGTAGCAATTGGACAATTGGTGTTCCCCTGCTGGTACGAGAACTTACGGGTATTTGATAGGTTTTCAGGCAGTAAACAACACCTCGCTCGCTAAAGAACAAAACACTATCGTGGTCGCAGCAAGTCAGGAAATGCTCAACCCCATCATCTTCTTTCATCTTTGCTGCGGCTTTGCCTCTAGTTGCGCGGCTTTGCGCCTCAAAGGTGTTGACCGGCATCCGTTTGATATAGCCTTGTTCTGTCACTAAAATGACAACCTTTTCATTGGCAATCAAGTCCCGATCATCTATTTCCCCTTCTAAAGGCGAAATGACTGTACGGCGAGGCGTTGCGTATTTCTCTTTGAGATGCTTCACCTCATTCTCAATGATTTCCAAAATTCGCTCTCGACGTGCGAGAATATCGCGCAGATCGGTAATGAGGGCTTGTAATTCTTCGTGTTCCAAGCGAATTTTATCTGCTTCCAAAGCTGTCAAACGCCGCAGTTGCATCTGCAAAATTGCATCGGCTTGCACTTCAGAGAGTCCGTAGGTTGAGACTAACTCTCCTTTTGCTGTAGGCGCGTCAGGAGCATGGCGAATTAAGTTAATAATTTCATCTAAGTGCGAGAGAGCAATCAATAACCCTTGCAAAATATGGTCGCGTTCTTCAGCTTTCCGCAGTTCATACTGCGTGCGTTTGGTGATGGCTTCTATACGGAAATCTAGAAAGACTTGCAAGAATTGCTTGAGGGTGAGAACCTGCGGCTCGCCATTGACAAGCGCCAGCATATTCGCCCCAAAGTTGGCTTGTATTGGCGTTTGTTTGTAGAGATTGTTGAGGACAACCCTGGGATAAGCGTCCCGTTTGAGTTCAATCACGATTCGCATACCATCGCGATCGCTCTCATCTCGAATATCTGCAATTCCCTCTATTTTCTTGTCATTTACCAACTCAGCGATTTTTTCAATCAGTGCTGCTTTGTTAGTTTGGTAAGGCAATTCAGTAACAATTATTGCTTCTCTATCCGGTCTTCCCCTTTGTTCTATAGTTTCAATTTGTGCCACACCGCGCATGGTTATTGAACCGCGCCCTATAGTATAGGCTTCTTTAATTGGTCCGGTACCCAAAATCTGACCACCTGTTGGAAAATCAGGACCGGGAATATACTGCATTAATTGAGTATCGTTAATATCTGGATTGTGAATCAGTGCTACCAATCCATCAATCAACTCACCCAAATTATGAGGGGGAATATTGGTTGCCATACCCACGGCAATCCCGGAAGAACCATTAAGTAGCAGCTGTGGAACCCGTGCGGGCAAAACAGTTGGTTCTTGCTGGGAACCGTCGAAGTTATTTACAAAATCGACAGTTTCTGACTCAATATCTTGTAGTAGAGCGTCACTCGTTAAAGCTTGCAAGCGGCATTCGGTGTATCGCATTGCCGCAGGTGGATCGTTGTCTATAGAACCGAAGTTTCCATGCCCTGCAATTAAGGGCGATCTCATGGAAAAATCTTGCGCCATTCGCACTAGAGCGTCATAGACCGCTGTGTCACCGTGAGGGTGATATTTACCCAATACTTCCCCTACTACACGAGCGCATTTACGAAAAGGGCGATCTGCGGTCAATCCCAATTCATGCATAGCATAGAGGATACGACGATGCACAGGTTTCAGACCATCCCTGGCATCTGGCAGCGCCCGACCTACAATCACGCTCATGGCGTACTCTAAATAAGACCGGGACATTTCGTTCCCCAGATCGGTCGGGATAATCCTCTCCTGAGAGGTTGTCATAACCTAAAAAACTCCAAAAATCGCAGATTTTAGCCTTTATACTGAAAAAAAAGCAAAATTATTCCGAATTAACGCTGAATAACTGCCATAATTTGATACAATTCTAGCATATTTTACTGTTTGCTGGGGGAAGCAGTGAGCAGTAACTAATGGCTAATTCACGGGTACCTGAACTTCTGAAGATTGATTTTTGAGTTGAGATTCGATCAAGGGTACTTTAGGAGCGAGAAAAAATCCAATCAAACTGGCAAACAAGATTGGAGTGAAGGGACTAAAATTTGTTAATTTTGACAGCAATAAGGTTGTACTGATAGGTGTTCGCGTTACTGCGGCATTGATAGCCGCCATTGTACAAATCATGGCGAGTGTGGAATTCAATCCCGGAATTAAGCCAGCTACAGCTTTACCCAAACAAGCGCCCGTAAAAAATAGGGGAATGATAAATCCTCCACGCCATCCTCCCGTGACAGTTACGCTAATAGATGTCATTTTTGCCAAAACCAGTACAAACAAGAAAACAGCCGGAAAGCTTTGATTGAGGACAACTTCTAATTCATGATGTCCAAAATAACGTGTCAGCGGTAAGACAGCCGCTAAACAACCAAGCCCCAAACCAGCTAGTGTTGTGCGAAAATAAACAGGTCCTGGGATTTGGGCAAAAATGCGATCGCAAGCTCGAAAAATACCCATGAACATCCACCCAGCAATAACCCCCACAATTCCAAAGACAATAGCTAGCGCAAAATCGTCAATACTGTCTATGTGATATTGCGGAAAATGCCAGGTTGGAGCAATCCCCAAACGTGTAATTGCAGCGAAAACCAGATAACTCGCACAACTAGAAACAATAGCAGGCATTAAAGCTTCATAGTACTCAACGATATGTTGGTGGTGCAAAATTTCCAAAGCAAACATAGCACCACCAAGAGGTGCGCCAAACAAAGCAGTAAAGCCTGCAGCCATGGCAGCTAAACTCATAGACCTCACATCTTCACCTTCTAGTCGCAAACGCTCAGCAACCCAAGTCCCAAAAGAACCTGTTACCTGTACGAGTGGCGCTTCCGGTCCAGCACTACCACCTGCTGAGATGCTGAGCAAAGAAGCCAAAATCATAGAAGGATTTTTGCGAGCATCCAACCGCCCATTCCGAAGATGGATGTTATCAACAATCGCAGCAATTTCACCAGGATTGCCAAGAAAATGAATGACTAAACCAATCGCCAAACCAGCGAGTGGCATAACGAGCAACAGACTCCAACCTTGAAATTTTTCAAGTTCATGGAACATCAGTTCCAGCACACTCCAGTACAACCCCGCAAATAAACCGCAAACAGTCCCTACCACAGCCCAGCATAAAACCCAACGAGAAATTGTGAAGGGATTGCGTTTTACCAGTCCAAAAAGTTGACGAAGAGTCCGGCGTTGATTTTGTCCGTAAGGAGGGCGATTCTTTGGTAGCACAAGTGATATTCCTTTCTCAACGAAACAAATGTTATGAAATCTTTATATTTCCATGCTAATGCGTGTGGGAGATAAAAACGCATTTGAATTTAAGCCCCAAGGTAGTGTGTAGCATCTATGGCAAAGGTTTAGGCTCAGGGTATGTCAAGGTTGGAGAAGTAAGTATACATGTACAGCGACGAAACAACTCCCAATCAAGCTGAGAAAACAAATCCACAGACTGATGAGTCACAATTAAGCCCCGAAATGCGGGATCGTATCAAGCATCCTCCAAAAATGGATGACGTGTTGCTTTCGCTATCACCCGATGAACTCAGAAATAACCAAGCCGTCGTACCGGAAATGCTTGACGAACCAACCGACGAAATGATTGGTTTTACTAAAGAATGATCGCTAAACTATTTGCTAATAGCCCTTCGGGCTATACGGGTTCGCCCTCCCTTGTTCGCCAGTCCCCCTACGGCGCGGGAAACCCGCCTACTTTCTCTGGACTCACCAGTCGTCAGGGCGCGGGAAACACGCCTGCAGCACTGGTCTCACCATTAGCCATTAGCAATTAGCCATTAGCTCTATGTTGCCAGTCATCTATTCCGACGAGTTTTTAGATCACAAAACGGGGTCTTTCCATCCAGAAAATCCAGAACGTTTAATGGCAATTACAACTGCCCTCAAACAAGCTACTTTTGCAGAACAAATTGAATGGCGATCGCCATCTCCACCAGAAACCCGAACCCTAATGTCTTTTTTGCAACAAGCGCATACTGAACGCCATATCAACAAAATTCGAGAAATTGCTCTCGCGGGTGGCGGTTATTTAGATGGAGATACCCCTGTTTCCCCCCGGAGTTATGATGTTGCTTTACTAGCGGTTAGTGCCTGGTTGGATGGAGTAGATATTGTGCTAGAAACTGGCAAACCGGCTTTTGTCCTGGCTCGTCCGCCAGGGCATCATGCTGTTAGTGATGAGGGGATGGGATTCTGCTTGTTTTCCAACGCTGCTGTTGCGGCATTCTACGCGTTGCAAAAACCAGGGATCGATCGTGTAGCCATTCTGGACTGGGATGTCCATCATGGCAATGGAACGCAAGCAATCGTAGAAGAACACCCACAAGTTGCTTATTGTTCTTTGCATCAGTACCCCTGCTACCCAGGGACTGGACGAGCAACAGAAAAAGGATTTCACCACAATGTGCTGAATTTACCCATACCTCCTGGTAGTAATATGGAGGTATACCAGCCCGTATTTGAAAAAAAGGTCATACCTTTCTTATCAAACTTTCAACCGGATTTATTAATAGTTAGTGCTGGTTACGATGCCAATGCTGACGATCCATTAGCAAGTATAAATTTACAACCGCAAGATTATGGTGTATTCACCGATTATTGCTTGGAAATAACTCGTAAGATTGTGTTCGGATTGGAAGGTGGTTACGATTTTGAATCCCTTTCTAAATCAGTCTTGGAAACAATTAAACATTGTTTGGTCTAAATTCTCTAGGCTGATTTTTTTAATAATTTGAAAGACGTTAATCATAATTTTTAATATTTCTTAGAGATTGGCAATCCCTCGTTTGAGCGCGACTAAAACTGCTTGCGTGCGATCGCTCACACCCAGTTTTCTGAGAATACCATTGACATGGAACTTAATCGTACCTTCGCTAATGTTGAGATATGTAGCAATTTCTTGATTGTTCTTACCATCAGTCATGAGCAGAAGAACTTGCCGTTCGCGTTCGGTTAATTGGGGACTGCTCATGCGTTCAGATAGCCTCGCGCCGACCTCAGCAGGAATACATTTCTGTCCGGCATGGACTCGCTGGATTGCTTCAATTAACTCTTGGCGAGTGACATTTTTGAGCAGGTAGCCTCTCGCTCCGGCTTGTAGCCCGCGATAAATGTCTTCATCGCCATCATAGGTAGTCAGTACAATGAGCCGGGCATCGGGATCTTCCTGACGAATCGCAGCGATCGCATCGACACCGCACATCTCCGGCATCTTCAAATCCATCAGAACGACATCAGGTCGATGTTGGCGGAAGAGTTGCACGGCTTCGGTGCCCGTACTGGCTTCAGCCACCGTTTCAATCCCGGTAGCGTATTGAATAATCATCGCCAGACCAAAGCGAACAACCGGGTGGTCGTCGGCAATTAAGACGCGAATGTTGGTGTCGCTCATGGTCAGTGGCGGAGAGACGGAAGGGTAGCGAGCAGATAGGGAAAACGGAATTCGATTTCTCCGGCGTTTATTTGGCGGTTGAGCATTGTTGTCCCTCGGTTGAGTCGTCATAAAATTCCTTCTTCCGTAATGCTTTGCTTCTAATTCAAGGGTGCTTCCACAAGAATTTGGGTGCCTTGCCCCAATTGGCTTATTAAGCTCACTTGGGCACCGATGCGATCGCCGCGTTCGTACATACTTACCAGTCCAAAACCGTCGTTCAAGCTATCGATATAGGTGAAAGGAGTAAAGCCACGTCCATCATCGGAAATGGTGAGCCAAATGCGGTCGGGTTCGTAACCGAGATCGATTGAAATTTTCTGTGCTTGAGCGTGTTTAAGGGCATTAGTGAGGGCTTCCTGCCCAATCCTTAGCAGGTTCATGCCCATAAAAGGCGGTAAGGGACAGGAGTTGCCCCGAACATTCACCTCAACGGCAATAGAAGTATTGCGGGTCATGTGTTCTACACTCTCATAGAGCATTTGTGCCAGATCGGCATACTCAGCAGCGGGAGGGTAGAGCGCCCAGACCGAGCGACGGGCTTCTGTCAGCCCGGTTTCTGCCAGTTGGCTGGTGTACTCTAAAATCCGTTCTACGGTTTGCGGTTCCTGGTGAATCAAGGGTTTCGCTACCTCTAGTTGCAGGGAAATGCCGGTGAAGACCTGAGCCAGGGTATCGTGAATTTCACTTGCCATGCGGTTGCGTTCTTCAAAAATTGCAACTTGTTTGGCTTCTTCTGCAAGATTGGTAAGTTGAATGGCCAGCGTTACCTGTTGTGCCAGGGTATAAGTCAATTCAATTTGTTGCTTGGTAAAATGACGATGGCTGGGAAGAAATACAATCAGTGCTCCAATCATTTTCTCACCCAAAATCAACGGAACATTAAGTAAACGGCTTACTCCACGAGATCTATACCAGGCTCCAGCATCTAATCCAAACTCATTGGCAATTTGGATATGAATAGCACTCGTTGCCACATCTTCAGTAATGAAGTGGCTGCAGCGATGATGCAAGCTTTCCTCTGGCATCATCTCTGGTGGAACCGGATAGCCATACAAACCAATGTGCCCTGGCTGTTCCTCCGGTTTGAGAATCTGTCCCCGCCAGTAAGTTAATCCAACGCGGGCGGTGTCATCAGTTTTGGAACAGTACCAATATTCAGTTAACGGTGCTTCAAGTTGCTCGGCAATGACTTGAAGCACGTGTCCTAAAAAAAGATCGAAGTCTGTTTCCGTTGCCAGCACATCAACCGTTTGCTTAAGCGCATCATTGGCTTTTGCCAGTTCTGCCACCTGTTCTTGTTCGCCGTGAATTCGTTCTTCAACCAGGCGATCGACCAGTTGTTTCCGATGTAGGGCTGCTCCAATTGCTCCAGCACCAAAGGTCAAAACGTTAATTTCGTGAGTTGACCATTGGCGATAATCAACGCAGTTATCAAAGAAGACGCAACCAAAGTATTCTCCTTCAATGAAAATCGGCACTGCACCTGTAGACTTAACAGAGATGTTTAACTGATGAGTCCGAGCAGGTTCGGGAAATTCTGTCACTAAATGCCAGATGGAGCGACCGTTGTGGAGTTCATCTGCTAGGATGGCGTATTCGTCAGTATAAACAATTTTCGTTCGCGGGTCCTCACTCTGGCGAGGAATTCCTGGTGCTGTCCATTCTGCCAGAACGCGATGCTGCATCCGTCCGTTCTCCTCGCTTGGCTTTTCCTGCATTAGCCCAACTCGACTAATCCCTGCTGTCTCGCCAATTTTCTTCAGTGCGTTGTCAATGGCGTTATCAATGTGAGGGTTTTCGAGAAGATCTTTAGCAACTTCTGCTACTGCAGAAAGCAGGCGATAACTGTGCTGCAATTCGTGTTCGCGCTGCAGTAATTCTTCATTTGCCTTAGCTAGCTCTGCTACCCGATCTTGCTCAACTCGCAGGAGGACTTGTTGTGTTTCTCGCAGTTCGGTAATGTTAAGTTGTGTTCCCCACCCACCCGTCAACTGACCATTTTCAACGATGCCAATGATGTTATTGAGGAAATAACATTTCTTTCCTTCGTTATCCACTTCCTCAGATTCAGCCGCTCGAATTCGATACCCGTTCTCAACATAGTGACACATCAGTTCTAGATTCTTGTCGGAAGTTGAGATGTGAACATCGCTAAGGCGCAAACCTAGAGCCGCTTCAGTCGAGGGCAATCTATACATACCTGCAAAGACGGCATTTGCTTCGGCAACATACATATAACGGTACAATCGATCGACTTGCTCGCTCACAGGCAACGCTAAGGGGATAGGTTGGTCTAGTTCCCAACGATAGATCCCTTCACTGCTGAGTTCAAATAAAGCACGATACCGGGCTTCCGATTCGCTGAGGCGATCGAGCGTTTGTTGCAATTCCGCGTTGATGCGTTCGAGTTCTTGCGATCGCACCTGTTCGGCTTGAAGTAGAGCTTGTTGAGTTGGTTCGTAACTTGTCAGATCTGCAACTTGCCCTTGTTCGCGAACAGTTGCTGTGTGCTTGTACCGTTCTTGTTCCCTTCGTTTGTATTCTGCAACCTCTGCTTGTAGCACCGCATAAGATTGCTCGCACTGTTGCAGCTGCGAGCAGCCTTGCTGTCCCAACAGGCGTCGCAGCATAGCATTTTCTTGCTCTAGGGCAGAGAGGCGATCCGGGAACTCAGTAGCAGCCATGTCCATAGCAAGGTTTGGGAATCAGAGATTTTCCCTAGCATAAGGCAATTATCATTACACGGAAAGATAATTAACGAGTTTTTTAGATTCAAGAAAGCACTTACTTCTTGTTTTCTGTAACACCCAAAAAACTTGCAAAACACCGGAAGCGTCAATATAACTGAGAAAGACTCAACTGTAAGGAACATCATAAAGTCTTCCTCACACCCCCTAGAATTTACAAAACCCAACGAAAGTTAGGGATTATATCTCAACAAAAGTTGAGCTAAAAAAATAACTTTACTCTACGAATATTTTCTTCTCATGACTAGGGACAGAAACAAAGCAGCCCTGTAAGCTGTTATTGCGATCGAAATCACTTAGATCCACCTCTAGAGCGCAGCTTACCCCAAAGTTGTTTCGACAAGCGATCGTCTACTGAGTCGTCAAAATTAAGATTTAACC
This sequence comes from Tolypothrix bouteillei VB521301, assembly GCF_000760695.4. Taxonomy (GTDB): domain Bacteria; phylum Cyanobacteriota; class Cyanobacteriia; order Cyanobacteriales; family Nostocaceae; genus Scytonema; species Scytonema bouteillei_A. The sequence continues at coordinate 1,499,181 of NZ_JHEG04000001.1, read as the reverse complement.
AGCTATTCCTCACGCAATGAAAGCTCAGCTAGTCTAACTTTCAACGTTATGAACTTACGGAATGGAAGTATGAAAACAATCTCTCAAGAGCAATTATTAAAAGTCAGTTTCACAGAGGAAGATCCCATAGCCGACCTTTTACCCCGTTCGCTCTTGCTCTCTGACCATAGCTTGGGATGGGATGGTAGTTGTGTTAAACACTGCTATGAGCCAGTTTGGGAAATGCCTGAGATTAATTCACTCACTGTTGCGCTCGCAGTATACTTAATCAGACGTTCTTCTAAGACTCCGCCAAAAATTCCAACCGTTGGTGACGGTTTATCTAGAAATGCCTTAGAGAAAGCTCTCAACTATATTAATACCCATCTAGATGGAGAGGTGACGCTTTCAAAACTTGCTGAAGTCGTTGGCATGAGCCAGTATTACTTTTGTCGTTTGTTTAAGCAATCAATGGGTATTTCACCATACCAGTATTTACTTCAGCAACGAGTCGAGCGAGCCAAGCAGTTATTGGAGCAGCGCAAGTTTTCCATTGCCGATATTGCTCTTCAATGTGGCTTTTCTAACCAAAGCCATCTCAATCGCCACTTCAAACGCATTGTCGGTATGACACCTTTTATGTTTCTCAAACAGTAGCAGATAAAATTATCAGAACGTGCTAGAAATAGCAAAAACATAGTATCGGGGAAGCAAGGAATGAGCGAGACTTGGTGTACTAGTTTTCCCCGAGCGTAGAGGCAACTCGAATGCTACCTCCATCAATCGATTCAAAACATATAGCGAGTCTATTTTGTAGAGCGTGGCTTGTCTATATGCAAGCAACGGTTAAATGCCTTTGATACCAAAGTCCCCCTGATTTTTGCAGGGATGGTTTTTCACACCCAATCGGGAACGCGTACCGATGCCCAATTGCTTTTCGACTTCTACATGACCTAGAGGATTGTATTGAGGTTTTAAATGAACTTCGTAAAGGCTGCGTCGCGAGCGAGAAAAATTATTATTTTGACAGCGAATTATGAAGACGAAAAAAATGAAGAATTGCTCTTTGGGTCAATTCTTTGGGGAGTCTTGCCTTCAAAAGGCTGTGGCTTTTCATTACCACAAAAAACAGCAAATCTCTTTGCCATCAGTACTAAGTACTTTTACACTCGGTATTTTATCGACTTTCATAAGTGTAATGCCAGGACTCGGAGCCGAGAAAATAGAATTTACATACCCTCCCTTTGGGGAATTTTCGATCTCGACAACTTCTTTGGAAGCCTTTGCTAAAGAAGGCAAAATAACTGACGAGTTTGCTTTTTATACTAAACGTATAAAATCAAATCAGTTAAATCAATTACGAGATTTACTCCAGACAAAATTTGAGGTCACACCTACCCTAGTGTCTCAATTTACCTATTCTGCAATTGGTGAAACCTTACTGAAAAGGTTGGGAGAATTTTTACTGACAGACAAGAGACAAAATGGTTTTTATGCGCTTCGCTCTGCACTAATATTATCAGCTGCGGATCGCGATGGCTTAACCTTTGTCAATCTGATTCGCCGTTACCCAAGTCCAGCACTCAGGCTGAATTTAACGGAAACCCAAAGTACTATCGAAAACTTATCGGAACTCTTGAAGAAAAGAGATGTACTTGTTATCGCACTTAAAGAGATTGCACAAACAGAAGCAGCCACTCAATTAAATACTGATTTCTCAAAACTCCCGGATTTACGCCTTCCAGGTTCTTTTAACTGGGTAAAAAAAACTATCAGTTTGGATGATAAGAGTCGCGATCGCCAGTTTGAGGCTGATTTATATCTTCCTCAAACACCAACAAAAACTCAAAACGCCTCAGCGTTTCCTGTTATTGTCATTTCTCACGGTGTCGCAGAAGATAAAGAAACCTTTGCTTATGTCGCCCAACATCTAGCTTCCTATGGTTTTGCAGTTGCGGTTATCGAACATCCTGGAAGTGATGCTAAGAAATTTCAGCAATATTTTGCAGGGTTAGCAGGTCCACCACAACCACAAGAATTGATTAATCGCCCGTTAGATGTGAAGTTTTTGCTTGACGAGCTCGAGCGTCTATCTACATCCGATCCGATTCTCAAAGGGCAACTTAATTTACAACAAGTAGGAGCCATCGGTCATTCTTTGGGAGGTTATACCAGTCTGGCTCTATCAGGAGCAACAATTGATTTTGAGCAGGTTCGCAAGGATTGCAATCCAAATCGTTCCCTGAATCTATCAGTTTTCTTACAATGTCGGGCCTATCAACTACCAGCTGCTAACTATCCCATACAAGACCAACGGATTAAAGCCGTGATGGCACTCAATCCTCTCTGTAGCACTATTTTAGGGCAAAGAGGATTGAGTCAAATTAAAGTTCCTGTCATGCTGGTTGGAGGAAGCCAAGACATTTTTACTCCAGCAGTTCCAGAACAAATTCGCCCGTTTACTTGGCTGCAAACTCAAAATAAGTATCTAGTGCTGATGGAGAATGCTACACATTTCTCCACTTCACAAAAATTAAATTCTTCTCAAGGAGTTTTACCCGTACCACCAAGTTTAATCGGTCCCGATCCAGCGATCGCTCAAGTTTATGTCAAAGCTTTAAGTTTAGCTTTCTTCCAAACCCATCTGTTACAGCAGCAAGAGCAACGTTCCTACCTGAGTGCAGCTTATGCAAAGTTTATCAGTCAGCCACTTATAAACTTAAACTTAATTCAATCTTTCACTGCCGAACAGTTTGCTCAAATGTTCAAAAAAAGATGAATTGGTTTGTGGTTAGTGGTACAAGAACCTACCAATGGCAACTAACCACTATCTCTTTACGCTTCCTCTATCTCCAGTCGAGCTGCTGTGACTGCATCAAAAGCAAATGCCAAAACAAGAGGCATTGGACATTTCAACAAATAGGTAGAAATAACTGCAGCGAACGTACCTACGACTGCTGATATAGACCAAAACTTCTCATCTACAGTCATTCCCTTTTGACTTTTAATCAATCTTAATACTTGATTGGGAATCGGTTCGGGCATGACAGCTCCGGGTGGAAAAGCCCAGTAGTTATTACGGCGTTCCTCAAATAAATCTGTCCAGCCGTTGTCTTGGCACCATTCTGCGATCCATTCTAGATGATAATGTTTCATACTCGGTCTGGGGAATTGAATTAGCATAATTAATGAATCGTTAGCCTTGAGATAGTCCTAACAAATAACCTGTTTGGTCTATAACAATCAGGATTATTTGGTTGTCGCGAAGCTTGGTTAAGAAATTAAAACACTTGTTGGAGCTTTTCTATAAATTCACATATTTTCAGACTAACAGCCGCTTGCTGATTCTCACACGAAAAGAAAATAAACTTTACTTGGGACTTAATAGCTCAATAATTCTCAATATTTGAGCGAGCAGTTCATTTAAGATATCTAAAAAAAAATACGTACCTAAACTACCAGAAGGTAGAAGATGATAAAAAACTTAAAATATATTCTTGTCACTCTTGAATTATGCAAAAAGTTTTAAAAACTCCAGGTTTCAAAATTTGGGGTATTAGCCTTGCTGCGATCGTACAAACATTAATAAGTACTATTACTTATTCCATTAGAGGTTCCTTCCTTAAGTAAAGTGAAACAATTCTATGACCGGAATTGCAACAGCCATCTAAAAGTGTTTTGCGAGAGATGAGGGTGGGTAACCACGCATGCAGTTAATGTTTAAAGATCGCTAACGCCGTAATTTTACGCTGGTCACGGAATAAAAAAAAGAGTATCAACGGGTAGAACTTCTTTGCTATAAGTGAGAGCATCCAAGGAGTCAGGATGATAAATTCCGTCTTTGACAGCAATCCACCTGTGATTCTTGTTGTAGATGATGAAAAGCTCATGCGGTTTGTACTGCGTCAGGCTATTGAAAAAGAAGGATATTCCGTTGCTGAAGCTAGCAACGGACAACAATGTTTGGATATCTGTCAGGCACAACCGCCAGATATGGTGTTATTAGATGCTATGATGCCAGAAATGGATGGGTTTACTTGTTGCTCTCAACTACAAACCCTGTTAGGCGATCGCTGTCCCCCAATTTTAATGATTACTGCTCTTGAAGACAAAAAGTTTCGCGAGCAAGCGATGGAAGTTGGAGTCACCGGCTATCTCACAAAACCATTTGATTGGGACGTGCTGCGTCAGCGAGTCCATCGCTTGCTAGCCCATAAATGGATGGAAATGGAGCTGCAAATCCGATCGCTAACAGCGATCGCTGACCAATGCTAAATTGAGCCAATTTTGTTGAGGACTGACATATCGCGGATACGCCACCCATCATCCATCCGAATGAGATCGTACCTAACTCGTAATTTTTCTTTATCTGACTTTTTCTTTTGACCGTTTTCATAAAATTCAGTGGATTCAGTGACAGCTGCTTCCACTGCAGCTTGGTTTTGGGAAGTTCGATTGGTTTCCAAGGATTCGACTTTAACGCTATGTTCGTATTTTCGATAACGATTCTTATCTTTTTCGCGTTGACCCCACAGCCGCCATTTTGTCAGGGTTGGACTGACTAAAATATGCTCTAAACTAGACAGTTCGTGTTCCGAGCCAAATGCTGCGGCTTTGATATCGAGCCAAGTCCGAACAATTTCTGCAGCTTTTTCTTCTGTCAAAGACCCTGTGGGTAGTTTTGGTTTGCTGGTAGAGTCCGGAATGGGTATTGGCGGCTGGTTGAGTTCTACTGAGACTTGCTCGCCTTTTAACGATGGTGCGGGGGACAACAGATTTTTAAAAAATCCAATCGTTGTCGAAATGACAAACCACAGCACAACGATACTGGCGGTTGAGGCTAATATCATCCACAATAAGCGCAATTGCGATTGCCGATTGCGCGTTCTACGGCGGCGATTTGGAACAGGAGTGTTTTCTGAGACATACCCTAAATGCGTGGGCTGTCGTATTGGTCTTCTTGATGGGGGAGGATCTGTTTTGGCTGTACCGTTTACATGTTGGTGCGTCCCTCTAACAGAGTATTGGGTATTGGGCAGTGAGTTGATAGAGGTTTGTGTCTGTCTGCTGACATTGCCATAAGACATGGGGGAGGCATAATTGGGTTGCGACCAGCGTAAATTGTCTTCCCTTTGCTGTGGTCTTGTTTCTGGTTGTTCTACATAGGGTGTTCTGGTTGTTGGGAATTGCCTGGAGTTTTGTGTAGAACCCTTGTGGCGATCGTTCCGATCGCGATGATTTGTTTGTGCTTGAGTAGATGGGTGTGGGTACGTCGTCCCTGCTGATTCGTAAGTTGTTTCTTCTTCTGTTGGTAGGTTTTCTAAATAAGCTTGTACACCCGGATCGGAAAAATAATCTTTCAAGGAAGCGGGTTGGTCTACCAAATCTCGAAAGTGAGGAAAGACGTCGTTTTGCAACCAGCGTTCTCCATACAAACACAATCCCGGTAACAAGTCTGGAGAATCATGAGAGTGTTCTCGAATAAAAGCTAGAGCTTCATACTCTTGCGAGAGTTCTAAGACACGCGTGGCTTCCTCTGTTTGCCCTAAAAGCATGGCACAGAGGGACTGTTCTAAATGAACGTCTTGACGTCGGCTCAAGCGTATCAGTAAATGCTTTGCTTGACGAATTAATGCGGGTTGACGTTGGGCAAATCCTTTGGCTAGGGAGGCGTAAACTGCTAGATAAGTTGCAACTGCGGAGGGACGCTTGCTTTCCGCTTCAAACAATTGGTGTTGTTCGGCAACTGTCAGGTAATTACGCAGTTGCTGAATAAATCTGAGAAAGTCATCAATGTTTAGTCCTGATTGGTCATCTCCCGCGCCATCAATGCCACCTCGCTCGTCAAGAACGTTCTGTAATAATTGCAATCCTTGGAATCTTTCGGTTGTATTTTCTTCAGGCAGTGCTAGCAGTTCTAAAATGCGATAAGGTCGCAATCTGTTGAGGTCAGACTGAATTTCAGCCCTACCACTGGGAAACAACCCTTTGCGTGCTAATAGTTCCTCTCCTGTTTCTAAGGAGATTGCCGCATTTTCATAGTGCCCTTGCTGCCATTGCTCGCGACCTAGTTCCAAACAAGCAAGAGCAACAGTAAGAACTACATCTGGTAGTTCAACCGTGTAGTTTTCTTCGCTGTCTTCTCTATTAACGTGTCGTTTGCCCGTACCGTTTCTGTCAATTAGGTAGGGACGACCAAGTTTTAGGACGAGTTCGTACTCTCCCAATTCTTGCAAAATTAGAAGCGCCCCTACGAACTCGTCTTGTGTAATTTCAATGCTGAAATTGAGCGACTCAACATCTCCACTACCTTGATGGGCAGTTTCAACAGCCACAGCCTTATCTTGATGGTTTTCAGAACCATAAGCGTGAGCTAGGTAAAGTTTATCGTATGTTTTACGTTCTCTGGGATCTGATAGGACAACATAAGCTTTCTCAATGAGTTTTTTTCTCGATGTAATTGCTGCATGGGAATACTCTCGTCGCGGCAGCTGCATAATGCGATCGCCGTATGCTTGCCGCAACTGTTCCTCACTTGCCGCCATCGGTATGCCTAAAATTCGGTAGTAATCTAGCGGAATTCGCACAGCCTACTTCCCCTGCAGCGCGATAAACATAATTTTCCTACAGCATGAGTGAATTGTAAAAACTTATCATTCTGCCGTTCAAGTAACATAGAACTATAAATGTGCTCTATAGCACTTTTGCCCACGCCTTCAATGATAATGTTTTGCTTTTTTTGAGACAGAATTTCTCTTTTTAAGATTATTTTTACGTTTTTTTTGTAAATGTACTGCAACCTGGTAACAGCTAACAGAGAATGAGTCTCACCTTGTTTGACAGCGCTAATATTGAGTGCTGTTGTGGTAGGAATGTATAGAAGCCTATATCTATTCTCTTTTCAGAGTTTATAACTAAATCATTCCTTCAGGCGATCTAGAGAAATTTTCTCCGACTATATGGTGAAAGAACCCCCTTTTTTATACTTTCTCCAATAGAGAGAACCGAAGTATACCACAGGTATTCATTCATAGCAACAATCTCACGAAGAATAACAATGTATGATATGGCTTTGTGAAATTGTTAGTAAATAGGCAGAAAACTGACTATCGCGACAGCTAATTTATAGCCAAAAGCTATAACAGCAGTTACCAGTTACCAGTCATCAAATTATGGTCTTTGGCTAGCTCCTGGTGAAATGCTATCTTTTTAAAAGCTTACGCTGCATTTTGGCAAATTTGCTCACACAGTAACTTTAAGATTTACGACAGGAATACCAAGAAATAATGAGCCAAGAACGCACATTACCTAAATTTGATACAGCAACGGTACAAATAACCAGAGACGAAGGGTTAGTGTTGTACGAGGACATGGTGCTGGGACGCTTGTTTGAGGACAAGTGTGCCGAAATGTACTACAGGGGCAAAATGTTTGGTTTTGTACACCTATACAACGGTCAAGAAGCAGTTTCTACTGGCGTGATCAAATCGATGCGACCGGGAGAAGATTTTGTTTGCAGTACTTACCGAGACCACGTTCATGCATTGAGTGCGGGAGTACCCGCAAAAGAGGTATTGGCGGAGTTATTTGGCAAAGCTACAGGATGCAGTAAGGGACGTGGTGGTTCCATGCATATGTTTTCTGCCGAACACCGTCTTTTGGGTGGATACGCTTTTGTAGCAGAAGGTATTCCCGTAGCAGCAGGAGCAGCTTTTCAAAGCAAATACCGTCGCGAGATCTTGGGCGATAAAAACGCCGACCAAGTAACTGCTTGCTTTTTCGGCGATGGAGCTGCCAATAACGGTCAGTTTTTTGAGACTCTCAACATGGCGGCTCTGTGGAATCTACCAATTCTTTTTGTAGTGGAAAATAATAAGTGGGCGATCGGTATGGCTCACGAACGGGCGACTTCCCAACCAGAAATTTATAAGAAAGCCAGCGTATTTAATATGGTTGGCGTGGAAGTAGACGGAATGGATGTTTTAGCCGTGCGAGCAGTAGCCCAGGAAGCTGTAGCTCGTGCGCGTGCGGGGGAAGGTCCTACCCTCATTGAAGCACTGACCTACCGTTTCCGAGGTCATTCCCTAGCCGACCCAGATGAAATGCGAACCAAACAAGAAAAGGAATATTGGTTCTCCCGCGACCCTATCAAGAAGTTTGCTTCTTATCTTGTTGAGCAAAACTTAGCTTCTAGCGAAGAACTAAAAGACATTGACCAAAAGGTACAGCAAGTTATAGACGAAGCCGTAAAATTTGCCGAAAGCAGCCCAGAACCGAGTCCAAGCGAGTTACACCGCTTTGTATTTGCTGAGGACGAGTAGTAAAAATTATGAATTATGAATTATGAATTATGAATCTCAATTAATTTCATAACTCATAACTCATAACTCATAACTGATAATTCAGAACTCATAACTATGAATAAACGATACATACAAACAAATCAATCTCGCTTGGAGGTTGTCCCCGAACGTGGCGGTATTATTATCGGGTGGCGAGTAGAAGGTCAAGACATTTTATACTTGGATGAGGAACGCTTTGCTAACCCTGAATTAAGTGTTAGAGGTGGAGTTCCAATTTTATTCCCCATTTGCGGAAACTTACCAGATAATTTATATACTTATAACGGGCAGGAGTATACTTTAAAACAACACGGCTTTGCTCGGGACTTACCTTGGTCGGTTGTAGGGGAAGAGGTTTCTCAGGACAAAGCAACTCTTGCGATCGCTCTGAGTAGTAACGAGCAAACACGCGCTCATTATCCTTTTGAATTTCAGATCGTATTTACATACAAGATCGAAGGTCATACTTTAGAGATAAGACAGGAGTACAAAAATCTGTCTTCCGAAGCGATGCCTTTTTCTATTGGGTTCCATCCGTACTTTGTAACATCTGACAAAACTCAATTAGAGTTTGAAATCCCCTCAAACCAATACCAAGACCAAATTACAAAGGAAGTTCATTCCTTTAACGGGACTTTTGACTATAACGCCGATGTTATCGATGTTGCCTTCAAGCACCTAAATGGCAAATTGGCAACAGTTAGCGATCGCAGTCGTAAGTTAAAATTGGAGATGGAATATGATGAAATATATTCCACTTTAGTTTTCTGGACGGTAAAAGGTAAGGATTTCTACTGTCTGGAACCTTGGAGCGCTCCTCGCAACGCTCTAAACACGGGTGAGAGCCTGACTGTGCTGGAACCAAACACCAGCTACAGCGCTAACGTGCGTCTCAAAATAAATTTTCTCTAGACTCTTTACAAAACTCCACTCGACTATGCTATGATGACATAGTCGATAAAAAGAAAGGGTCGCTAACTCAACGGTAGAGTACTCGGCTTTTAACCGATTAGTTCCGGGTTCGAATCCCGGGCGACCCATAAAATAAAGAATGTAGAAACGCGCTAGGGCGCGTTTTCGTGTAAATATCTAGCACTCGTTACCTTAAAGATTCTTCACAAAAAGAACCTGAAATGTTTACGATTAACGAAAAGTCTTAAAGTTTTTCAACATAAAGATACAACAGTAGTTATAATTTCCTATAAGCTTAAAATACTATTAAAAATAGCGTAATAATTTACGCTTGTCTGACCCACTAGCTGACAATCACATTTAGGAGGACTATCTATGGCGCTCGTACCCCTGCGACTGCTCTTAGACCATGCAGCAGAAAACGGTTACGGCATACCTGCTTTCAACGTGAACAACTTGGAGCAAATACAAGCGATTGTACAGGCTGCCCAAGAGACAGATAGCCCTGTTATTTTGCAAGCCTCCCGAGGCGCTCGTAAATATGCTGGGGAGAACTTCCTGCGTCACCTCATTTTGGCAGCAGTGGAAACTTATCCCAACATCCCCATTGCCATGCACCAAGACCACGGCAATGAACCGGCTACCTGCTACTCAGCAATCAAGAATGGCTTCACCAGCGTGATGATGGATGGCTCGCTGGAAGCTGATGCTAAGACCCCTGCTAGCTACGAGTACAACGTTAGTGTAACCCGTGAAGTAGTTAAAGTCGCTCACTCATTGGGTGTTAGTGTTGAAGGTGAACTTGGTTGTTTGGGTTCATTGGAAACCGGTCAAGGAGATAAAGAAGATGGTCACGGGTTTGAAGGAACTCTTTCCCACGACCAGCTGTTAACCGACCCCGACCAAGCAGTTGACTTTGTAGAACAAACCCAAGTAGACGCTTTGGCAGTCGCTATTGGTACCAGCCACGGCGCTTACAAATTCAGCCGCAAACCAACTGGGGAAATTTTGGCAATCAGCCGTATCGAAGAAATTCACCGCCGCTTGCCCAACACCCACTTAGTTATGCACGGTTCTTCCTCCGTACCAGAAGATTTGATTGCACTGATTAACGAGTACGGCGGTAAAATTCCTGAAACCTATGGTGTACCAGTAGAAGAAATCCAAAAAGGTATCAAGAGCGGTGTACGTAAGGTAAATATTGACACTGACAACCGTTTGGCTATCACTGCCGCTGTACGTGAAGCTTTAGCAAAAGAGCCTAAGGAATTTGACCCCCGTCACTTCCTCAAGCCTTCCATTAAGTACATGCAGAAGGTTTGTATCGAACGCTATCAGCAATTTGGTACTGCTGGTAACGCTAGCAAGATCAAGCAAATCTCCCTTGACGAATTTGCTGCTAAATATGCTAAGGGTGAACTCAGCGCCATTACAAAGAAAGCTGCTGTTGTCTAATTAAAGACATATAGGGAAATAGGGACACGAGTAAAGTACGTGTCCCTACGTCACTGAGGATTCTAGTATTAATGAGACTCAACCGGGTAGCGCTTAAGTTCCCCGGTTTTTTGTTTTATTTTGTACGAGCACACAAGGATTTTGAGTGGTCGATGCAGATGATGGTAAGAGTGCAACTGCATGAGGTACGGGACGCGGTTCGTAACGTACTAGAGATTCCCCTTGGTAAACCAAAGCAGCGCTTTGACCGGAATCAACCATGACAACATCTCGCAACCCTGCTTTCACAAGTGCAACTCCTAAAGAAACAGAGTCCACAGACTCTAGAGAAACGCCGATTGTGGGTTGTTTGTTTTGGTTAATGCCCCAAAAAGCTCTATGGCGGGGTATATCAAAACCATACAGACCATTAAAGGTACTTGCTTCTTGAGGCTGACCATCTTTGACCAACCACGCCGCTGCTACAAACGCATCAGTTACATCCGGCATTTCAGCCTTTATCCCCTCTAAAGTATTGTGCTTTGTTGAATCAAAGGGAATAAAACGCACTGAGTGCGGACTAATTAGGACTAAAGGTCGTCCGCCGATTTTTTGAATATCCCAAGCACTGCCAGGAACGAATTGTCTTGTACTCTGGCTGTAGACGGGTCCAATCATAACATTGGAGTTTAGGAATTTTAAAGAAAAGAAACCGCCATCTATAGCAGCAACAGCATTAGTACCACTCTTATTTAAAATTTCTGCAACTTGATAGCGGCTGTCCGCGTGAATGGTGATTGGTTTACCACCAGAAACCAAGACTAGGGGAATTTTGTCGATATTGACGTCATTTTTTTGTATGGGGCTGCTAAAGTCAAAGCCGATTTTCCAGCTTGGTAATTTGGGACCACCCCAAGCTTCAGTTATCACTTCTTTGATTCTAGATTGACCAAAGCGGGAAACTGCCAACAAACTCTCTGATGCACCAGCATATTTTTCGTCTGTATTACTCATTGTCAGTGCCAGCTGATATCCTGCTTCATGCACCGCATTTGCAACTTGGGCATCATATTTTCCTTCAGGATAAGTAAAGTAACGAATGGGGATACCCAAATTAGATTCAAGAATAGCTTTGGATTCTACGACTTCTTTTTTAATTTCTTCTGAAGGTAGAGCTGTTAAATCGCGTGGATGGCTGACGCTATGGGAGGCAATCGTTACCAAAGGATCGGCTGCCATTTCCTTAAGCTGTTCCCAGCTGACATGAGTTCGACCGACGTTATTGCCGACTCCCTTAGTGTAAATTGAAAAGACAGCAGGATAGCCATACTTTTTGAGTAAAGGATACACGTATTCGTAATGTCCCCCGTAACCATCATCAAAGGTTAAGAGAACGGGTTTTTCCGGGAGAGGAACTCCTGTTTGGAGGTGAGTTGTTAACTGGTCTAGAGTAATGGGGGTCATACCATTCTCTTTTAATAGCTCAAAATGCGCTTCTAATTCTTCTGGAGTGACATCAAAAAAGACTTCTTTTTTAGGGAGTATATCGTGATACATTAAGATGGGGACTTTAGCTAGTTTTGCCCGCTCGTTGATGGTAATACCATCACTGCGATTGAGGAAGGCAAAGACATAGGGACCTAAAGACTCAATGAGAGATGTCAGCCCTATTTTAGGTTGGCTGACTACAGTAGACATAAGCGCAAAATTGCTAGCAGCAAGGGAAAATTGATTGTTAATTCTTATATCGGGCTGACTGCAACTTTCACCGATCTCAGTCGTATTTTGAGGTTCAATGACTTTTTTAACACGGCGGCGGGCGACTGCTGGTTCCGGAAAGAAGGTGGAAACAGCAAACAGTCCACAAATAAGGGTATAAAATAAACTCTGCGGCCTAAGATTAAGAAATAAGTGCTTCAAGATATAAGTATTTGTCTTTAGCTTCATAAGTTTAAGGAAAACAATTTTGCTTGCCGATCGGAGTTTGACTGCGATAACCCTTATATTACCGATGTGTTTCTTGAAGAAACACCTCCCCTACTCTAAAAGCGCATGATAACCGCACAAAGTACGGTTAGGTAGTAGGGTACGCTTTGCGATCGCAGCAACGCCTACACATTATGGCTTTTTTTTCTCAAAATACAACGTCAAATCTTTAAAAAAGATTAAGTATAAAATAAGCCTTGCTTAAGTGTTACAAAAAAGGATGAAGTATAGGGATTTTTTTATGCAGACGCACGTGGATAACCGCGTACCTTCATAAGGATGAGAACGGCTATATTAAATTGACTGGATGTCTCAGGCAATATGTTCCTTCGGTTTCCGTTAAGTTGGTTAAGCTGCTACAGATAACGCTATGTTCCCAAGGTCGCCTTACCTTGCCTCCCTGGCGTTAATTTTTAAATGCGATCGCCCCCTTAGCGTTGTTAGCAGTTGCTTGCACAACCAAAGGCGTTCTATAAGATAGGATTGTAGGATAATTCAGATACTCTTACTGTGTACTTAATCTATGAACACCGCATGAATGCTGACGATGAGATTAAACGCGATCGCATAGCTGTGTTTCAGCCAGAATTTTTAGAAGACTTAGAGTATTGGGTTGATAAAGACCGAAAAATGGCGCTTCGTATACCCAAAATAGTCAAGGAAGTTTTACGACAACCATTTGAAGGTATCGGTAAGCCCGAGCCGCTAAAATATGAGTATATGGGGTGTTGGTCGCGTCGTATCAATCAAGAACATCGACTTGTGTACTTAGTGAGTGAAGATCGAATTAATTTTCTCAAAGCTCGGTATCACTACGAATAAAAATACTTAAAAAGATAAGATCAAGAGCTTTGGAGTTAAATATTTATGTTAGCTAAAGTTTCATGGCAAGAATTTAATGGAAACATAGAAAATCTTTTCAGTCAAATTTTAGAAACAGGTGAAGCCGTAGTTATTAGCCAACCTGAGGGTAAAAATGTTGTCTTAATTTCTGAAGCAGAATTTAACAGTTTATTAGAAACTTTGTACTTACTTCGTTCACCTGCTAATTCTAGTCGTTTGCTGACTGCTCTAAAACGTGCAAAAGCGGGAACAATTGAGCCTCAAAATGTTAACGAACTATATAAGAAGTTAGGATTAAACGAAAATGATATAGGTAGTGATGTTGCTGCAGCTAGTTAGTTTTGTATTTACAGAGTAAAGACACGCCTGGGAATGGGGTGAAGTTGGTTTAGATCTCCGACTTCTTAAAGAAGCGGAGATCTAGCAGGGATTTAGCAAACCTAAAAATTAATAGATTAAACAAAAATGCGGTGCTGCAGGCTGGGCATTTGACGGCGCACTTGTTCAATTCGCGAAGGATTAATTTCGGCGATCGCCACTCCTGGTTTTTCCCCAGCATCCGCTAAAATAACTCCCCAAGGATCGATAATCATAGCGTGTCCGTGGGTTTGACGGCGAGCATAGTTAAGCCCTGTTTGTGCTGGAGCGATAACATAGCAGGTGTTTTCAATAGCACGGGCTTGTAAAAGAACTTGCCAATGATCTTTGCCTGTAAAGGCTGTAAAAGCAGCAGGTACAAACAAAACATCCCCATTTTTATAAGCTATGTGTCGGTAAAGTTCGGGAAAGCGGACATCATAGCAAACAGAAAGCCCAATGTTACCCAGTTCCTGTGAATAGTAAACTGGAGGAAGTTGCTCACCTGCCATGACTGTACTGGATTCTCGATAAGTATTGCCATCAGGAACGTTAACATCAAATAAATGGACTTTGTGGTAGCGAGCAAGTTCTTGACCGTTGGGAGCGATGAGTAGGGCAGTGTTGTAAACTTTTTTACCATCATCTACTGGAACTGGAAAGCCGCCACCTAATAGAGTCACTTGATAGCGTTGCGCCATCGTTTTGAGAAATGTTTCCGAGCCACGAGCGATCGCCGAGGCTTGAGCCATTTTTTCACTTTCCTCTCCCATAAAAGGAAAATTTTCTGGCAATCCAATTAATTCAGCACCTTGGCGCACGGCTAAATCGATTAATTCTTCAGCTTGTGCCAAGTTTTTTTCTAAGTTAGGCACGCTGGTCATTTGAATAGCGGCGGCTAAATAAGACTTCATAGATTTAGAACGAAATAGTAGATGTGTGTGAGAAAGGGTGAGGGGTTAGGAGTTAGAGACGACCACAACGGAGACAAGGGAGAAGAACTCACAGTTGATGCCCAATTATCCATTTGCAATGACCGCTTTTATGCATTCTTGATGCAGGATAGTACATGATAGCTGCTAGTTGAAGTTTTGTTTGACTTGAACAGTAGAATATCAAAATCTATCCTTATAGAGAAGTGCTTAGTCTAATTTAAGAGGAACTTACCAAATTTGCAGAAATTTTATTATTTACATATCTTAATATTCTTTGCATATAAGGAGTAATAATTACAATATTTTTACCGAACTTAACAAATAAAAGAGTAAAGGAATCCTATTGGATTCGTGATAGATACGTAGGTGAGCTTTAGCCCGCCACAATCAAGCTTTGGTGTGGTAGAGCAACTACCTACACTACTTAAAACTTTTCATCGGAGTCAATGTCAATAATTCCACATATAAAAAGCTGAATAATGATGACAAATTTATTGCGAATACTAGGGTAACCCGTGCCTTGTGACTGAGAACTTGTCCCTCCGGAGAGCAAATTTTTATTGTGTTATGTCTTAAATTTCTATCAACAATTGTGGATTAAAAAAAATATTTGGTTCATCTGGATAACCACGTGGATTACAAATAACGCGAGTTGAACCGATTGTGTAATGTAATTGGTTGTGAATATGACCGTGAATCCATAACACAGCATTAGATTCAGAGGCTAAATTATCAAGATTTGAAGCATATGCAGCGCTTAAAATATCCTCTCTGTCTTTTGAAGGAACAGATTGTTTGCTGGGAGCATGATGTGTAACAATGACAATTTTTCCAGATAAATTACACAAACTACTTTTTAACCAATTAACAGAATTTTTACAAATCCTTGCTGTATCTATAGACTTGAGTTTTGAATATTGAGGGCTTAATCTGATTTTTTGATAATCTGTCATCTTTTGAGTTGCTTCATAACCAGCTACACGTGGATCGCCGAATAACTCAAAATTAGTCCACAAAGTACAACCTAAGAATGTAACATCTCCAAAAGTAAAAATATCATTTTCTAAAATATGAACGTTTGTTTGTGATGCAAAATCTTTTAGTTTATCAATCAATTTTGGATACGCTGAACCATAATATTCATGATTACCTAATACATATATAACTGGTTTATTGGGAATGCTCTCTATTGCCCAACTCACTCCTTTTTCTCTTAAATGAATATCTCCTGCAAGGACAACCACATCAGCATCTACATCGGGAATATAAAAAGGTTGAAATTCGATATGTAAATCGCTAAGTATTTGAATTTTCATTAACAGTAGTAAAGAGTAGTTTTCCTTTGTTTCTGCTCAGATCTAGTTCTTTACCTGCCAGTATATAAACTTCTTCAGAACGCCTGTCTATCCTTACTAACTGAAGCGTGTAAATACATATTAGTTAGAGCGCTACATATTCTATAACATTCTTGTAACTGCTCTAACGTTGGTTGCATTACTACGCTTCCTGATAAATAATTTCTTGGAACTGAATCACATCTTTATGGGGATCGGAATGAGCGGCTTTGACTAAGATTTGTTCGCCTAATTTCACAGAACGTTTGAAAATCATTGGTAACTGCAAGCCCAATTCTTCTAACAGAATGAGTGCCAAACCACTGTCTTCCCTCAGCCACATTAAAACGACTGTTTCCCAAACTTTATCTGTATTGCGGCGCAGATATTCTAAAGCCCAGTATCTGTTTGTTTGCCGCTCGACCATTGTCACTTCTTGGGTGATGGTAGATACGGACAGCATAACTTCTTTAAGTTGTTCTGCTGAGAACGGGAGCACATCACCTCGCAGATGTGCTTTCAGTTGGAAGTGGGTGAGCAAGTCACTGTAACGGCGAATGGGAGAAGTCGCCTGAGTGTATGTATCTAAACCCAAACCCGCATGGCGTACAGGGGTAATGCTCATTTCACTCTTGGGCATACAGCGACGCATGGCACAAGCACGCACAAACCCGGCGGGAAGTTGTACGAGTTCTTGCTCTGGTGGTAACTCTGGCTGCGGTTGACCGCGAAAGGGTAAAGGTATGTTATGTTTTTGACCGTACTTAGCAGCAACTTCGCCGGCAAGAATCATCATTTCAGCAACTAATTGCCGGGATTGGGAATCTTCTAAGATATCTATGCTGATATCTTCTCCCTTAACTTTAATCATTGCCTCTGGCATATTAATGCTGATAGCTCCTTGGGCATACCGCCAAGCTTTACGCCGACTTGCCCATTGAGCGATCGCAGCGATTTCTGGTTCTGCCTCTACACCCAAATGTAGCATTTCATCTACGTCTTCATAGGTGAGGCGATAAGTTGGTTTAATCAGACTTGGATGAATGCTGTATTCTTCTACAGCTCCTGCTTCATTTAAAACAATTCCAAAGCTTAGGGCGCAACAAATTTTCCCTTGCACCAAACTCATAGGTCCTGTTGCCAAGACTTCTGGGAACATGGGTATCATGCCTGTGGGTAAATATACGGTGCTACCTCGCTTTCTAGCTTCTAAATCCAAATCATCTTCTGGTAACAGCCAGCGTGTTGGGTCGGCAATGTGTACCCACAGTCTTTCCCTGCCATCATGAAGTGATTCCCAACTCACACCATCATCTATCTCAGTGGTACTTTCGTCATCAATCGTATATACCTTCAAGTGCGTGAGATCCAGACGATTAATATCTCGATCTGGTAGATGTGAGTCTAATCGCTGTTGCGCCACTTCTATTACCTTGCTAGGGAATTGTATGGGTATCGACGAACGCCGTAGAAATAAGTTCTCGTGCTCACTCCACCAACCCAAGTCGATCAGGAGCTGAAAAGCTCCTTGGGGGGTTGCGGGGCGTCCCAGTAAGTTCATTGTTTCTTGGACTGGTTGGGGTGGTGGATAAGCGCGAGCAAGACTGTCATAACTTAAACCCACACGAACAATATCTGCGAGGAGCGAGGCATACTTTTCTAGGGCTTCTAACCTGTGGCGGTCGTGGCGCTGCCACTCCACTGCTTCTCCTTTGAGTGCCTCTTCTACTCGCGTCAAAAACTCTTGCTGTCCCTTAGCTTTGAGCGCTTCTACTTCAAGTTGGTGTTTGCGGTCTGCCACAGCCGAAGATGTTCGCGGCTCGTAAGCATCCCCTTTTTGCTTGAAGTAGATCTTGTCATCTGATAACAGGTAGTAAGCAGCGTAACGATGATGCGCTTCTGATTCTGAGAATAATAAATTCGCCATTTCTGCTGGAGTGGCTGTTTCCCCTGTTTCTGCGAGGAGTTCCCATGCGACTTCCAGGCTTGATGGATCTAAATAAGGCTTAATTTCTGCCAAAAATTCAGGAATTTGCGAAGGCTTGTAGGTTTGTCCGCTTACTGTATAGGTAATTTGCCGAGGTGCGAGACTGTGGGATTGACCACGTTCATCCACTACAAACCAACGAGCTTTCCCGTCTGGACGGTCTACTACACCCAAACGACGATCGCTACCTACTCTAAATTCAACCAGCGTCCCCTTCTCCACAAGCCTCGCAATATTTTAGATTTTAGATTTTGGAGCCACTGCGTTACGGAGATTCCCCCGAGTTCCGCAAGTGACGTGATTTCTGGATTGGATACCTACTGGTATCAAATCCTATTCTAAGTTTTAGATTTTGGATTGAATACCTATAATATCAAATTCCACTTTAGATTTTGGATTGAATACTTATGGTATCAAATTCCAACACAACATTAGTATTTTTGGCGTTTTGGGATAATCCACTCATCCACGCATCCAAAATTCACGCCTTTCCAATTTAGCCTTCAGCGTTAATAAACGGTAACAGAGCCAAAATCCGGGAGCGTTTGATCGCTAGTGTTAACTCTCGCTGTTGCTGTGCTGTAAGCCCTGTAATCCGACGGGGGAGTATCTTGCCTCGTTCGGTGATAAACTTACGCAACAAATCTACATCTTTGTAATCAATGGGTTCTCCTGGCTTGATTGGAGATAAACGACGACGGTAATAGCTCATCTCTACTTAATTTCCTTATGAACAGTGTGTTTGTTACAGTGAGTGCAGAACTTTTTCAGTTCTAGCCTGTTAGTTGTATTGCGACGGTTCTTGGTACTTGTATAACGCGATACCCCAGAAGTGCGCTTTTCTGGATTTGTACGACACTCAGTACATTCTAGTGTCACTACTATACGGGCACCTTTACTCTTAGCCATAAGCCTATCAAAAAATACAGCTTGTTGAGAATTAACACAAATATCTATTGTCTCATATTACGTCGCACTTTATCAACTATTTGCTTAACTTTTATATCAAGCGAATAGCCGCGACGCGAGGAAATCACCATAGTCTTGGCAAAACGGTCATGCAAAGTTTGGCGAAACTGCGTGTCGGAGAAAGCCGCACCGCAATCAATAGCTAAGGGAATCAATAGAAGTATAGCAGTGGGATTGCGTATGATGTTACTGAGAGTAATAGAAACCAACAGCGCACTCAAACAGACGATTCCTTCTCGCCGCAAAAATGTTTGTAAATCGGGAACGCGAGTGCTTTCCACTTCTAGCACCTTAATGTCAAAAGCATAGCGCCCCAAACTTTGTCCTTGATTGTTGTAAGGTACGACAACGCGTACAATTGCCCAACCTACAATAAAGACAAATATTTGAACAATGTGAACGCCGAGTTGAGAACCACCCAACAAAGAGCTGACTACCCAGACAATGAGAAAATCAACGCCCAACGCCATACCTCGCCGTCCAAACTCAACTTTGGGAAAGTGCTTGGGGGGAACTCGCTCGATAGACATACATTTAGGTGTGTGGGTTTAGCTTTCATCTCTATAGTAATCGGGATTTAAAGCTGATTTTTGAGAGTCCCAGGGCTCGTCAGTCAATTCCCCAGACTTAGGGTTGTTAGGTTTTAACGGTAACGTGACTGTAAACGTTGTTCCAACTCCTACGTCGCTTTCTAGCTGAATCAAACCTTGATGTAACTCCACACATTTTTTCACAATTGAAAGTCCCAATCCCGTCCCTTGAATTCGACCAACATTACTAGCTCGATGGAAAGTTTCAAACAATCGTTGTTGGTCTTTTAATGGAATCCCAATTCCTGAATCTTGGATTCGGAAATTAACCCGATCGTCTTGATAAGCCAAGTCAAATTGAATAGCTCCTCCTTTAGGAGAATATTTAATAGCGTTGGACAGTAAATTCGTTAGAATATGACGCAGTAAATTTTCGTCCATTTCTACTGAAGTCTGTTCTCCTTGTATGCTAAAATTAATCTGGTAATTTTCTCCCGCACTCTGTTGTAAAGTTTGCACAAGTTCGTTACAGAAACTATCTAAATCTAGTGCGCTAGGTTGATACTCTAATTTTCCGGCATCACTTCTGCCAAGTAACAAAACTTCGTCTAAGAGTTGCAACATTTGGCGAAGAGCACTTTGAATTTGCCCAAAGTATTTCCCTTTTTGCTGCTCGCTCAATTCCTTGTTATAGGTTTCTAAAATTTCGACTGCAGTCCGAATCACAGTCATGGGATTGCGAAATTCATGAGAAACCATTGACACAAATTTAGATTTTAGATCGTTAAGATCCCGTTCTACTTCCCAAGCGTTCCTAATTTCTGCTTCAGCACGTTTGCGATCGCTAATATCGCGACCTTCAACAATCAACAAGACAACTTTTCCCGTGTTGTCTTTCAACGGTTTGAGGGAGAAGTCTATCCATATTTCCGTATCGTCTTGTCCGCAAACTTGCTGTTCTTCACGAACAAACTCTCCACTGGCTGCTTTAGCAACTGCAGTTTTTAACCACTCGCTTGTTTCACAGTAATTCCACCGAGGAAGTTCCCAAAAAGGCTTCCCCACACAAGCGTCCGTCTCAACACCACAGATGTCAAGAGTTGTTTTGTTAATTTCCAAGACAATACCTTCAGGAGAAAGCAATCCCATGAGCTGGAATGTTTGTTCAAAAATCCCTCGAAAGCGACGCTCGCTTTCCTCCATTTTTTTGAGAACTTGTCCCCGCTCAATAGCATAACGGATAGCACGCCCTAAAAGTTGGGGAGTAATTTGTCCCTTAACGAGGTAATCCTGCGCTCTTTTTGCCACAGCTTGTAAGGCAATTTCTTCATCATCAAAACCAGTCAGCACCACAATCGGAATATTTGGCTCCGCTGCATGAAATTCGGCAACAGTATTCAAACCCTCAGAATCAGGGAGCGAGAGGTCTAACAAAGCTATATCAAAGCCATTGTCACTACAAGCATCAATGGCATCAACCAATCGTTCAAAGTGGCTTACCTGCCATTTTTCACCGCCCAAACGTGATAGGGTTTGCTGCAAAAGTTTGGCATCGCTGGGGCTATCTTCTACTAGGAGAATGCTAATTGAAGTGTTGTTCATAAGAATAAGCTTATTTAGGTGGTAACTTAACTGCTGCTAGCCAAAAATCATTGATCAAATGCACGATTTGTAGGAACTGGTGAATGTCAACAGGTTTAGTAATATAGCAGTTGGCGTTTAAGTCATAAGATTTAAGTACATCTTGTTCATCTGCACTCGTTGTCAAAACCACAACAGGGATACGTTTGAGATCGGGATCGGCTTTGATTTCTGCGAGGACTTCCCGCCCATCCAATCCCGGAAGATTAAGGTCGAGTAAAATCAGATCTGGACGTGTAGCTGTGATATACTCACCTTGATGTCGCAAGAACTCAATTGCTGCTTCACCATCTTCTACCCAATGTAAGTTATTGGCGATACTAGCTTTACCCAAGCTTTTGATAGTGAGATTGGCATCACTATATGAGTCCTCTACGAGCAAAATCTCAACGGGTCGCAAGTTTTGGTTGTCACTCATAAGTACTTAATTATTTATAAATATTAACGATTCATATTTTCAAATTACTGTGGGTCTGATAGAGGAATCGTAAAGTAAAACTTTGTTCCCACTCCCATCTCAGATTCTACCCAAATGTTTCCTCCATGATGTTCTATTATTTTTTTACAAATAGCTAAACCAATACCGGTACCGGGAAACTTTTTTTGAGTATGGAGTCGTTTGAAAATTTCAAAAATTCGCTCTAAATACCTTTGTTTTATCCCAATTCCATTATCACTTACACAAAATAACCATTCGTTATTTTTTGTGAATTCTGCTGTTACGCGAACTTGTGGTGTTTCCGTGCCCCGAAATTTAATAGCATTGTCAATTAGATTTTGAAATAATTGAATGAGTAAAGTTGGTTCGGCAGTCACAGTTGGTAAATTTTCATAAATGACGATCGCTTGACTTTCAGTAATAGAAGGTTGTATGTGTCTGACCACTTGCCGCAGTATAGCATTGCAGTCACTAGGGGCGAAGGATCTAGTAACCGATCCAACGCGGTAGTAAACCAGCAAATCGCGAACCAAATGCTGCATTCTTGTCGATCCTTCCACAATATAACCCATATATTCTTGAATAGACGAGTTGAGATAGTCTTGGTATTCTTGTGCTAAAAGTTGGGTATAACCAGTAATTGCACGTAATGGTTCTTGGAGATCGTGTGCAGCAACAAAGGCAAATCTCTCTAGTTCCTGATTGGAACGTTTTAAATGTTCCATGGTTTGTTCTAATTTGTTTTCGGCTTCTTTGCGTTCGGCTATTTCCGCAGTCAGTTCTTTTGTCCGTTCTTGAACCCGAATTTCTAACTCTTCTTTAGCGTTTTTCAGGTCTTGCTCTACCTGCTTTTGCTGTGTAATGTTTTGTGTCATCGCCATTCCAGCCACGACTTCCCCCATGTCGTTTTTGACGGGAAGGGTGTATAACTTATAAACGCGATCGCGATAATCAACTTCTGAAACATTTGTCTCGCCCGCTAGAGCTGCTTGGTAAAATGGTGCGAGCCCAGCAGAAGTTTCTGGTGGAAAGACTTCCCAAAGAGTCTGACCTTCTAATAGCTCTTTACTCAAACCAATTTCCAGTAAATCAGCACCTTCAACTAAGGTAAAGCGTAAATCTCGGTCAAACAACAAAACCGCACCATTGGGAAAATTGCTCGCCAGAGTGCGGTAAAGTTCCTCGCTACCTCGGAGTGTTTTTTCTGCCTTTTTGCGTTCGGTAATATCCGTACAAGCACCTATCCACTCTCGAACGCTGCCATCGGAGTTCAAAACAGGAATTCCCCGTGTTATATAATCTCGATAATTGCCATTTTTTGTTCGCAATCGAAATTCAGCAACATACAAACTTTTACTTGCTACAGCATTCATCCAAATTTGTTGCAATTGTGCTTTGTCATCACTATGAATGGCGTTCAACCATCCTTGTCCCTTTACCTCTTCTGGAGTTTGCCCTGTAACTTGCTGCCAACCTGAATTTGTGGTAATGGCATCACCTTCAGAATTAGCAATCCAAGTCATTTGAGCAGTGGCGGTGACGAGGGAACGGTAGCGCTGTTCGCTTTGATGAAGTGTTTCTAACCCGCGTTGGCGATCTAAAATTTCTCGTTGCAGTTGCTCTAGAGTCTGCGTTAACTCTTTTGTACGTTCTTCCACTTGTCCTTCTAATTCAAGCATAGCCTTTTGTAGCGCTTCTTCAGCTAGCTTGCGATCGCTAATATTGTTATTAATTTCAAGAATAGCTACGGGTTGATAGTTTTCATTTCTTTGTAATGTCCAGCGACTGGCTACTGTTATTTGCTTGCCATCTCGTTGTGTGTGTGTTACATTACCTTCCCAATACCCTTTTTGCCAAAACTCCTTTCTAATTTCCTCAAGTGGATTGGGGAAAACGGTCTTTAAAAGTATATGAACGTACTTTCCCAAAACTTCTTGTTTTTTCCACCCATACAGTCGTTCCGCTCCTTGGTTCCAATAAGTGATTCGTTCGTCCAAGCTGCGAACCATAATTGTATCATTGGCACAATCCAACATTTGGGCGAGTTTTCGGCTCTCTAACTCTACTAGTTTCCGTTCCTCTAACACGGCTTGCCAGGTGCGAATTTGCCCCCTCAGTAGAAAAAATAATCCAAACAGAAGACCCAAAACCAGCAAGTCTTCAATAATCGCAACATTAGAGGAGTAACTGACTCCGCTCAAGAGTTGCAATACCAAGGTGAACCCACCTGTAAAAATTCTTTCAGACACTCCTTCCATCTTGAATTACCACATATAAGCTAAAACTTTATAACCTGCGAATCGGTTACCAGTTTATCTTGACAACCTCTCAATGAATCCTGTTGCCTTCTCAATTAAAATCGAAGTTACAGAATCAGAGGCGATCCCATGCTTTCAGTAAGTGATGCAGAAGCTACTATTCTACAGTTGGTACAACCTTTAGATAGCCGAAGACATACAGAAGTTACAGATTTATTAGCGGCAAATGGTCGCATTCTGGCATCTCCAGTCACGAGTCACCTAGATTTCCCTCATTGGGATAACTCAGCCATGGATGGCTATGCAGTCAGATACGAAGATGTGCGGGATTGTAGCGAGGAAAAACCAGTTGTTTTAGAGATTATTGAAGAAATTCCTGCCGGGGTTCAGCCCAAGTCTATCATTCAATCGGGGAAAGCCGCACGAATTTTGACTGGTGCTGTTATGCCTGATGGGGCGGATACAGTTGTGATGCAGGAACGAACTCGCCGCGAAGAAAACCAAGTTTTTATTCTAACAACCCCAAAACCGAAAGAATTTGTTAGGCAGCAAGCATCCTATTATAAAGCTGGATCGCAATTACTACCTGTAGGGATTGTGTTAAATGCTCAAGAACTAGCTGTATTGGCTGCTGTTCAATGTACGAAACTAAATGTTTTCCGACGTATTCGTGTAGCAATTCTGTCTACGGGAGATGAACTTGTAACACCCGAAACACCATTGCAAGCGGGTCAGATTGTAGATTCAAATCAATACACTATAGCAGCCTTAGTTCAACAGACGGGCGCTCAACCAATTATGTTAGGCATTGTCAGAGACGATCCAGCAGCCCTTGAGGAAGCGATCGCCCGCGCTCTGACTCAAGCCGATATCATTATCTCTTCTGGAGGTGTCTCAGTAGGAGACCACGACTATGTGGAACAAATACTAGAGTCTTTAGGGGGAAAAATACACGTTCGTTCTGTTGCCATGAAACCCGGTAAACCCCTGACTGTCGCCACTTTCCCGCCCTCTTCCCCCCTCTCCTCATCTCCCCTATACTTTGGGTTACCGGGGAATCCAGCCGCCGTCTTAGTGACGTTTTGGCGATTTGTGCAACCCGCTATCAAAAAGCTTTCCGGGTTAGCTGAAGGTTGGGAACCAAAGTTTATTAAAGCGCGTGCATCTCAAGAATTACGTTCCGATGGCAAACGTGAAACTTACGTTTGGGGTCAAATGCGTTTGAGGGATGGAATTTACTCCTTTTATCCAGCAAGCGGCGTCCAAAATTCTGGGAATCTGATTAATTTAGCTCAGACAAATAGTCTAGCTGTTTTGCTAGTGGGACAAACACTTGTTGCTGCTGGTGAAGAGATTCAAGTTTTGATTCAGTAAACTACCCATACTGAACCATTTGGGTAGGTGTGAGCCTCCTTGCACAATAGTGAAATTCTCACCAAAGTAAAGTGTTACATGGCTTCCCTTACCACGTTTTTTCTCAACGTATGCTTTGATACCACGCTCTCTAGCTAACTTTTTCACCTTTTTGATGAACTCACTCCCTTTCATAATGACAGTATCGGACAAAATTGTCCGATATTCAACTTGAACGATAAAGTGCCGGGAGCCCTTAGGTAAGAAGATAGCAGGCTTACCTAGCGTTCCTCCATGTTTGATGGCGCACTTGTTTTGCTTGCGACAGGGGAGATGCCATTTGTAAAACCTTTTCTAACAACCAAGGGGCGAGACGATCGCACAATACAGCAATATGACTTTGCCAGCCTACCAAGATTTCAGGTGAATCTCTTTGCAGACCTCTAACAAGTGCTTGAGCCACCTGTTGGGGAGTCATAGGTATCACCCAGCGAAACCACTCTAAATCCCTCACCATATCAGTGTCGGTTAAAGACGGCAATAAAGCAGCAACCCGAATATTGTATGGTGCTAGCTCACCTCGCAAAGCCTGCGTGAAGCCTAGAATCGCAAATTTTGTAGCAGAATAGGTTGCCATTGTTGGTGCAGCAACTTTACCCATCAAACTAGAAACATTAACAATAGTTCCCGAACGCTGTACTGCCATGCGTCGCGCTACCAGACGAGTCATAGTATACATCCCAATAAGATTCACAGATATTTCTGCTTGCACTTTAGACAATTGAGAGTTGAGGAAAGGGGTTTGATGAGCGACTCCAGCACAATTGACAAGTACGTCAATAGGACCGTAATTCCGCCAAGCTTGAGCGATCGCAATATTCACTTCCACAACTTGAGATAAATCTAAAGCCATGGTGTGTGCTTTTACACCAAGCATTTCTATTTCAGAAGCCACTTCAGCCAATCGAGTCGCATCTCTAGCAACCACAAGCAGGCATTTGACTCCTTGCTTTGCAAATTCAATAGCGATCGCTCGCCCAATACCTCGTGAGGCTCCAGTAATCAGAACTGTTTTCCCTTGAATATTCATAGTTAAAACCTACAAAGTTAAAATCTCACTCTCGTTAGTGCTTGCTTTGCAAATTAAAAATTTCTCAAACAATGCACTTGTTGTAGAGAGAGATAGACAATACTTGCAATCTGGATATACAGCAAATTTCCATTTGATGAAGTACGGAAAGACCCCACTCGCCCGCATTAAGTGCCCTCCCCTTGCTAAGGTTCGGGTTGGTCTGGGTGTACTCCATTGAGGTGCGAAGCGCTGTAAGTTGTTGTACAAAACCGCTAACAGCAAGACACTTAGGAGAAATCTTGCGAGTCTTAACGCATTCTTAAGACTTTAGATACTTATCCAGTTAGACAGTATCGAAATTTGAGTTGGAGAGGCAATATGTCAGGATTGAGCTAGGAATTTTTAACTTGCACAATCTCACTCACCCTAACTATCCGTAAAGTGGGTGTCCTCGCCCGCTCTCTCGGGAATGAACGAGCGACTCCGCCCGTTCCATAAGACAATGACCATGAATAACACCTCTGCTAAATACGAGTATTTATCAGACCCAACTACATAGGGATAAGGTAACAAAGGGATTAATTATCAGCAACATTTCTTAATGAAAATCCCTGACTGTTACAGAATTTCATAAAGTTCTCACAATTAACCAAAGAGCAAGAACGATCTATTCTGGGTTGTAGCAACCTCTAAATAAAGAATAGCTAAACCGTGAAAAAACTTATTAATAAACCTGAAGATTTTGTCCGTGAAAGTTTAGAAGGAATGGCGATCGCCTATCCCGATCTCATCAAAGTTGAGTGTGACCCTACTTTTGTCTACAGAGTAGATGCACCCATACCGGGGAAAGTCGCCATTATTTCTGGTGGAGGTAGCGGTCACGAACCGATGCACGCAGGGTTTGTAGGTATGGGAATGTTAGATGCTGCTTGTCCTGGAGAGGTTTTTACTTCTCCTACCCCCGACCAAATGCTAGCAGCAGCTAAGAAAGTCGATGGAGGAGCGGGTATCCTTTACATCGTGAAGAACTACAGTGGAGATGTCATGAACTTTGAAATGGCAACGGAGTTAGCCCGGAGTGAGGGTATCCGAGTGCTAAATATTCTTATAGATGATGATGTAGCAGTTAAAGATAGCTTATACACACAGGGACGCCGAGGTGTAGGGACAACTGTATTGGCAGAAAAAATTGGTGGTGCAGCGGCACAACAAGGATACGATTTGCAACAAGTTGTCGATTTGTGTCGCCAAGTCAATTTAAATGGTCGTAGTATGGGGATCGCACTCAGTTCTTGCACCGTTCCTGCTAAAGGGACACCCACTTTTGAACTGGGCGATCGCGAAATAGAAATGGGTATTGGTATCCACGGCGAACCGGGAAGAGAGCGCAGAGCTTTTGCATCCGTAGATGAGATAACAGAAATGCTCGCTATCTCTATTATTGAGGATACGCCTTACAGCCGTACAGTGCGGGAATGGGATGAAGAGAAAGGTGAATGGGCAGATGTAGAACTCATCGACCCCGTTTTTCAGCATGGGGATCGCGTTCTAGCTTTTGTCAATGGTATGGGTGGGACTCCCCTCAGCGAACTGTATCTTGTTTATCGCAAACTTGCGGAAATCTGCAAAAAGAAGGGATTGCATATTGTACGCAACCTGATTGGATCTTATATAACTTCTTTAGAGATGCAAGGTTGCTCTATAAGTTTATTAAAAGTCAATGATGAAATGATTCGCTTGTGGGATGCACCTGTAAAAACACCAAGTTTGCAGTGGGGAGTTTGAGCTATGGTTACAAAACAGCAAATTTTAGAATGGTTGCAGCGCTTTACTGAGGAACTGGAGAAGAATAAGGATTATTTGACAGAATTAGATGCAGCAATTGGTGATGCGGACCACGGTATTAATATGGATCGCGGATTTAAATCCGCGATCGCTCAGTTACCAACTGTAGCAGATAAGGATATTGGCAGTCTTTTGAAAACCGTTAGCATGACCCTCATTTCGTCGGTTGGTGGTGCAAGCGGACCTCTATATGGCACTCTCTTTTTAAGAGCAAGTACAGCTGTTGCTGGCAAAGAGGAACTTAGCGATAGGGATCTGCTGGCAATTTTACAAGCGGGTTTAGATGGTGTTGTTCAAAGAGGTAAGGCGCAACTCGGAGACAAAACGATGGTGGATGTACTCTCTCCATCTGTCGCAGCTTTTCAACAAGCTATAGGTGAGGGTAAGAATTCTATCCAAGCAATGGAGGAAGCTGTCGCTGCAGGTAAACGGGGAATGCAGGACACAACTCCCATGCAGGCTAAAAAGGGACGGGCGAGTTATTTAGGAGAGCGGAGTATCGGACATCAAGATCCAGGAGCGACTTCATCTTACTTAATGTTAAAGAGTTTGTTAGAAGTACTGCAAAGTTCCGGTACATGAAGTAGATGCTAACAGCTATAACAGTGCAGAGCAGAAATTCCACCCCACTATGATAGAAAAACGAGACACAGATAATAATTTAACTGCCATTGCTGACCAATTCGCCTTGAAAGGTAAGGTGATGGGTATTCAAGTGCTTGGCAGTGGCAATATTAATGATACGTTTCTAGTAACTCTTGATTCTCCAGAGGAAAAGCACTTTGTCTTGCAAAGGATCAACACGCAGGTGTTCCGTCAACCAGAACTGATCGTGCAGAATATGCGTACTTTTACAGAGCACGTTCGCGATCGCTTGCAACGCAACCCCCTCAATCGTCGTTGGGAAGTGCCTCGATTACTGGTAACAAAAGATGCACGGGATTACTGGAGGGAAGCCAACGGGTCATTCTGGCGGGCTATTACCTTTATTGAAGGTACGCAGTCTTTTGATACCATGCAAAATTTGGAACAAGCCAAAGAAATCGGCTATGCCTTGGGTATGTTTCACAACCTCATCAGCGACTTACCCCCTGAAAAACTAGCTGATACCCTAGAAGGGTTTCACATTACCCCCCTTTATCTGCAACATTACCATCGAGTTTTGGCAACAACTCATACCCAGAAATCACCTGAAGTTCAATATTGCTTGCAGTTCGTTAGCGATCGCCAGCTTTGGGCAGAAGTCTTAGAAAAGGCTAAAGCAACGGGTGAGTTACCAATGCGTCTCATGCATGGCGATCCCAAAATCAATAACGTGTTATTTGATACAAAAACACAGCTAGCTGCCAGCACGATCGACTTGGATACCGTTAAACCCGGTCTCGTACATTATGACATTGGGGACTGTTTGCGCTCTGGGTGCAATCCATCTGGAGAAGAAACCGAGGAATGGGAAAGGGTTTATTTTGATACAGATTTATGTCAGGGAATTCTCCAGGGATATCTCTCTGTAGCTAAAGCGTTTCTCCTTGAGAAGGATTACGTCTATATGTACGACGCAATTCGTCTCATTTCCTTTGAATTAGGGTTAAGGTTTTTTGCTGACTATTTAGCAGGAAATATCTACTTTAAAGTCAAGCATCCAGAACACAACTTAACAAGAGCACTTGTCCAATTCAAACTGACTGAGAGTATTGAAGCTCAAGAAACAACTATTCGCAACATTATTAAGGATGTGAAATAAGCTGAAAAAACAGAGCTAGGATCGAGGTAAATAACTAAATTTTTACCTGCTTATGGGAAAGTCACTAGATTAATGATAGGTAGTAGGCTGAAACTATTGATTTTGCGTTACTATTTTCCCTTCTCTAAGAAGGGAGCTAAAATGACAGCAGCGTTTGTTGCCAGTGTTGGTTGCCTTGTCCTAATTGGCTGGACTTTGGACATCAGCATTCTGAAGAGTTTGCTGATGCTGACAGCGTTTTGTTTTGCTTTTGTTGGTAACGCTTTATGGCTAAGCGGACTCAACAGAGAACACCCAGCAATCAATGAATATTTAAGCATTGCCATTGAAGGAGCAGGGATGGCTGCTTGGAATATGGATTTGTCAACGGGAAAAGGGGTGTGGTCAGCGCAACATTTTAAATTACTCGGGTATGAGTTTGTTGCTGGTGGAGAAGCAACCATTGAGATGTGGCGCAGCCGAATTTATCTAGAAGATGTAGAGCGAGTCAAGCAAATTGAGGAACACGCCAGACGGGAGCATGAACTTTTCAATCTTGAGTATCGCATTATTCGTGCAGATAATGGGCAATTGAGATGGCTTAAGACCTATGGACGTTTTTTTTACAACAAAGGCGGACAAGCGGTATGTTGTAGCGGCATCGTTTTTGACATTACAGAAAGCAAACGATCAGAAGAAGAACGCAATTGCTTCTTTACGGTGTCCAACGACATGATTGCCCTCACCAACCTAGATGGTTACTTCAGGCAACTTAACCCTGCATGGGAGAGAGTGCTGGGCTATACCCAAACAGAACTGATGGCGCAACCTTTTCTCAGCTTTGTTCATCCTGAGGATGTTGAGGCAACTCGCATAGCATCTGAACGATTTGAGGCGGGAAATCCTGTAGCTATCTTTGAAAACCGTTATTGCTGTAAGGATGGATCGTACAAGTGGCTATCCTGGACAGCAGTTATATCCCCCGAGCATAACATACGTTATGCTACCGCACGAGATGTAACTGAGCGCAAATTAGCCGAACTTAACGAGCAATTCCTGAACGAACTTGATTTGCGGTTGCGGCAACTTTCTGATGCAGATGCGATGGTGTGGGAAGCGGTAAGCAGTTTGGGCAAGTATCTCAACGTCGATCGCTGCGTGTGGCACGAAGTGAATTTGCAAGAGGATGTATCGCTCGTCAAGCAAGACTGGCGGCGACAAGAGGACATTCCAAGCGTTGTTGGAGCTTATCGCTTGTCAGAATTCCTGCTACCAGATCTGGTAGACCGCTACCATGCCGGTCAACCCGCTGTTGTTTCAGATGTAGCCACCCATCCCTACACCGCCCCTTTCTCGCATAATTATGCCCAGCGAGACATTCGTGCCTTTGTCGGCGTTCCCTGCATCGATCGAGGGCGTTGGGTGTCAGTTCTTGCCATTAATACCAGGACAGTTCGAGAGTGGTATCCCCATGAAGTGGCACTGCTCCAACATACGGTTTCTCGTCTCTGGCCGATTGTTGAGCAAACACTAGCCACACAAGCCTTACGCCAGAGCGAGGAACGATTCCAGTCTGCTTTGCTGAATGCTCCCTTACCAATTATGCTCCATGCCGAAGATGGAGAGGTATTGCAGATCAATCATGTCTGGACGGAAATTACAGGCTATCATCTTGAAGACATTCCCACGCTGGAAGCTTGGGTAAAAAGAGCTTACGGCGATCGCCAAGACGAAGCGAGATCTGCTATTGTGAACCAGTATCCCCTCACCCAACGGACAGCGATGGGAGAATATGCCGTTATCACCCGGACGGGGGCGACTCGCATTTGGGATTTCTATACGGCTCCGCTTCACATATTGCCTGATGGCAGAAAGTTGGCGATCGTTACGGCGATCGATGTCACGGAACGGAAGCAAGCGGAGCAAAAAATTCTGAATTTGAATCAAGAACTCCAGCGACAGCTAGCAGAGTCTCAAACGCTATTAGAAGTCATTCCCATCGGTGTTGGCATTGCTGAAGACCCCCAATGTCAAACAATTCGGATCAATTCAGCATTTGCTCGAATGTTATCCATGGCTTCAACTGCAAATGCTTCTTTAAGTGCGCCAGAAGACGAGCGACCAAAAACCTTTAAGGTCTATTATAATAACCGGGAAATTCCGCCAGAGGAACTGCCCTTACAACGTGCAGCCACTGATGGAGTTGAAGTTCGAGATTTAGAAGTTGATGTGGTTTGGAATGATGGCACAACCGTAACACTGTTAGAATACGCTGCTCCACTTTTTGATGAAAGCGGACAAGTGAGAGGAAGTATCGGCGCGTTTTGGAATATTACCGAGCGCAAGCAGGCTGAGGTGGCATTACAGCAAACGCTCAAAGATTTGGCAGACTTTAAGTTTGCTCTCGATCGCTCCTCAATCGTGGCTATCACTGATACTCAAGGTACCATTACCTATGTCAACGACAAATTCTGCGAGCTTTCAAAGTACTCCAGAGAAGAATTGATCGGACAAAATCATCGGATTGTTAACTCCGGCTATCACCCTAAAGAATTCTTTCAGCATTTGTGGGCAACCATTTCTCGCGGACAGGTATGGCAGGGAGAAATTAAAAATCGTGCCAAGGATGGTACTTTCTACTGGGTTGCTACCACAATCGTGCCGTTTCTCGATGTCTCTGGTAAACCGTATCAATACATTGCTGTTCGTTCCGACATCACAAACCGTAAAGTGGCAGAAGTTGAGCTTCAACAACTTAATATCACTTTAGAACAACGGGTTGAAGAACGCACAGCTCAACTTCAGGAAGCCAATAAGGACTTGGAAGCCTTTTCTTACACGGTGGCGCATGACCTGCGAGCACCGTTACGAGGAATTCAAGGGTTTGCCCAAGCTCTATCTGAAGATTATGGCGATCGCTTAGATGAAACGGCTCAAGAATATATTCAACGCATTTTTAATGGCACTTATATCATGAACGAGTTAGTTTGCGATCTGCTAGCATACAGCCGCCTCAGTCGCGAGCAGATTAAGCTGGCTCCTGTTCTATTGACTCAAGTTATAGCAGATGCTCGAGCACAATTAGCAACAGATTTAAGCGAGCGTCAGGCTCAAATAACCATCGCTGAAAACCTACCCAGTGTTATCGGGCATTATCCAATTTTGGTACAAATTATTGTCAATCTCTTGTCTAATGCAATTAAATTTGTTGCTCCTGGTGTTCAACCGCACATTCGAGTTTGGACAGAAACAATAGAGCTGAAAGAAACGAGAAAAACAGGTACGGTTCTCCCTCCATCCCCGCAACAGATCCGTCTTTGGATTGAAGACAACGGAATTGGTATTGAGCCAAATTATCAAGAGCAAATTTTTGGTGTTTTTGAGCGGCTGCACAACACTGAAACTTACCCAGGAACTGGAATTGGATTAGCCATTGTGCGAAAAGGAGCAGAACGTCTTGGAGGTCAGGTCGGTGTAGAGTCCGCTGTTGGTCAAGGAAGTCGATTTTGGATTGAGTTCCAAGGGGCTTCTAGTGTCTTTTGAGGTTTTTAGATGCAAGAGCAAACATTTTTCCTACAACCTTTCTCTTACAGTGAATCGCTAAGCGAACTGAAAATCAAAGGCAATGTTGCCCGCTATGAGAATGAGTTTACTATTCAATATGCACTTCTTGGTGATTTAACAGCAATCGAGATAGCAGACCCATCAGACGAACCAAAACGCAAGCACGAACTCTGGCAAAACACCTGTTTTGAGTTCTTCCTTGGAATTGAGAATAGCGATCGCTATTGGGAATTTAATATCTCTCCTTCTGGGGATTGGAATGTGTATCGCTTTGATGCTTACCGTCACGGAATGCAGGAGGAAAATGCCTTTACAGCATTACCATTTAGCGTTCAGTATCTATCAGATGGTTTGGCGCTTGTCCTAAATGTAGATTTAGATTGTATTATCTCAACAGATTTAGCTCTGAAAGTTGGTATTTCTACTGTTATGAAACATAAAGATGGTTCTGTTACATATTGGGCGTTGAAGCATACAGGCGATGAACCGGACTTTCACCGTCGGGATAGTTTCACAATTGAATTTTAGCTTTAAGAATGGATAAGGACGTGAATGAATACGTTAAACAAAAATATTTTCACGTGTCATGACTTAGATGAAAGCCATAAATTTTATACGGCTCGTTTACCAGATGATGTTGATTTAAATCGCTGGCAATTTGATAGTTTGTGGGATATACATCCCCAGGATTTCAAGGATATAAAAATACACGGACGTTTGGTAAAAATGCCGCGCTGGCAACAGGTTTACGGAGCCGATTATCATTATACAGGAGTCACTCATCAAGCATTACCAATTCCATCACTCATCGACTCAATTTTTGAATGGAGCAAAAATAACATTGATAATCGCCTCAATGGTATAGTCATAAATTGGTACGATGGCAAACTTTATCATTACATAGGAAAGCATCGGGATAGCACTCTCAACATGATTGAGAGCGTACCTATTGTTACTATTTCATTTGGAGAAGAACGTATATTTCGATTGCGTCCGTGGAAAGGAAATGGTTATAGAGACTTTATGACAACACATGGTACCGTGTTTGTCATACCTTATGAAACAAACAAAACTTGGACGCATGAAGTAACTTTGTCCAAAAAGTATCAAGGTAGAAGAATATCTGTCACTCTCCGGGGTTTTCATGTGGATTAAGCAATTCACAATCGACCGAATTTGTCAATCTCTTCTCTAGGATTGACCCTCCACATCTTGAAAAATTGAGTGAATTCCTAGTGGCCTGTCGCAAAAGCTTTGACAGGCTGTCAAAACTTCGCACACCTCGATCCGGTGGCTCAGCCAGGGAATGCCTTACAGGAGGTTCCGCCTCCAGTTGAGCGCGAGGCTGAGCCTCGCCGACTGCGTTCCTAGGTAGAACCTAGGAACGAGAGTGGGTAGTGTGTTCACTTACCCAGCAGGCGTTGGTGTGGTGGACTACTAGTTCGCTAATTTATGGGGGGTAATACGACTAAAGGAGGACGTGAAGTCCGACCTAGCAATTAACCCGCCTCTTTCTACAATGATTGCATAAGAACAAACTATATTTTTGTTCTATCTGCGCTCTTAGCAAATTTAAATCCAAGCCTAGAGTAGTTCTTTCCTGGAAAAAGCCTATGCAACCAACTAATCCAAACCAATTTACAGAAAAAGCTTGGGAAGCAATCGCGCATACTCCAGATATTGCCAAACAGTATCAACAACAGCAGATAGAAAGCGAGCACCTGATGAAAGCACTGTTAGACCAGGAAGGGCTCGCCAACGGTGTTTTCACAAAAGCTGGTGTTAATTCGCAAAAATTGCGCGATCGCACCGAACAATTCATTCAACGCCAACCGAGAGTCTCTGGTAGCAGCAGTTCTGTTTACTTGGGACGCAGCTTGGATACGCTTCTTGACCGAGCAGACGGGTATCGGAAAGAGTTTCAAGACGACTTTATCTCAATCGAGCACCTGTTGCTGGCTTATGCTAAAGATGACCGCTTTGGTAAAGGGTTATTCCAAGAATTTGGACTGGATGAAGGAAAAGTTAAAAATATTGTTAAACAAATTCGTGGGAATCAGAAAGTGACCGACCAAAATCCAGAAGGGAAATATCAATCCCTGGAAAAATACGGGCGCGATCTTACAGAAGCAGCCCGTCAAGGCAAACTTGACCCTGTGATCGGACGGGATGATGAAATTCGCCGTACCATCCAAATCTTATCACGTCGTACCAAAAATAATCCTGTTTTGATTGGGGAACCAGGTGTTGGTAAAACAGCGATCGCTGAAGGATTGGCACAGCGTATCATAGCGGGTGATGTTCCCCAATCCTTAAAAGACCGCAAACTCATTGCTCTAGACATGGGTGCTTTGATTGCGGGAGCAAAATTCCGAGGTGAATTTGAAGAACGTTTAAAAGCAGTCTTAAAAGAAGTTACCGAATCGAACGGCAATATAGTTCTATTTATTGATGAAATTCACACGGTTGTCGGCGCTGGTGCAACCCAAGGCGCAATGGATGCTGGGAACTTATTAAAGCCAATGTTGGCGCGGGGTGAACTGCGCTGTATTGGCGCAACAACTTTGGACGAATACCGTAAATATATAGAAAAAGACGCTGCTTTGGAAAGACGCTTCCAACAGGTGTATGTAGATCAGCCCAGCGTGGAAGATACAATTTCTATTTTGCGCGGTTTGAAAGAACGGTATGAAGTTCACCACGGGGTGAAAATTTCCGATAGTTCTTTAGTCGCAGCAGCAACTTTGTCCAGTCGTTATATTAGCGATCGCTTCTTACCAGACAAAGCTATTGACTTGGTAGACGAAGCAGCCGCCAGACTGAAGATGGAGATTACCTCCAAACCTGAAGAACTTGACGAAATCGACCGCAAAATTCTGCAATTAGAAATGGAAAAGCTATCACTGCAAAAAGAAAGTGATGCAGCTTCCAGAGAACGTTTGGATAGATTGGAAAAAGAACTTGCGGACTTCAAAGAAGAACAAAGAGAGTTGAAGACGCAATGGCAATCTGAGAAAGATGTCATTGCAAAAATTCAGTCTGTTAAAGAAGAGATTGACCGCGTTAACTTAGAGATTCAACAAGCAGAACGCAATTACGATCTCAACCGCGCTGCTGAGTTAAAGTATGGCAAACTTACCAGTTTGCATCGCGATTTGGAAGCAGCAGAAACCGAACTGGCTCACGCACAACGCAGTGGAAAATCTCTGTTGCGAGAAGAAGTCACCGAAGCTGACATTGCAGAAGTGATTTCTAAATGGACGGGAATTCCGATCAGTAAGTTGGTGGAATCTGAAAAAGAAAAGCTTTTGCACTTAGAAGATGAACTGCACAATCGAGTTGTCGGACAAGAAGAAGCAGTGACAGCAGTTGCAGACGCGATTCAGCGTTCTCGTGCTGGGCTTGCAGATCCCAATCGTCCCATTGCTAGCTTTATTTTCCTCGGTCCTACAGGTGTTGGTAAAACCGAACTCGCAAAAGCACTTGCGGCTTACTTGTTTGATACTGAAGAAGCGCTAGTCAGGATTGATATGTCCGAGTACATGGAGAAACACGCTGTTTCTCGCCTGATCGGTGCGCCTCCAGGATACGTGGGTTATGAAGAAGGAGGACAACTCACCGAAGCCATTCGCCGTCGTCCTTATGCAGTGATTTTGTTTGACGAAATCGAAAAAGCTCATCCTGATGTTTTTAACATCTTCCTGCAAATTCTTGATGACGGTCGCGTGACTGATGCTCAAGGTCATACGGTAGACTTTAAAAACTCTATCATTATCATGACGAGTAATATCGGTTCGCAGTACATCTTGGATGTCGCTGGTGATGATTCGCGCTATGATGAAATGCGCCATCGAGTTATGGAAGCAATGCGAAATAGCTTCCGTCCTGAGTTCCTCAACCGCCTTGATGAAATTATCTTCTTCCATGGATTGCGTAAGGAAGAACTGCGTCGCATCGTGCAGTTGCAAGTAGAGAGATTGCGTCATCGATTGAGCGATCGCAAGATGTCTCTCAGGCTGTCGGAAGCGGCTCTTGACTTTTTAGCTGATGTAGGGTATGACCCAGTGTTTGGAGCAAGACCCCTGAAGCGAGCCATTCAACGGGAGTTAGAAACTCAAATTGCCAAAGCTATCTTGCGTGGCGAGTTTAATGATGGCGATACCATCTTTGTAGACATTGAGAATGAGCGTCTTGCCTTCAAACGCTTACCCACAGAGGTGTTTACAGCTTAATCCAACTCCAGTTCAACTTCTCATCTCGTTCCCAGGCTCCGCCTGGGAATGCTTTTTTAGAGGCTCCGCCTCCTGATTGGAGTTTCGTAATCGTCATGATGAAGCATTGTTAAACTAAGTTTAATAGCAAACACACTATGTAAGTTCCCCAATTATGCTTAATCAAGCACCAGTAATAGATACTGTTCCTACAGATACCTGGGTAGAGGCAGCCTGGGAAGATTTTCTGACCTTTGCAGATGACCCAACCTTAGCACGTGCTAGATTTTACTATGATGACGGTTACATGAGGATTGAGATGTCACCATTAGGTCCTGCATATGGTCGAGATAACACTATTGTTTCAACAGTTATCATTTTATATGCAACGATCAAGAATATTCCCGTTGTAGGACTAACGAATACTAGCTTTAGAAAAGCTAGAGTTCGTGAATCTCAGCCTGATATTGCTTTTTATATTGGCACAAATTTGCAACTTCCTCCCCGAAATAATGCTCCAGTAAATCTCAATGAGTTAACTCCACCCACGCTAGTTGTAGAAATTGCCGCTTCGTCTCTAGAAGACGATACTGAGCGTAAACAAAAACTTTACCAACGCCTGGGAGTTCAAGAGTATTGGGTAGTTGATGTCAGTGCAGGCAAGGTAATTGCAAATTCATTGTCAGCAACACAAACTACCCCCATTCGTGAATCTCAAGTACTGCCAGGATTGGAAATTGCCTTGGTTGAAGAAGCTCTTGTGCGTTCTCTAACTGAAGATGATGGAGCTATTACTCGTTGGTTACTAGCAAAGTTTAATTAATGTGTAGAGACACGAAATTTCGCTAATCGCGATAATCAACCTCCCCTTCGTTATTAATTACTGCTTGAGTTTCTTCGCCAGCGATAATTATTATACCAAAAACGGTTTAGAATCTAACTTTCCAAAAGTTGTCAAAAACTCGTAGGGGCGCATGGCATTGCGCCCCTACAAATGCATCAAACCATTCCGAGAAAGAACAGTTGTTAGCCGTTTATAGTATAAATCGCAGTGCGATTATCAATACAAACCAGATGAACTGACACAAATATATTGGTTAGCGAAGCACATATTCTAAACTTAACATCTTCCTGCAAATTCTTGATGATGGTCGCGTGACGGATGCTCAAGGTCATACGGTGGACTTTAAGAACTCTATCATTATCATGACGAGTAACATCGGTTCGCATTACATCTTGGATGTCGCTGGTGATGATTCGCGCTATAACGTGTTAATAATTAACCCAGGCAATCATTATTAACCTAGTGGTTCACCACATTGAATTTGAGGGTTGATTGAAAAACCGCAGAGGCGCAGAGGGCGCAGAGGAAGAGAAAAAGAGGATGAGCTTGAACATCGTTTTACCCATTAAAACTTATGTGGTGAACCACTAGTAGTCTGTCAACTTAAAATTGACGAGTGAAAAAAAACACGATAGCGAAGCGTGCGTGCCAGCGCATAGACGCGAGGAGCACGAAGTCAGAGAAAAAGAAGAAGAATTTAAAAATTTCTCTACCTGGGAAAGTTGATGTGACAGACTACTAGTACAGTGCGGCGGAAATAAATAGACCATATTGTGAGAAAATTAGGAGCAAGGTAAAAAGCAGTTTGAGTGTGGTGATTGAGGAATTAGGCTGTGGCAAGATTAACTTCAAAAATATTAAACTTAAGCGATAGCGAGCGGGAGCAACTGCAACAGTTAAACCGACATAACACGTCACAATAAATAGTGTTGCGAGCAAAATCATTCTTATGACATCTAATGGTCTGCTTATTTATGCCGACCTGTACTAGTACAAAAGTTTCTTTAACACGGAAGTCAAAGGTTCTGACTTTAACTAAATTCTAAATAAGGGTAAAACTATTTAATTATGAAGCAATTTACTGACAAAGTTGTTCTAATTACAGGAGGTAATTCTGGTATTGGCAAAGCTACAGCATTAGCTTTTGCCTCGTGTGGGGCAAAAGTAG
This sequence comes from Tolypothrix bouteillei VB521301, assembly GCF_000760695.4. Classification (GTDB taxonomy): domain Bacteria; phylum Cyanobacteriota; class Cyanobacteriia; order Cyanobacteriales; family Nostocaceae; genus Scytonema; species Scytonema bouteillei_A. Next base: position 1,459,455 of record NZ_JHEG04000001.1, on the reverse strand, counting down.
CGATCGCTGGTAGGAGAATTACTGAAGGTGAAGAGACTGTTAGTTTAATTGAAAAAGCAGGTAGTTCAAGTATTTTTATCCCTACAGATATTACTCAAGAAACAGAAGTTGAAAATTTAATAAGCCAAACAGTTAAAACTTTTGGTCGTTTAGATTATGCATTTAATAATGCTGGAACTCCTGGAATTTTAAAAGTCAATATAGATGATTCAGAAGAAAATTGGAATCAAATTATTAATACTAATTTGAAAGGAGTTTGGTTATGTATGAAATATCAAATTCCGGCAATGCTGCAAAATGGAGGTGGTGCCATTGTGAATAATGCTTCTATTAGAGGCTTAATTGCTGCTAATTTAACTAATGGAGCGGAAAATAAACCACAACACAATCATCATTTTTATTGTACTAGCAAACACGCTGTTTTAGGGCTGACTAAATCTTTAGCTGTACAATATGCTAAGGATGGTATTAGAATTAATGCTGTTTGCCCGGGAACTATCGTAACTCCCATGGTAAGGTCAGCTTTAAGTGAGGAAACCATCACGAATTATGGCAATCAATATCCTATAAAACGATTGGGTACACCGGAAGAAATTGCTCAAGCAGTATTATGGTTATGTTCAGATTCAGCTAATTTTGTTATTGGACATTCATTAGTTTTAGATGGTGGTTTAACTATTCAACATTAGTTTTTAGATGGTGATTGCTAACTGCAACAATTTCCAATTAACTCACAGCAAAATCTGTAGGTAACCCGACTACAGGACTGGACTCACCGCCTACGCGAGTTAATTAGATACATCTTTATATAGAAATGGTATAAGCAATGGATAAATAATTTGCCCATAGTTTTGCCAACACCATTTTATAAATATCAAGGTCATCGTCTTGTACGCGAGCTTAGAAAAGTGCAGGTTGTGGCAAGTACAATTTTCTATGGGCAATTCTATTAATTCGTTGCTTCCGGTTGTTGAGGTTGCTTAATCCTTGACAAAATTCCATTAATTCGATCTTTGCCAAATGCGCTGGATTTCGGCTTGAACCTGTGCTTTAGGAACTGGTACTGTTTTCACAGATGGATTCAGTTCCACGCCAGGAATATTTTGATTCCAAGGGCTGTTAGCAACTCCTTGCAAATTAACACCATTAATTGCTGGACGGAAACCGTGCTGTACAAAGACTTTTTGTTGTTCGGGTTCTCTAAGATAAGAGATAAAACTTTTTGCAGCACTGGCTGTTGCTGCATCTACATTTTGGCGAAGAACTGCTGCAGTTGCTACCGTTTCAATGGTGGGATCGAGATAGTAAATTTGATAGGGTTTTGCCTGATTCTGACTGGATTGCTGCCATCGAGATAAAGCTATACTTTCGTAAACAGTTGCTACATCCGCATCATTGGGAGCGCGAGCAATAAACTCTTGTAAAAGAATATCTGTAGAACGAGGTGGTTGGTAAACCGAACGCTTTATTGTTCCAAATAGGGAACTGACTGTAGGATTGCTAAAGTTTACATTATTAAGATTATTGCCACCAAATTTTGATAGCGACCACAAACTGAGGGTAACTTGACCGCTGTTAGAACGGCTGGGATCGGTCATCATAAAATCAAAGCTTCCCCAATCTTTTTGACCGCCGATCGCTTGCCAATTAGAAGCTTGCATGGCTTGTTCTACCCGTTGCCAAGAAAAGCGACCGTTGGGAAAAAGAACTTTACCTCGTTCCGACCAAGCAACACCAACTAGCAATGTTTTAGCAATTGGTTGTGGTGATTCTATAAATGGATCGCTGTTATTTTGTGTTGTATAACGCTGGCGCAATTCATCCAAAAATTCAGAGGAAGCAGGAATCAATATCGTCGGTTTTTGTTCATTTTTTTGGTCTATATAGTTATTAACAATATCTTGAGAACCTTGAAATTTTAATTCTATTTTAATGTTGGGATTGTTTTCTTGAAACTTAGTTGCTATTTCTTGCAATGGAGCTTGTAATTCTGTACCGCTAACAATTGCAACTGTCTGTTGCATTCCCGGTAGCGCAGCATAGGCTAAAGCAAGTGCTACAGAAGCAATCGTAATTGAAGTGACTGGTCGGTTGCGACGAATAAATTGAGAGTTTTTGATAGCCATAAATATCTTTTCAATGAGAGGCATAGAGGACTTATTAACTTTTTATTATCTGTTAAGGAATTGTAGGAGTGGTGCTTTTATTAGTAAATGAATTGAAACATAGGGCGCAAATAGAATCACCTTTGACTCACTAAAATTTCCATATTTTCCTGATAACTATTAAGTTCAGCACTTAAAGAACGCAACTCATTCATTTCCTCAAATTTACTTAAATCAGAAGTCCGCAGCTTATTTTGTAACCTCTGCAATATACCTCCAGTGTCTTGAATTAACATATAAAGATTCACAATTTGTGCTTGTCGAGTATCTTCACCTGCTTTTGCCAATTCAATATTGCGTTGTAAGCTGTTTGCTAATTGCTCCAAATGTTGGCGTGCAACCCCAGAACTTGCACCTAATTTCTTTTGCACTTCTAGCAATTGTTGCTGTAATTCTGTAGCAGATAGCAAGGAATTATGACCTGGTACGCGTCGAGATAGTTCGTCGATTTTTGTAGGTAGTTCCGTAGCACGCTCGCAAGCTTCTTCGACGATCGCCAAGAGTTCGATTTTAAAACTATCATCAGTTAACAAATGCTTTGCTTCCTGTCGCAAGCTTCCCGATTTATCAGCCAAAATTTTAGCAGCGTTCTGTAGCATATGTAATTCCTTTTGCAACTTTTGTTGTGCCAGTTTTTCCTCACTGGGTTCCCTAGATTTCAAAAAAGTTGCCCCTACTGTTGCTACTAAAGCAGCAGTAGGTAATATAACAACATTAGGAACTCTAACAAAACGAACGCCAACAACAAGAACAACACCGCCAAGCAATACACTTAATGGGTAAAAAAGAGGATTTGCTAATTTAATCATTTCCAGAATCCAAAATCTAAAATATACAATCTCAAATTGCTAAAACTCAACCTGTAACTCAGACATCAAAGTAGAAATTGTAGACGGATCGCCCTTCCGATAATAACCACCGTTCACTTGAGAAATTTTCTTCAAAGCTTCTGGATTAAATTCTCCTTCCTTGCCATACCCAACAGTAAAAAAGGCAATTCTTTTGTCACTATTAAAGTTACTTTTGCCAAGTTCTTGCTGTAATTTCTCTAAATTAATTGAAGACTCAGAATCTTCACCATCCGTCAAGATAACAACAGCATTAATAGCATCTTTTCGGAGGTTATATGCCAACCAATTACGTGCATAAAGGGCAGAATCATATAATTTTGTTCCACCACCAACTTGCAAACTGGCAATAAACTGCATTCCCCGTTCTTTACCTTCAGGAGTTCCGTCCACAACGATGGGAGAACGAATTGCAGAATCAAAATCAATGAGAGCAATCTTTTCTTTTGGTCCGAGACTTTCAATATATTGACGCAAGGTACTTTGTACAGCAGGTAATTTATTTCCTTGCATGGAACCAGAAGAATCTACCACCACAATCACCTGTGAAGGTTTTTTAGCAAACTCTTGCCAAGATTTCAGCATAGCAGCCACCACTTCTGGTTGTGGGGGACGCAAAGAATCATATTTAGCATTGGGATCGACACCATACTCGGGAGTAAATTTTGCTCCCAACGCCACCCCAGGAACACCCGGTCTCAAACCAAGTTCTGTTGCCATTTTCTGTGCGGGAGGGGATTGCAAATAAGCAATGACTTTTTCCGCCGCAGCTTTTTCATTTGCACTTACCCAAGGTGTATTGGGTACGATCGCCCGCATATTAGAGGTAAAGGTTGCTTTTGGATAAATTGCTTTGTAGCGAGTTTGACCGGGTTGTAAATTGGAATTTGCTTTGATTACGGACGATTCGTAAACCGAAGCGATGGATGCCCAAAATGACCCATTTTTGACCATGTCGGTTGCTAAAGCATCTGTAGAAACACCATAGCGAGTGATTTTGCTTTGGATATTTTGAATTTGGGTTTGGAATTTCTGGACATCCCCTGCTGTCATTTGTTCGGGACGCTTCCCAGAGACAGATACAAATTGTGCAACAAGTGTTTGCAAGCCCGAATTTGAGCGAGTTGGTGCAGATTGAACGAAGTAAATTGGTAGTGTGGGGCTACTAGCATCAAGTTCTTTGTGAGTTTTTGCCTTGACTAATGCTTTGTAGACATCTTCTTGCTTTTGCAATCCAGTTGCGACATCCGCAGGAACCATAAACACCATTGGGCTATTTGCCAGTAAAGGTGCATCGGTAATTTGAGGAATGTAGTTTTGTCCGGGGAAAATTTGATTGAATTGGGAGATTAATTGAGAGTGGTAAATTTCTCCATCTAAAGAAACTAAAGTAGGAAACTCTGGTGAGTCCGCTTGCAAGCTTCCAGATTGAAGTCGCTTGGCTTGACTCACTAGGGTTGTGACTACATCACCGCTTCCCATCGCCTGACAACTTAAGTAGAAAGCTTTACCATCACTCAGTTTGGGTTTTGTTTGATTGAACTGTTCTGCTGCTTGATTGCAAAATTGTTGTAAAGCACTACCGACTAAAAACTTGACTTCAAAACCATCTCTAGGCGGAGAACTCACTTCAGAAACGCAGCCAGTCAGTAAGAAAGTACCTAACATGGCACTCATATAAAATTTTCTTTTCATAGCCTAAGTTCATAAAGAGTGAATAGCAACATTGCAAAGGCACATTCGTATAGTTCCCTGAGCTTTACTTCAGGTAACAATTTTTAGTTAAGAATGCTTTATGTATTGGAAACCCTTTCTAGATAAAATTTTTGGGTGATTCTTTTACCTCCGTTATTGAGCTATTACTCAATCAGGCTTGTTGTCAGAATTTATGAAAAACGAGTTAGGGCTAAAGCTCACTTCATCTGATTGGGGCGATCGCTGAAAAATAAGTATTTTCCTCGTTGACTTTGTGTCTTGGCAGTTCAAGAACACTTTTTAACCGCGTTCTTACAGCGTATCCGCAGGACATAGACCAATACATAGACCAATACTGTCGGTTTTTCGCCACAACTTTAGAAGCAATGCGAAATCAACTCATCAGTCAAATGGGTACATCTACCGAATATATACCTACTTAGATAATTCATTATCGACAGAGCTAAATTACAGGTCAACCAGTCCGTTTTGAGTATCAGTACAACTAAGATGGAATGATGAGAAAGCCTGCTTTTACAGTTGGGGAAGATTCAGAGTCAAACAAATGATAATGATTAAGCTCTTGTTCTGCAAGTGTAAACAAATGACGGCGGTTAAAAACTTTAGTTAATGGTTCGGTGATAGCTATTGATGCGTGGGTAAAACTCCTCCATTTGATCTGGGTAAAATTCCCCAATATCAGTAATCTTCCTATTGTTGTTATCGAGAAAAAGTTATTACTATGATGTACACATGAAATTCTGTATCATGTCAAGCATAAAAATAAGGCAATTCTTAATGATTTTGTTATTTTTTAGAACTAACCTGAAATTATTATAATGAAAAAAAAAGATGTTTTTTGTACCTTAATTTACTCGGTTGTTGTGTCTGTATTTTTTGTTAGCTGTACTAACGTTAACAAAGAATCAAAGTTTACAACTTTAACAGTCTATGCCAGTACTAGCTTAAAAAGTGCGCTCTTAGATATTAAAAAAATTTACAACCAAGAACATCCAAATATTATTATTAAATATAAACTTGCAAATTCTGGGACTTTAGAAAAGTTAATTGAAGAGGGTTATAAAGGTGATATTATCATTACGAGTAAAGCTAAAGTTTTAGATAACTTACAAGCTAAAAATTTTCTTCTTGCAAGTACCCGTCAGAATTTATTAGGAAATCAAATAGTCTTGATTGTCCCAAAGGATAGTAAAAGTATTTCTGATTTCAAAGACTTGACTCACAGGCAAATTCAGAAAATTGCTGTAGGTGATACGACACAAGAAGCATCAGGTAAATATGCTGTGGAAATTTTCTTAAAGCTTGGAATTTTAGACCAAGTCAAACAAAAATTTGTGTTTCTGTCTAAAAATAGTGAAATATTGAGTTTTATAGAAAGTGGTAAAGCAAATGCAGGTTTAGTCTATGCAACAGATGCTATTTTATCAGAAGGAGTAAAAATTGTAACGCTTGCACCACAAGGGCTTCATTCTCCAATTATTTATCCCATAGCTATACTTAAAACTAGCCCACATCCCTCTGAAGCTAGGAGCTTTATCCAGTTTCTTCAAACCAAACGTGCTGAAGCTGTGTTTCTTAAGTATCGATTTATAGTTAATTCTAATATCTCAAATTAACAATAATTTCAAATCATACAAATAACTTTTCTACATATAACTTACTGGCTCGCTATGAAATGCAGTTTTTATCTTTCCTTAGGAATCTTATCTCTAGTTTTAGTCAGTTGTGGAAAACAGGAGACAAAAACAATTAGTTTAAACGTCTCAGCAGGTCAAAGTTTAAAACCTGCTATGACTGAAATCAAAAAAATTTATACTCAGCAGCAACCAAATGTATCCATTGCTTATCAGTTTAGTAGTGGTGGTTTCTTGAAAGACTCAATTCAGAAGGGAGAACCTATAGATATTTTCTTTACAGGAGGCTCTGAATTTTTAGATGATTTGCAGTCCAAAGGGTTTCTGCTTGAAAAAACTCGCAAACAGTTACTTAGTAACAGATTAGTTTTGATTGTACCTAAGAATTCTACTGGTATATCTTCATTCAAAGATTTGTCTGGTAAACAAGTTAAGACGGTTGCTGTGGGTAACTTTAAGACTACAAGTCCTGGTCAACACGCAGAACAAATCCTAAAATCTTTAAAGATTTTAGACCTGGTAAAACCAAAATTAGTTTTTACTGAATTTAGTTTTGGTGTAGCTCGTTTGATAGAGATGAGACAAGCCGATGCAGGTATTATTTATGCTACGGACGCCATAAACGCAAATCAAATTAAGATTGTTGCGATCGCACCTAAAGACTCTCATTTGCCCAGTATCTACAGTGTAGCAGTCCTTAAGGCTAGCAAGCATATTCCTGAAGCTAAAGAGTTTATCCAATTTTTAGGAAGTACTCAAGCGAGTGCTGTGTTTGTGAAATATGGATTTGCGATGGCAAAGGACGAGCAAGCTAGAAAATAGCTTATCTTTTATTCAAGTTGTTTTACTTATTTTTTATGTCTGTTAAGCAAACATTTATCTCGCTACTCACCTTTAAGTATAAATTCAACTTAAAATATTTGTTTAATCGACTGGGTATTCGACAAAAAATTACCTATGGATATGCTCTTGCTATTGGAATTGCAATGCTAGGCGCGACTGCTGGAAAACTTATAGAAAATTATTATCAGGAGCAAGCAAAAAAACAACTCGTTGAGTCTCAAGAAATTATCTTACTTCTAAATAATTTACAAGCATCTACATTACGAGCCCATACTCAAACACCAAAACTCATTTATTTCTTAGCTGAGCCAGTTAGGTTAGAGTTAGAATACTCTCGTTTTTTAGAATATATTAATGCTGTCAATGAACTGCTTTATCAAACTAAAACTTCTTTAAATTCTTTAGAATTAAATCCAAAGGACAATCGCAAAGAAGTGAAAATAAAAATAATTAAAGATTCAATCAAAATTTATATTGATTCCATTCAAGATTATGCTAAAAGATTAGAATTTTTAGAAAAAAAATCTCCATCTGATTTAAACACAAATACAGTTGATTCAGTATCTTTAAATAGCGCAACTAAGAAAAGCAAAAAACTTGACTTAGCAGTTAATAAAGTTTCACAAGAAATGTCATTGCTCATTGCCGAAATTCAAGGCAAAGAAGCTCAAAAAACTCTGAAAGCCTTAGATCGAGCTAAAGCAATAGGAACAATGATTCTAGCGATCGCTTTAATATTAGCAGCAGGGCTTGCTACTCTATTAGCTATGTACACTAGCTGGATGATTGCGTCTCCTATCGAAGCAACTACCAAAATTGCCCAACAAGTCACAAGAGAATCGAATTTTACCATCTTTGCGCCCGTGACAACAGAAGATGAAGTTGGTCAATTAACGACATCACTCAATCAGCTGATCCAAAGAGTTTCAGACTATACTGAAGAATTGAGTCTTGCTCAAAGCCAGTTGATCCAAACTGAAAAAATGTCCAGTCTCGGACAGATGGTTGCTGGTATTGCCCATGAAATCAATAACCCAATTAACTTTATCTATGGCAATATCGAACATACTAAAAACTACGTTCAAGATTTGTTAGACATCATAAATATTTACCAGGAGAAATATCCTCAAGTCGAGACTGAAATTGAGGAAAAAATTGAGGATATTGAGCTAGAATTTATCATTTCTGATTTGCCCAAAATTTTAGGATCTATGAAAATGGGTGTGGAACGCATTCGCCAACTTGTGTTATCTTTAAGAAACTTTTCCCGCCTTGATGAAGCAGAAGTAAAGTCTGTTGACTTGCATGAAGGAATTGATAATACACTCTTAATTCTCAGCAATCGTATTAAAGATAATATTGTAGTTGTTAAAAAATATGGAGATTTACCATTAGTAGAGTGCTATCCAGCCCAGATTAACCAAGTGTTTATGAACCTCCTTAGTAATGCAATTGATGCTTTAAGCAACGCTTCTCAACAATTAGAAAAACAAATTGTGATTCAAACAAAACTGATTAACTCAAACTCCATTCAAGTAGACATTCAAGATAACGGAGTTGGTATTCCTTTGGAAATTCAAAACAAAATTTTCGATCCTTTTTTTACTACAAAACCAGTTGGTTCTGGGACTGGCTTGGGGTTATCTATTTGCTATCAAATTATAGAAAAGCATCAAGGCAAAATTTCAGTCAAATCGCAACAAAACCAAGGAACAGAATTAACCGTCCTTCTTCCAATTCAACAGATACATTCTTAATCGGAATTCGATCGCACTGGATTAACGAACAGCTTTCAACGCATCGTAGAGTAACTTGTACCGCTTAAACTCTGTTTCATACAAAAGATTTGCTTGCGGCTGTACCACATGACTATCTTGGGGTAGTATCTTGAAAGCAACTTCTAAGTTGGGGTAAACACCTACGCCCACCATTGCCAAAATAGCTGCTCCGTAAGCAGCACCTTCTTCGGCTTTGGGAGCAATAAGTTCTGTTTGCAACACATTAGATAAAATTTGCAACCAAATGTGAGAGCGTGCTCCTCCACCTGTCGCCAAGAGTTGATGAACGGGTGCGATCGCACCAATGACTTCCAGTACTTCCCGCAGGCTGAAGGAAACTCCCTCTAAAACAGCACGAGTGATATCTGCTTGCGTGTGAGCCAATGACAGATTCACGAAAGCACCCCGAGTATTTGGATCGAGGTGGGGACTGCGTTCACCTGATAGGTGCGGCAAAAATAGAACACCACGCGCACCGGGCTCCGATCGCTCTGCTATTTCCATCAGCTCGGTATAGGAGAGATGTGGTGCAAAGGTATCTCGGTACCAACGCAGAGAACCACCAGCCGCCAGTGTCACTCCCAGCTGATGATAGCCCCCATCCACATGACAGAACAAATGCACCCGTCCTTCTGGATCGGGTACTGGGCGATCGCACGGTGCAAAAATAACTCCCGATGTGCCAATACTCAAACTCCCTCGGTTCAGGTTGCTTGAAGAAATACCCAAACCGATGGCGGCGGCTGCATTGTCACCTCCGCCTGCAACCACAGGTAATCCTGCAGGTAATCCCACCCGTGCAGCTATTTCCGATCTCAGCTGTCCGGCGATCGCAGTAGATTCAATCACCGGGGGGAACAAGGCTGGATCTATGTTGAGAGCATCAAGAATATCTGTATCCCATTGTCGATTTGCCAGTTTCAGACACCCAACACCAGATGCATCCGATGGTTCCGTCACAGGCTCGCCAGTGAGCACATATCCCAAATAATCTTTTGGCAAAAGAATCTGCCACAGTTGAGCATAGGCTTGTGGTTCTTCACTCCTCAACCATAAGAGCTTTGGCAGTTGGAACCCCGTAATTGCAGGATTTCCAGTCCGCTGGATTAACTCCTGACGGGGAATAGTGGCTTCAATCTCAGCCACAGCTTCACCCGTGCGCTGGTCATTCCATAAAATTGCCGCTCTAATTGCTTTGCCATCCCCATTTAGAGGAACCATACCGTGCATTTGTCCGGACAAACCCAGGGCAATTGCTCGGTGTCCCTCCAGCTGTTGAGTGACATCGAACAGAGCATCCAAACTTGCTTCGACCCAATCGGATGGATTCTGTTCTGTCCAACCGGGTTGTGGAGTACACAGGGGATAGCTTCTTGTCGTTTGAGTGATAATTTTCCCTTGTAGGTCAACTGCGATCGCCCGCACTCCTCCCGTACCCAAGTCTATGCCAACTACGATATCGGTCAATTCCCCCTCCTAAATTTTCAGAATTTGGGCTAATGTTTCGCGAGCGCTCAGCTCGTACAAACTGTGTAAATGGTTTGTCACTGAATCGACAAAACGCGACGACTGTGATAAGTCGCCAAAAATTTCAGTTAAGCCGAGCAATGGCTTGGGATCGGAGCCGCCGGAAAGAGCGAGTTCAGTCAAGATACCGGACATTGGGTCATCAATGGGAATGGAGTTACCTCGGTCATCCCGTCCGTTGAGGTAACGGAACCATGCAGCAACTGTAAAGCTCATGTAGTCGAGCGCTCCTCCCTGCTGTAACGCATCGCGGAGCGAACCGAGAACAAATTTTGGCATTTTGGCGGCACTATTGAGGCAAAGACGCGGCAGTTGATCCCGAATTTTGGGATTGGCAAAGCGTTCGATTAAGGTCTTTTTGTAATCGTCTAAATCAATTCCTGGCACGGGTTGGAGTGTGGGAGTCACTTCTTCCATCAAGTTATCAACTGCTTGGCGGATGTATTTATCAGCCATAACCTCATGAACGTAAGTGTACCCCGCTAAAGTGCCGAGATAGCCAATTAACAAATGACTGGCGTTGAGCAACCTGATTTTCATCATTTCGTAGGGATGAACATCATCTGTCATCTGAACGCCAACAGCTTCCCAATCGGGTCTCCCCGCACAGAACTTGTCTTCCACAACCCACTGGAGAAACGGTTCGGCAACAACTGGGAAGGCATCATCAATGTTAAACTGTTCCGCCACCATTTTGATATCTGCTGGGGTTGTGGCGGGAGTAATGCGATCGACCATGCAGTTGGGGAAGGCTACTTGTTCGGTAATCCAGTTTCCCAACTCAGGATCGCGCATTTGGGCAAATGCCGTTAACATTTTGCGGGCAATGTTGCCGTTACCTTGTAGATTGTCGCAGGATAAGACGGTAAACGGTGCTAGCCCCTGTTGGCGGCGACGAGCCAGTGCTGCTGTCAAAAAGCCATAGACTCCGATTGGCTCATGAGGATGCTGTAAATCGTACTGGATCGTCGGGTGATTGGCATCGAATTCACCGCTTCCTTCAATGTAGTAGTAACCCCCTTCCGTAATTGTCAGCGTGACAATGCGGCATTTCGGATCTGCTAACGCCTCGATCGCTGCTTGACGGTTATCGGGCGCAAATAAATATTGCGTAATTGCACCGATAACACGAGCGCGATCGCCTTCTGGTGACCGTTCTACTAATGTATACAAACAATCTTGAGCCTTCAGTGCATCCCGCATCCGCTTGTCAAAATCCAGCAGTCCCATCCCGCAAATTCCCCAATCAGTGCCGGGATGCTGGTGGAAGTAATTATCAAGGTATAATGCTTGATGTGCTCGATGAAACCCACCCACACCGATATGAACGATGCCATTGGTAATTTGGTGGCGATCGTAATTGGGTACGCGAACGTTATTTGCTAAACGAGACAGAGATGCTTCATTCAGCTTGATTGCTGAGCCCGTGCTGGTATTGCTGTTCATAAGATTTATCAAGGGTTAGGTGGTGACGATTGGCTTTGGGAAGGGCTTCACCGTTTTGAGCGAACAAATGGCAAAGTTCACCGTTAATGTCAATAGAAACGAAATCGTGTATTTTGGCAGGATTATCTCCATCTGTTTGCACGACTAAGGTGTCACCACCCGCAATCTTGACATAAAGATAGGTTTCTCCGCCCAATCGTTCTACAACTAACACCTCGCCATTCACGCTTGAGTTCGTGCGATCGAGGCGCAGATGTTCGGGACGAATTCCCAATGTTGCTCTATCTCCAACTGACAGGGTTTTAGGTTGCACCGGAATCATTACAGTTGCGTCCCCAGGAAGTCTAACCGTTGTACCGGAGTCATTGACGGCTGCTACCGTCACCGAGATAAAGTTCATTTTGGGCGAACCAATAAATCCCGCGACAAATAGATTGCGGGGATGGTGGTACAGTTCGAGTGGCGAACCCACTTGTTCTATAATTCCGCCTTGCAACACCACAATTTTGTCAGCAAGGGTCATAGCCTCAACTTGGTCGTGGGTTACATAAATCATCGTAGCTTGCAGGCTGTCATGCAAGCTAGCAAGCTCAATCCGCATCTGCACCCGCAAAGCAGCATCAAGGTTAGATAGGGGCTCGTCAAACAAGAAGACTTTGGGATTCCGCACCAAAGCACGACCGATCGCCACCCGTTGACGTTGTCCTCCCGATAGTTCTTTGGGCTTTCGATTCAAAAGCGGCTCCAGTTGGAGGATGCGAGCCACTTCACGTGCTCTTTCATACCTCTGGGCTTTCGGCATACCCGCAAGGCGGAGGCTAAACGCCATATTCTCTGCCACGGTCATGTGAGGATATAAAGCATAGGTTTGAAACACCATTGCTAAACCGCGTTTATCCGGAGGTACGTCATTGACTTTTTGCCCGTCGATTAGCAAATCTCCAGAGGAGATTTCCTCAAGCCCAGCAATCATGCGGAGCAAAGTCGATTTCCCACAACCAGAGGGACCAACAAAGACAACAAATTCGCGATCTTTGATGTCAAGATCGATGCCTTTGATGATCTCAGTCTCGGCATAGGTTTTATGAATATCTCTTAAAGCAACTGTTGACATAAGGAGTGAGGGAGTGAGGGAGTGAGGGAATGAAGATTCTCATGTTTGGCGGTGAAACTTGTTTCATTGGGACTGTCTTTTACTTCACCGCCCCAAAGGTAAGACCTCGAACTAATTGCCGTTGACTCAACCAACCAAAGATCAGGATAGGCGCGATCGCCAGTGTTGATGCTGCCGAAAGTTTTGCCCAAAACAATCCTTGAGGACTTGAAAATGAAGCAATAAATGCTGTCAGTGGTGCAGCGTCTGCTGTTGTTAAGTTCAGGCTCCAAAATGCTTCGTTCCAAGACAAAATGATCGAAAGCAATGCGGTGGATGCAATTCCCGGTAATGCTAAAGGTAACAACACGTGAACGAGTTCTTGTTGGGTGCTTGCTCCATCCATGCGATCGGCTTCAAGAATATCTTTAGGAACCTCTTTAAAGAAGCTGTAGATCATCCAGATAACAATCGGCAAATTAATCAGGGTATAAATGATAATTAATCCTATGCGGGTATCCAGTAACCGCAAGTTGCGACACAAAATGTAAATGGGCACCAGCACCCCAACGGGTGGTAGCATTTTAGTAGACAGCATCCAGAGTAAAGTACCCTTGGTACGCTTCGTGGGGAAGAATGCCATTGCATAAGCAGCAGGTACAGCAAGCAACAGCGCAAGTATGGTTGCTCCTAGGGAAATTGCTACGCTGTTAAAGGCATAATTGAAATAATTTGCCCGATCTTGGATGGCAACATAGTTTTCCAATGTCGGTTGAAAAAACAGCTGAGGGGGAGTAGAAACTGCTGCTACTTCCGTTTTAAAACTGGTAAGAAACATCCAGAAAATTGGGAAAAACAAAATGCAAGCGGTAAGCCAGCCAAGTAATGTCCACAGCCAGCGCTTTGAGGTTTTACGTGCCATTTTTAGGTATCCAAATTACGAGCAACACTACGCATGAGAAAGATAACTACGATGTTGGCAAGAATCACAGCAATTAATCCACCCGCTGAAGCACCACCTACATCAAATTCCAACAGAGCTTTTAAGAAGATGTAATAAGCAAGGTTGGTGGTTGCTAGCCCCGGACCGCCACCTGTGGTCACAAAGATTTCGGCAAAAATGGTCAGGAAGAAAATTGTCTCGATGGTAGCAACCACCGAAATGGCGCGGCTAAGATGGGGCAACATGACGAAACGAAAGATCGCGATCGCATTTGCTCCATCCATCCGGGCTGCTTCTAACTGGTCGCGATCGAGGGATTGAATAGCGGTCAACAAAATCAGTAAGGCAAAGGGCAACCATTCCCAGGAAACAATAATGATGATGGCAAGCAGGGGAACGCTTGTAAACCAATCAATAGCCCCCAAACCCAAAGCCCTGGTGATTTGAGCAAACAACCCGTTCACTGGATGCATCAGCATATTTTTCCAAATCAGGGCACTGACTGTAGGCATCACGAAAAAGGGAGAGATTGCCAACACTCGTGCAATTCCACGACCGTAGAAGTCTTGGTCAAATAGCACTGCGAGTAATGTGCCGAGACCGATTGTGATTGCCAGGACAGAAACAACCAAAACTATTGTGATGGCGATGGATGTCCACAGAGCTGAGTCACTGAGGATGAAGGTAAAATTTTCAATCCCAATGAATTTTCGTGCATCTGGATTCAGCAAGTTATATCGCTGAAAGGAAAACCATATCGTCATCACCAAAGGCACAACCATCCACAGCAGCAGGACAACAACTGAAGGAGCAACCAAAGGTAAGGTTGACACTTGTCGCCTGGTACGCTGCTCGGTAGGTGGTGGCGTTTCGCGTTGAGGTTTTACCGCTAATGAAGAAGACATAGAAAACTCACTCGATATAACCCGTGTGTTTCATAAAGCGTTCAGTCGATCTTTGCGATTGCTGCAACGCTTGGTCTATGGAAGTCCGATTGGTTAGTGCTGCTGCAAGGGTTTGCCCGACTGAAGAACCGATCGCCTGAAATTCTGGAATATCAACGTATTGAACTCCCTTATAGGGAGTAGGTTCTGCGGATGGACGGGTGACATCAGCTGATTGAATCGCTTTCAGCACAATTTCTGCAAAGGGTGCAGCTTTTCGATAATTGGGATTTTCATAGGTGGAAGTCCGAGTACCCGGCGGTACAGCAACCCAGCCATTTTCTCGCGCAACCAGTTGGATGTATTCTTTGGAGGTTGCCCAGGCAACAAATTTTTGAGCGGCTGCGGGTGATTTTGAGGTTTTGGGAACCGCTAGCGCCCATGCCCAAAGCCAGTTTGAGCCATTTGGATATTTTTCAATGGGCGCACGGGCAAAGCCCAGTTTGTTATAAACTTGAGATTCTTTTGGATTGGATAACAACCCTGCAGCAACGGTTGCATCCACCCACATACCGCATTTGCCTGTTGAGAATAAAGCAAGATTCTCGTTAAATCCATTAGAACTGGCTCCGGGGGGTCCATATTTGTGGAGCAGATCGACATAGAAGCCAGTTGCCTCTTTCCAAGCGGGGGTATCGATGGTCGGTTGCCACTTCATATCAAACCAACGTCCGCCATAGGTGTTGACCAACGTGGAAACAAATGCCATGTTTTCACCCCAACCAGGTTTCCCGCGCAGGCAAACCCCGTAAACACCACGCGCTGGATCGTGGATTTTGCTTGCCCATTCTCTTATTTGGGGATAAGTTGGTTGTTCGGGAACTGTTATCCCGGCTTTCTCAAACAAATCTTTCCTGTAGTAGAGCATGGAACTTTCTCCATAGAATGGCACGGCATAGAGTTTGCCGTTATGAGAAAGCCCTTCTCGTATGGGTTTGAGCAAGTCATTGACGTCGTAGTTTGCTCCCAATCCATCTAAGGGTGTCAGCCAATTCCGCCTAGCCCAGATTGGTGTTTCATAAGAACCGATGGTCAGGACATCAAACTGCCCGCCTTGGCTGGCAATATCTGTGGTTGTACGCTGGCGCAACACGTTTTCTTCCAGTACAACCCACCTGAGTTGAATACTGGGATTGACTTTCTCAAATGTGCGAGAAAGATCTTGCATTACCACCATATCGCCATTATTAACAGTGGCGATCGTTAATGTCGTTTTCTCTGCTGCTTGGGATTGCGGTGAACAAGCATGCAGCAGCGGTACCAGCATCACTCCAGCAAGGAATGCAGCCAGCACTCTAGCGAAGCGGGGAATACGCATCGCATAACTCCTTATCTAAAGTAAAAAATCAAACAAATTAAATTTTTAATTTTATGCTCTACTATTGGGCAAAAGCTCAATAATAGAATCATACCAATCTCACCTTGAGGAGAGGTATTTGCAACAATTCTTCAATTACTCCCAATTTTTAATCCAAAACTAAAGTTGTAGAAGAGGTTGAAACTATGACAGCGAAAGCAACTTACCAGTTTGCAGGCAAGACTATCCTCATTACGGGTGGTGCGGGAGATATTGGTAAAGCTACTGCATGCCGTTTTGCCGCTAATGGCGCGGGTGTAGCCTTGCTGGATTTGAATGAACCGAAGATGGCAAGTGTGGCTGAGGAACTCAAAGAATATAACGTTCCAATTGGCACTTTTCGTTGCGATGTTACGTCTGCTGATGATGTTGCCAAAGCCTTTACTGGTTCTGTAGAGCAGATCGGTCATATAGACTATGTCTTTAACAATGCGGGCTATCAAGGAGTGTTTGCTCAGACTGACGAATATCCCGAAGATGACTTTCAAAAGGTCATCGACATTAACGTTGTTGGCGTTTTTCAAGTTCTGAAGGCTGCTGCACGATATTTGCGGGATGCAGGAGGAGGAGTCATCGTCAATATGGCAAGTTATGCAGGGGTTGTTGGTCCGCCAAATATGCTTGCCTATGCCGCTTCAAAGTTTGCTGTCATTGGAATGACTCAAACGGCTGCGAAAGACTTGGCTCCTCACGGAGTTCGGGTGAATGCCCTCTCCCCTGCCCTCATCGGTCCCGGTTTTATGTGGACGCGACAAACAGAATTGCAAGCAGCCGTCGGTTCCCAGTACTTTGATACCGATCCCAAGGTTGTTGAGCAACAGATGATTCATTCAGTACCGATGCGCCGTTTGGGTAGCCTAGATGAGGTTGCCAATGGGGTGGCATTTCTGATGAGTGACGAGGCAAGCTACATCACTGGATTCAATTTGGAGATTACAGGAGGGCAGTAGAAATTGAACAACTTTTGAGCAAAAAATATGTCTTTGGGCATATACTCAAATTAATCCGCTCTTTCTTTTGGTAGCTACACAGTCTTTAAAGGTGGGATATGGGAGAACCTTTCTTAGAGGGGCACGATGCTAGCAAAACTAGCTTGCCTCCTAGGTCTCGCAAATTAGATCTAGCCGCTCATGCTGCTTGGCTTTATTACATTGCTGGAAATACACAGGAGGAGATTGCAGCAAAGCTCAATGTTTCCCGACAGGCTGCACAACGTCTGGTTGCACTGGCAGTCACTAAAAAATTAATCAAATTTCGGCTCGATCATCCCTTAAGTGAGTGTATTGCTCTCGCTGAGTCGTTACGCGATAAGTTTGGTCTGTCGCTTTGTGAAGTGGTACCAACTGATGCAGGCAAAAGCGATATATTACAAGGACTTGGGGTATGTGCTGCTACCCACTTAGAGGCTTACCTGATTGCAAAAACTCCAACTATAATGGCGTTTTCTTCAGGTCGGACATTGCGAGCAATGGTGGAGCAAATTCCCTCAATGAACCAACCCCAGCATAAGATTGTTTCAATTATTGGGAATATGTCTCACTGCGGGCGTGCAGGTCGCCACGAAGTGGTCATACATTTGTCGGATCGCGTCGGTTCCCAAGCTTACCCAGTACCGACCCCGGTTGTGGCGACTAGCATTGAAGAACGAGAACTCTTGCAGACTCAGCGATCGTTTATCACCGTCAAAGCTCTTGCAGAGCAAGCTAAAGTAACATTTGTCGGAATTAGTCATATTGCTTGGAATGCTCCATTACATCAAGATGGCTTCATTAATGACGAAGAAGTGGCTGAATTGATTGAACTCGGAGCCGTAGGGGAAATTGCGGGTTGGGCTTGCGATCGCTACGGGGTGTTGCTGCAAACAGGAACCAACAGCCGGGTTGCCAGTGTACCGCTCGAACAACCCGCACGCCGACTCATTATCGGTGTAGCTGGTGGCGTGAAAAAAGCAGAAGCAATTCTGGCTGCTCTGCGTGGCAAATTAATTACGGGGCTGATTACTGATGAAGTTGCGGCTCAAGCAATTCTTACTAAAATTTAGTACCAATTTGCCTTTAAAGTGGATAAAACTTTTAATGCATCTGAGTATTAACTGGTAGTTAGTGGCTCCTCTGCCTGATAAGTAAAGTAATATGGTTTTTTGCTTATTGAAATCAACTTTATTCATTTTCCCTAGGAGAGCAGTTGGCTGACAAATACTCACCTAAGAAATCGCTAGTATACTATATGATAACATCTCTAATTTACCAAAAAACCTAAAATGCCACAGTCCACTCCCGGCTCTCAATCAAACCTTATTCAAAAAATTGCCAAGTGGAAAGCTGGACTGGCTGACTTGGGACGGCGAAACCCTCTGATTAAATTTCGGCAAGATAGCCCTCGAATTTTAGAAATTCTGACACAGGAACCAGACCTTCTCTTCAAACACCTTATAGAAGGGAAGAAATTGCTTCATTTTCAGCTCGTTGATAGCGAGTATCAAGATATTTCCCAGTCAGGAAAACCCAAAGCATTACCAACAGAAAAAAATCCTCTTGAATTAAGAACTCGTCAAACAGGTAACGAGCAACTGAAACGGCTCAAAAAATTACGTGCTGAGGCGCGAAAATCATTTGAGGAACGAGGAGTAAACAGCTTGTTTCTTGCATTTGGAACTTTGACCTGGTACGACAAGGATAAACCAGACGATGTTTTGCTCTCCCCACTGATTTTGGTTCCCGTAGAATTAATGAAGGAACCTAAACGAGATATCTATAAACTATCTATTTTAGAGGAAGATATTGCACTCAATCCTACATTAGGACAAAAGTTAAAGCAAACTTTTGGAATTGAGTTTCCAGAGGGAGAATCTGTACAAGGAATAAGCTACGGTGAACTGTTTGCTCAGATCCGCAACCTGCTAGCAGAGCAAAATAAATGGCAGATTAAAGAAAACGTGTTTCTCTCATTGTTTTCCTATGCCAAAGCTGCAATGGTTCGGGACTTGATCGAAAATGAAGCTCGAATTTTTTCCCATCCCATATTGCAGGCGATGGGTGGTGATTTGAGCATATATCAGTCTAACTATAAAGAACCATTGCCTGCATCTGCTCTTGATTCACACATTAAACCCGAACAAACATTTCAAATTCTTGATGCTGATTCGAGCCAGCAAGTCGTTATTGAAGCAGCTAAGGCAGGTTCTAGCTTTGTTGTTCAAGGTCCACCAGGAACGGGCAAAAGTCAAACTATTGTGAATATGATTGCTGAACTGGTTAGTGATGGTAAATCAGTTTTATTAGTTGCAGAAAAAGAAACAGCACTAAATGTAGTCCAAAAGCGTATTGCTGAATGTGGGCTAGATCATTTGTGCCTCAATCTCCATCATAGCAGCACAACAGATAAACGGGAATTGGTTAATAATTTATCGCAAACTATTGCCTATCTTACAGAAATTAACGAGCTAAGCGATCGCTCTTTTTTCTTTGAACAACTCGTTTCTAATCGTCAATCCATAAATTCATATCTTACGAGGTTACATACCAAAGAGCAGCCTCTAGATAAATCACCATTCGAGATATTTGGGGAACTTTTGAGAAAACAACGTGAAGCAATACCAAGCTTAAATGTTGTATTTTCCAAATACTATGAGTGGAATCAAAATAGATTCCAAAAAGCCAAAAGTCTCTTAAATGAATTAGCGAAGTTTTTACCTTTCTTTAAAGGAGAAAAAACAACCGTTTGGGCAAAAAGTTCTCTCGATACTTATTCATATGAACTTGAATTGGAAATCAAGGATAAAATAGAGGAATTTCAAGAAGCGTTATTTTCTGTCCAAAAACTTAATCCACAATTACAAGAGACTTTACAAGTTCACTCTTTACAAAATTTAGAATCTCTGGAAAGCTTCTATCCAGCCTTAATCTATATACTAAAAGCTCCATCTAATCTGCCTGAAAATTGGGTTAAAGTAGATATTGCTATTGCTCGGGATGCTTTGACGCTTCTGCAAGAAGACGTAAAAGAAATTGAAAAAAATAAGCTTTCGCAAGAAGCACAAAATTTATTGAGTCGGCTTTCTTCATTTTTACCCTTTTTAAGAGGAGAAAAAACAACTGTTTGGGCACAAAGCACCTTAACATCTTTTTCTGAACAATTGGAATTAGAAATTACTCAAAAAATTAATAAACTCCAACAAGCAATTTCTTTGATTCAGATAAGTAGTCATCAACTTCAAATAATTCTAGGAATTGAGCCTTTATTAAATTTGGAAGATGCAGAAGCTCGCTTAACTCCTCTCAAACATATATTGAAAGCTCCATCGATTTTCCCTGCAAATTGGATTAGAACAGATATTTTATCTGCTCAAAATGCCTTTAATAAACTGAAAGAAGATGTTAATTTCCTACAAGAAAATGAGTTAATTTTAAAACAAAAATATAATGCAGAATTATTCTCTTCAGAATTGCCTGCTTTAGCCAACAGATACCAGAAATATAGTCGCTTTTGGCTTATTAGAGTTTTTAATCCCAGCTACAGGCGTGATGTCAGGCTTTTGAAAAAGCTAAGTACTAAAAAGGGGCAAATTTCTCACAACGAATTAAAACGGGATTTAGCACAAGCAGTTCAAATACAAGCCGCACGAAACGAACTATATCAAAGCAATTACCCAGCCAGTCAACTTTTTGGCTCTTTATTTAACCCAGAAATTTCTAGTGAAGCAGAATTGAAACCGATTGAACAGGCTTTAAGTTGGTTAATTGCCTTACAAAATTATTCATTTCCTGCTGACTGCGTTCAGCGCGTTATCAATTCTCCCTCTGCATTTAGCGAACTATCTGAATTAGTTAAGAAAATTGAATCCATTCCTGAAAATATTAGACAGGGTATTCATTTTCTATTGTTATACTTTAATGAAACTGATATTATTGGTCAATATCTGCCTCAAAATCAAATTTTATTTACGGAACTAGCAAGTTTTTTAAGTTTAGCTCTATCTGACTTAGCCTACTTCCAAGAATGGTTGATATACAAAGAAACTTATGGAAAACTTGAAAAGCTTGGAGCTAAAAGGTTCTTAGAAGCTTTGCGAGACAATAAACCTAATCCTATTGAGGATGTGCAAAATAGGCTACGTCTAGTTGATTACCTACCCCGTCAGGTTTTTGGCTCTTTGTTTAATCCAGAAGTTTCTAGCGAAGCGGAATTGAAACCCATTGAACAAGCTTTAAATTGGTTGACTGGCTTACAAAAGTATTCGCTTTCGGCTGATTCCGTTCAACGTGTTATAAATTCTCCCTCTAGACAACGCGATCTGGCTGAGTTAGTTAAGAAACTTGAATCAAGTCATAATAGTATTAGGAAAGGACTAGCGTTTTTATTGTCATATTTTGATGAAACTGACATTACAAGTTCTTACTTACTGCGTCATCAAATTCCCTTTGCCGAACTAGAAGCTTTCTTGAACTTGGTTCATTCTGAACTACCTTATTTTCAAGAATGGTTAATCTATAAAAAAACCTATCAGCAACTTGAAGAGATGGGAACTGATAAGTTTTTAAATGCTGTACGCGATCGAAAAATAGATTCTAAACTTTGGTTTCCAATTCTAGAGAAGCTGATTTACCAAACCTGTCTTGATGCAATTCTTGCTAGAAATCCTGAATTGAAAAATTTTAATGTTGAAGTACACGAACGGCTAATTAAGGAATTTGCCAAACTCGACTATAACCAATTAAATGTTGCTAGAGAACGTCTAAAAAAACTTCACGTGCAACGTTGGAAAAATTGGGAAAAAACTTCATTGGCTCAAGCTGAGTTGCCAAAGCTGAAAAAAGAAGCGACTAAGAAAAGACAACATTTGCCTATCCGTAAACTCCTCAACGACACACAAAAGGGGATACCAAATCTAGTCAAAGTGTTGAAGCCTTGCTGGATGATGAGTCCGCTTTCAGTTAGCCAATACATCAATGCAGATGTAGTTCATTTTGATGTTCTCATTTTTGATGAAGCATCTCAACTGCGTACAGAGGATGTAGTTCCTGCGATTATCCGTTCCAATCAAGTGATTGTCATTGGCGATAATAAACAACTTCCTCCCACATCATTCTTCTCAAGCGGAGACAGCGAAGAAGATATTAATGATGAGGATGATGCAAGCTATGAAAGTGTTTTGGATGAATGTTCAAGTTTTATGTTTAGGCGAACGCTGAAATGGCATTATCGCAGTCAAGATGAACGGTTGATAGCTTTTTCTAATAAACATTTTTATGACTCTCAATTAGTTACATTTCCCAACCCAGTACAGAGTTCCGATTTGGGCGTTTGGTTTAAGTATGTTCCTAATGGAGTCTACGATCGCGGTGGACGCAGAGATAATCGACGTGAGGCTGAAGTAGTTGCTCAGTTGGCATTAGAGCATTTTCAACAGTTTCCCGAGCAATCTCTTGGTATTATTGCGTTTAGCGAAGCCCAATCTGATGCAATTCAGGAGCAAATTGAGATTTTAGGAAAAAACAATCCCGATTTTGAGACTTTTTGCAGCGATAATTCACCTCAGTTTTTTCTGAAAGCACTGGAAAACGTTCAAGGTGATGAGCGAGATGTCATTATACTTAGCGTAGGCTATGCTCGTGACGAGCAAGGTAAGCTTTCTCTTAACTTTGGTCCCCTGAATCGCCAAGGAGGAGAACGACGCCTAAATGTAGCTGTCACACGGGCAAAAAGCAAAATTACACTGGTGTCTTCCATACAAGCTGGTGACATTGATTTAACACGCACTCAAAGCAAAGGCATAAAATTACTACGTGATTACTTGGAATACGTAGCAAGTGGGGGAGAAAGACTGCAAGGTAACTCCTACACAGATACGCTTTGTTTTGACTCCCCATTTGAAGAAGATGTCTATCATACCTTAGTCCACCAGGGATACACTATACGCACCCAAGTTGGATGCTCGGACTATCGGATTGACTTGGCCGTAGTCAACAATAACCGCCCAGGTGAGTTTTTATTGGGGATTGAATGCGATGGCGCATCTTACCATAGTTCACCCACTGCAAGAGATCGCGATCGGCTAAGACAACAGGTGCTTGAAAGGTTAGGTTGGAAAATTCACCGGATTTGGTCAACAGATTGGTTTCGTAACAAACCTGTTCAAGTTCGTCTTTTGATAGAAAGGATCGAACAACTACAACAAATGAATAGCTAATTTTACATCTCCAGTATTACTGGGAGAAGATACTAAACCAAGTACTCCTGTGGCTAAGAAAACAATCATTCTTTTGAGTAAAGTTTATAACCAGATGGTCGTTCATTATCTATGATTTCTTTAAAAGTTTCAAAAAATCTTTCCCTTTCTTTGACTTTTTCTTCTGATACTTCTTCTTCAATCCAGCTTTTCAATAAGTTCATGGCATCTTGATTTTTTAAGAGTTATTCTTCTGGAGTTTCACCCTTATGTTTTAAAAAGGGTTTGAAAGAATTTTGTAGAGTTTGAAATTCTTCTATTTTATAAGTTTCTGCTAGTCTATTTAACATCCAAAGTATAGAAGTTACAGAACGACATAAGTTTTTAGCGCTGTTGTTTCTTTAAAGACGGTTTATAAATATATTTTGCCATAAATATAAATTAACTGACATTATCAAAACTTAACTCTTCTCATCAAGCTCTTTCTTCCCGGCAAAACTGCCTGACAGCCCTTACAACAGATAAATCCGTCCCAGTTCTTCTTAACTGCAGCCACTGATTCAACTGTTCTGCACTAATTAAAGGAAATGCCCGACTAGTAGGTGAATCAATGTACTTCCCTTCTCGCAGTTGTTTGATTTTGATGGTTTCTTGTTGATAAAGCCACACTTCAGGAACTAACATTGCTTGATAAATGCTTAGCTTACTATCTGACTTGTTGGCAATATCAACCTCTAAAGCAAGATCTGGTGGGAAGTCGTCAGGAATAGCTTCATTAAGCCCTTGTCCTGCTCGAGCATTTTGAATGTAAAAACAACTATCGGGTTCAATACCCCTTGCTAAGTTTTGTCGATTCATGGTCATAGATCCCAGATCGTTAAAATCAAAACCGAATTCTTCTGCTAATGTAAGAGCGATAAGCCGGGTACGGCTTGCGCTTCGCGAACGCAGCAAGAACTCGGTTAGCTGCTTCATGCAATTGACCGGGCATTCTAATTTCTAATACTCCATTATCATAAGCAATACGTGTCGGGCGATTATCTCCAAGTTCCTTTAAGAGTGTGATGTAATTTTCCCAAGTCACTCTATCAATCTTGATAGCGCTACCAGGTGCTAACTCTATCTGGCTGATGGGTATAGCAATTGTTGCTGTCATTTTACACAAATTTAAACCTCTATAGCAATTTTATTCGATCTTTGAACTATATGTATGGTGGAAAATTCTATCACCGTAAAGACTTGTACAGATTATCTCATGGGAATAAACTCAGCTTTCTCGGTTAAGTTTTGCCCTTCTCTTGTTAACAATAAACTCGCGTAAGCTTCTCCGGCTTGTTCATCGACTTGACCGTTTTGTTTAATAATGACAAAAAGGCGTCGCGTCAATGGATATTCCCCATTTTGCAAAACCTCAAGGTTGAGCTTATTGTGTTGTCTCTGACACTTCTCTCCTGGTTGAGAACTTATTATTTCCGGAGAAATTAAAGCACTTCCTCTATGACGGCTGACGGGTAAAGTTTTCACAGTACACTGCTTGATAATTTCAGAAGCTGAAGCATAATAAATAGCTCCTTCTTCTGGAAAATTACCCACTTTGTTCAGTGCTTGAGTGGTTGTGGGAATAAAGACAATATTTGAACCAAACACTTGGTTTTCTAAAATATTTTCTTTAAAAAATTCACTTGTTCCGCTGTTTAATGGGCGAGATAATGGTGTTATTTTTAAATCGGGACCACCTATCTGACTCCAGTTAGTTATCTTACCCGTATAAATTCCTTTGAGTTGTTCTACAGTTAAACCTTCAATCTTTAAACTGGGGTGAACTGCGATCGCGATCGCATCAATTGCCACAGGAACTTGTTTGAGTTTCACACCCCTCGCAGCCGCCAGTTCATATTCTTTATCTAGAATCGGTCTGGAAGACTGAGCAAAAGAAATTTGACCATCTAATAACATCTTGATACCAGTTCCCGAACCGGGTGGTAAAGTAGGATGTTGAGTGTAAGTCAAGTTAAATTCGGGTAATTCCTGTTTAATTTTCTTATCTACCAAACCACGAATGGGTGCCCAAGTTGTACTTCCACCATACAGCCAAGTTCCAACTGGAACCGAGAGCGATTTGATGGTGGTTTGTTCGAGCTGTTGTGCTGATTCGGATCGCTGGTTGAGAACAATAGTCGCGGGAATTGCGACGAGCGCACAACCAAGACACAATCCCATCACCCCAGCCCATAAAGCGGCTTTTTGACTTTTAAAAATTGGGACATATGGGCGCTCGAATTTAGCAGTGGTTAGCTTTGAAGTTGGGGGTTTAGGAGAATTTCCGCTCAACCCGACCCAAGTCAAAGGTTCGACATTAGACGCAATGCAAATTGTGGGTAACCAAATAGCACCGGGATAACGGGACTTAAAATGTTCCAAACGTTTGCGGGCTTTCAAGACCGAAGCAAATAAAGATTTATTGCGAGTAAACTCGTAGAAAAAGTGTTTCAAAAATTCCACAGCCACGGGATCGGGGACGGGTTCCCGCATCACAACGCTTTGTGGCAAATGTAACTCAGCAAGTTGGTTGGCTAAGCCCAAACCATCGCAGGAGTTGAAAATTGCTAATTGCAATCCTTTGGCGATCGCTTCTTTTAATGCTTCCTTAAATTCCTCAATACTTAAACTTTCTCGGTCATTAACTTCTATCCAACCAATTTGCCCATCCTTTCGACTCCCACTGTGTCCGGTGAAAATGAAGATGTGATAGCCCTGTTCGTCCCAAAGGGCTTCACACAAATTTTTGAGATTCGGTTGCATCAAACAGACAACTTCAGCTCCAAGTTCCTCCAATCGGCGAACAACTTCTATGTCGTCCTTAGTATTAATCCCGTCACTTCTCCCCACAGCCACTAAAATTCTAACTTTTGAACTGTTGGGACATGCAACGCTCTTGTGGTCTGTTGTTTTAGGCGCACTTAAGGCAATTTCCGCTTGAGGATAGTGTTGCTCAAATAAACTCCACTCTTGCCAAGGGAGACGCCGCAAGTTAATATCTTTTGCATCCAAAATGACACGAATTTCTTCACCTGAGGAATGCAATTGTTGGGCGATCGCAATCAAGCCATCCCGAATCGGCTGCCATTTACTATCTCCCGAGTTCAACCACTCATTCAGGTTAGTCTTCAGCGCTTGGGTGTGTTCCAAGTTGGAATGAACTATCACGCTCTTTGGTGTTAAACGCAAACCCGGTGCGGGAGCAATGCAAGACCTTACATCTTCAATTTGACGATAAGCAGATTGCCATTGAGTAAAAGAAGTTTCTAATTCTGGTGGAAGTGGTAAAAGAAAGCCCTCCGTTTCATATTCACGATTTGTTGCTGTCAGAATAACTAGAAATCCCTCTTCTGATGTTCGCCTGATTTTAATCTTGACAATGCCCATACAGGTAACCTGTTATTTGATGCTCAGACAATAAACTTTTCAGTCAAACTTGTCCCTTCTAACACCACTTTGACACTAAACATTTCGTTTTGTTGGCAACTAAACTCCAATTCCATCCAACTGTCAGTTTTTTTAGATTGTGCTTCCATACAAGCACTTCCTACTTCATCAAACAAAACAAGCTGTAAATTTTCCGGCAAATAATTTCCATTCTTCCCTGGGTAAAGACGCAAGCGAATATCAACTGAGTCAGTCTCTTGAGGTGTCACTTGTACGACAAGGCGTAATGGGCGATCGACCAAATAAATTTCTTTTACCCGACTTACAAAATTGGTTGCAGGAGTCATGTGCCTAAAATTACCCGCAAGCGCCAATTCAGCAGGCTGCCAGTCTTGGTTAAAAATTCCCTCAAACCACTGACGCAAGTTAACGAAAAACTGTTCTGATTTCATTCTAGAACTGACAACTTCGTTGCTATGAACGGGGAAAATAGTCTCGATGAGAGCCTCTAAAGGCTGTAGCTGAGACAGTTGTACAGTTTCAAGAGATTCATCAGCAGTTGTGGCACGAGCAAATCCCAGTAATTGTACGGAATCCAGGCGATCGCTAAATTGAACTGCCACATAACCAATTCTATTTTCAGTGACCTCCATTGGTAACTCAAAAGCAATCTCACCAGGTAGCACCGGACGACATTCCAATGTTCCTACATTGGGGACAACTAAATCCGCAACATTAAAAATTGCCCGCAAACCCGGTTCCCAACTGTCACCACTGGTAAGGTCGGTTTCCACCATCAACCATTTTAAATAACTGTGAACGGCACACACAGCTAAAGTATTGAGATAGACTTGTTTGCCTTTTTGGGGTGTCGCTTGTTCTGAGGCAAACATCTCAGCCCAACGATGAGCATCTTTACCCAGAGGAACACCAATCGGTTCTAATTCTACGCTAGTCATGGTTTATACCCGCAATTTCGTCCAAGCTCTGCTAATAAAGGAAGGCATTTTTGCTTCCAGTGTGAATAAAGGGTTTGGTTGTTTATATCAAACTCTCTGGCAATGTCAGAAATTTTTTCAGGAGGTTCCTGCAATAGCAAACGCTTTGCCAATAACTGACAGTGACATTCTGGGTGCTTTCGCGGATGACTTGCACAGAGCGTCCCTTGGGTATCTTGTATAATTTGTGCCTTTATTTTTTGACCGAGATCCTGGCGTTCCCCTTCTTGCAGTTGAAGAATTTTAATATCTAATAAGTCTAAAGAAAGGCTTGTAAATTGTGGATCGGGCAAGAAATCGAGCAGAGCTATTTGGTCTCCATCATCATTCCGTATTGGTTTATCTAAACTGGTAACATATTGATTGTCCTTAGCGTACAAATCTACAATTCTCCACTTCAGGTAGCCATTAATCCAACTGACCAAGCTTTGTTGTACGGAACTCCGGCGTGGTTGAAAATCACAGATGCTGCGACCAACCCATTGCCAAGTATCATTTAAAGCCTGAGGATAATCTTGGTGAACAGACTTATAGATACCGGGTAGTTGCTGTAGTTGTACGAGCAGCCGATTGAGAGCTTTTTGCCGTTCCGCACTTAAATCTGCATGACGGCAAACCTCATGAATTAGATTTTGCAGTTGTTCATCCACAGCAATTTTTCCCCGCAACTGCCGTGCTTGTTCTGCGTATAATAACTCCCAGATACAAGCACTCGAACAGCTTGAGTTTAACTGATTTTCAGAAGATATAGTGGTCATCATCTCCATCAAACATATTAAATCAAATTTTGTAAAATGTTTAACTAAGTAATCATTTCTCTCCTCCACCAACTCGTTCCCAGGCTCCGCCTGGGAATGCAGCTCTAGAGGCTCCGCCTCGGATTAAAAAAGTATCTTTGTACTACAGGTGGCTTTGACAAGAATAACGCTCCTTTGTAAGGGTTCTATAGTTCTATCTACCCTCACCAGACTTTTTATGAAATGATGGCTAATGACCTTTGGCTTGCTGCAACTGCAATCTACTACAATCTAACCGTGGTTCAACCGAGGATGATTTTCAACGTATCCAACAAGTAAAACCGCTTACTCTAGAATCTTGGATTTCATTGGATAATCTAATTACTCCATCACTCTAAGACCAACTCTATGTGAAGTTGCACATTATTGCCCTCACCCTAGAAGGGTGGAGCTATACAAATAAAGAGGGCGCTTCGCAGGCTAATTGTATGCATCTTTATCGAAAATTGGTATAATTTCTTTCGCAAGTTGTTGCTAGCTCTTGCTACGGTATATTTAATGGCAATTCCGAATTGAACGATTAGTCGAAAAAGCGATCGCTCAAATGATGAAAATACTGGTGCTTCCCGAAATCATGTAAACGCTATGCTCTGAATAAGTGAAACAATTGCGATGTTAATATCATGAAAACCTTCACTGCTATCGTCGAGAAAGATTCTGATACCAAACTTTATGTGGGCTATGTTCCTGGATTTCCAGGCGCTCATTCCCAAGGAGAAACCTTAGACGAGTTACTTGAAAATTTGCGTGAAGTGATTGAGATGCTTCTGGAGGACGAAGAGGTCATATTCGAGACAGAGTTTGTTGGTACGCAACAGATTGTCATCTATTCAGCATAAGCAACATAGCCGTTCTGAAACCATAGGAAGTCGTTAAGATATTGGAAAGCCTTGGCTTTGTGGAGGTGCGTCAGAAAGGCTCATATAAGCAGTTTCGTTATGAAGACGGTAGAGGAACAACTGTTCCGTTTCACAAAGGGCGTGATATTTCTCCTAGGTTGCTACGCCAAATTGCAAGTGATATTAATTTGACAATAGAAGAAATGTTAGAGTTGCGGTAATTTAGTGCTCGCAGTTCGTCTACAAATGTTACAATACTTTTCATATTTTTGTTTCTTGTTTTTGGGAATATTATTACTTCTTATTTTTTATATAGCTTACTTGTATTTAAAAACTGTAAGTAAGTTAAATAAAGCTTTGCATGAATCTCAATTGCCAGAAGAATTAGTAAATTTTCCGATTTATATATCTACGATTGAAGAATATTTATTTGTTAAAAGTCTTGTTGATGCGGGAGTATCCCAAATTTACCAATTGCCCTCAGAATGGAATTCTGGACGGCAGGCGCTTCAACGGGGGGAACCCCCGCAACGCGCTGCCTCGGCTATACAAACAAAGTCCACCTACGTGGACTTTGTACACAGTCCGCGCAGGCGGTGAGTCTAGTCCTGCAGGCGGGTTTCCCGCCGTAGGGAACTGGCGAACCCGGAGGGACTTCGTTTGTGTAGACGTGATTTCAATCGCAAGCGTGTTTTTTCCAAATAGGGATGCTCCCTATTTGTTTCAGTGGGCGCATATGTGTTGATTAACCGGGAGGTATATAGATGAGGATAACTGTTGAGCAGTTGTTGCAGCAATATGCTATCGGGGAGAGAGATTTTAGTGGGGTTGATTTGAGTGAGGCTGATTTGAGTGGGGCTGTCTGGGATAAGTACGAAAACCCGATGGGTGCCACCGATTTGAATGGAATTAATCTCAGTCAAAGTAAACTGCGCCGAAGCCGTTTGGTTGGCATCAATTTTAGTGGTGCTAACTTGAGCGGTGCCGATCTGATTGATGCCAAACTGAGTTGTGCCGACTTGAGCGGTGCTGACTTGAGTCGTGCAAACCTGATTAATACTGACTTGATTCGTGCCAAGCTTATTCGCACCAATTTGAGGGGTTCCGATTTGGGGGGTGCCGATCTGACTGAAGCTAGCTTCTGTGATGCTATCCTGGAAGATGCCAATTTGAGGTATTGCAAGATGAGAGATGCCAAATTCAGTAGGGCCAACTTGAGAAATTCTGGTTTGGATTCTGCTCTATTGTTGCGTACTGATTTCGGTGATGCCAACCTCAGCGGTGCTGACCTGTATTCTACCTACGTGAAAGACGCTAATTGGAGAGGTGTTAACTTGAGCAATGCTATGTTGGACTGCGCTGTCTTTGAACAAGTTGATTTGACTAATGCGGATTTGACTGGTGCTTGGGATGCTGATGTTGATAGTTGCATTCTTTTCAATACCATTATGCCAGACGGGGGAATGGTTAGCAATAACCTCTAGGTTTAATGAGGAAGAAAAGCTGCTAGGATTAAACACCTCAAAACTTTCTAAATCTAAGATTTGTCAAAAGAGATGTCCTTGAGGTTATTTCAGGACTCAGTGTCCGTTCAATAGCATCTTGGATATCCTTAGAAATATTTGTGAAGAAATCCGATCGGTGAAGCTACCGTTCAGGGAGATTGCAGTTCCTTTGTTGACTGCAAAATCGTCAAGTGCGATCGCTCGGGGTGCGACATTGTTGACACTCAGTGAAAGCGTTTGAACGACAGATGTGCCCATTGAATCAGTCACTGTGAGCGTTGCGGTGTAAGTGCCATTGTCAACGAAGGTATGGCTAACAGTTTGTCCTGTAACAGTGGTTATCTTTGTATGTGTCGATTAATGCGGAGGTGTATAGATGACTATAACTGCTGAGGAGTTGTTGCAACGATATGCTGCAGGGGAAAGAGATTTTAGGAGAATTAATTTGGGAGCTTTCTTTGTCAGACCACCTTGGTTGATTGGTGTCAACCTGAGCAACGTCGATTTGGGCGGAGTTTACATCGAGAGCGGTGGTTTGATGAATACTAACTTGAGGAGTGCTAATTTGGAAAGATCTCACTTTACCAATACTCTTTTTATTAACACCAACTTGAGCAATACCAATCTCCGAAGTGCTAATTTGGATCGTGCTAATTTGACTGGTGCCAACTTGAGCGATGCCAACTTGAGCGGTGCTAACTTGAGCGGTGCAAACTTGACTGATGCCAACTTGGCTAATATTCAAGTCAACGAAAGGACTATTTTTTGTAATACCATTATGCCTGATGGCAGTATTGAAAATAGTGACACCAGAATTATTACCACAAGAGAATTGCTCAGGCGTTATGCAGATGGGGAGCGAAACTTTAGAAGTATCGTTTTGCATCGTGGTGACTTGAGCGGCGTTGACCTCCAGTCCATTGACTTGAGCGGCGCGAGCTTGAGCTACGTCAACTTTAGCAATGTCAAATTCCGTGCTTCTAATTTTTTGATGACCAAATTCATCTATTGTGATTTTCGGGATGCCAACATGGATATTTGCAACTTTGAAAGCATTATGCTGATTTATTGCGACTTCCGTGGAATGAATGGGGTTGGGATCGATTCTACCTGTGCTAATTATGTTTGTTCCAATTTCCAAGGCGCTAATTTTGGCGCTTCTGGTGAAGAACCTAGTTTCAAGTGCCATGTTACCTGGTGTGATGGCGTCTTCATTGACGAACCCACTGGGAAACTGCACCCCAGCAGCGAAAACATTTTCTTTGAAGAATAAATTCTCATTTTCTGTCTGAGCAATGAGAGGGCTTGAAAGCGAAGGATAAGGATTTTTGCCCTTAAGAATACTCCGAATCTCTTCAGGTATATTAGACAGAAAGTTAAATTGTTTGCTCTCGGATAAAT
The DNA here is from genome assembly GCF_000760695.4 of Tolypothrix bouteillei VB521301. GTDB lineage: Bacteria > Cyanobacteriota > Cyanobacteriia > Cyanobacteriales > Nostocaceae > Scytonema > Scytonema bouteillei_A. Next base: position 1,427,027 of record NZ_JHEG04000001.1, on the reverse strand, counting down.
TAATATTTCTAGAAAAACAGTATTTGTTACCAGTAAATTGTACGGAGACTAAGATAAGCGATCGCATCATGACTGGCAAAGGTAGACTGTGTGTCGGGAAAATTTGCGATTGACTTTAAGTAATTTGAAGTGCCCTAAATCTAAAAATTCTATAAATTTTAAAAACAAAGTGACTTTAAGAAACTGGGTTTTGCCTTTGATAGAGTCACCTAGAATTTCTCATGTAGATAGCTAGCGAATTACTAAACTTCTCAGACAAATACCTGTACTGTAATAGGAACCCAGTTTAATTTTTGAAATCCCCTCTTTCCTCCCTCAGCGCCCTCAACGCCTCTGCGGTTCGTTAAAATTTCCATAATTCAAATAAGATTGCCATAACACGCACATCACACCTAACAATCAAACAGACCAATGCACAAACTGTTGACATTCCGAAATGAAAAACTTTTGCGCCATGCTCTCACTCACCGTTCTTATGTCCATGAAAACCCAGATGCAGGAGAACACAACGAACGTCTGGAATTTCTAGGAGATGCTTTGCTAACTTTTTTAAGTGCTGAATATCTCCATCGCCGCCATCCAGATAAGGAAGAAGACGAACTCACTCGGCGACGTTCCGCACTTGTTGATGAAAAGCAACTGGCAAAGTTTGCTATGGAAGTTGGCTTAGACTTAAGGATGCGGTTGGGCAAAGGAGCGATTCGAGAAGGTGGGTACCACAATCCCAATTTGCTTAGCAGCACCTTTGAAGCAGTCATAGCCGCCTACTACTTAGACAACGATTCAGATACAGAAGCGGTTCGTCAAATTATAGAACCACTTTTTGATTCCGTACCACAAAAAGTTGTTGAATCTCGCTCTAGCATAGATTCAAAGAATAAGTTTCAAGAATGGGTACAGCGTAATGTGACTCAAACACCTCCCAAATATGTTACAGTCCAAGCTGGTGGTTCTTCCCACGCTCCTGAATTCACAGCCAAAGTACTTGTAAATAATCGCGTATACGGCGAAGGTAAGGGACGCAGCAAAAAAGATGCTGAAAAGGCGGCGGCTGAGGATGCACTGGCTCGTGTCAAAAAATGAATTGTGCTACTCTCACAAAAACTTTCCGAGCGATAAACTCAAAGATCATATGTGATAGGTGTCGCGTCCTTGTGCTTTGGCTTTATAGAGTGCTCGATCGGCAGTAACGATCAGCTTTTCCTGCAAAGACTCTGGTGTAGGAATCAAGCTAGCAATTCCCATACTAAGTGTTACGTGAGTACTTGCTCTAGAGCCTGCGTGAGGAATGGCTAACTTGGCAACTTGCTGTCGGATCTGTTGTGCTATGCAAATAGCGCCCTCTATATCAGTTTCGGGAAGCAGTACAGCAAATTCTTCTCCACCATAGCGAGCAACTAAATCTGCGGGACGTTTGCACGCACGCACGATCGCATGAGCGACTTCTTTAAGACAATTATCCCCTGCTACATGACCGTAGCAATCGTTATAGAATTTGAAATAATCGATATCGCACATAATTAATGCCAAAAAAGCCTGTCTGCGTTGAAGCCTTTGCCATTCCCGTTCCAGTACTTCATCAAAACAGCGCCGATTGTTGACTTGTGTTAACCCATCCAGAGTCGCCAAGCGCTGTAGTTCGTGGTTGGTGCGTATCAATGCTTCCTCTGTTTGCTTTCGCTGTATAAATTCAGCTAGCTCAATCGCAACAGCATTAACTAATTGTACTAACTTTGGATCGTAAGGCAATGGCGATCGCTTGAAAAAAACCAAAACAGCAAGCACTTGCTCCTGCAACACAATTGGCACACCAAAAGCCGCTTTCAATCCAGCACGATTAGCTGCTTCCGTCCTCAAAAAAACAGGCGCTTGCTTTTGTGAAACATCTTCAATCCACTCCGATTGCTGAGTGACCCAAACCCGACCCAGCAATCCAACACCATCAGTAAAGGTTATGCCCAATCGCGCCTGATGAAATTGCATAAGTGATAAATCGTGCATTGGATCGTGACAAGTTTGACTCAGTTGTAAAGTAATCGTACCGTCATCTAAAATCCAACCTTCGCCGTAATCCCAATCGATGGCTTGACGTACCATACATAAAAGGATTTTTAAAGCATCCTTAAAATCAGATGCTTGATGAACAGCATGAATTGTGGTTAACAACAGCTGAGTTGCTGCTTCAGCTTGCTTTCGCTCTTGAATCTCCTTTTGCAGCAGCCGATTGTGTTCCTTAAGTTGTTGGCGTTGCTTTTGAATATTAAGTTGATAGCGAATTCGGATCAAAACTTCTTCCGCTAGGAACGGTTTGGTGATGTAGTCTTCACCTCCAACCTCAAAAGCTCTAATTTTATCGACTGCTTCATCTAAAGCACTCAGGAAGATAATGGGAATTTCACGAGTTTGAGGAGATGCTTTTAATTGGGTACAAACAGCATACCCATCTATCCCTGGCATTTTAATATCCAACAAAATGAGATCGGGTGGCTCTAAGAAAATTGTTTTTAACGCGGCTTCACCACCGAGCGCTTTCCGAACTTTGTATCCTTGTTGACTGAGAATAGTAAAAAGTAGAGTAAGGTTAGCGATATTATCATCAACAATCAATAAATCAGCATGATTTTTGAGGGTTTGTGTATCCTCCAGAACTGCCAGGGTTACATCTTGATACTTATTCTCAGACTCCTGGTTTTGAATCAACATTGCAGTCAGAGCAAAGGTGTTAATCTAAAGAAATAGTTAAGGTAACCATCTTAACACCATTCTTACAAAACACCTTGGTATTTATGGCAAAAAAACTTACTTAATTGTAACCGTGACAGTTGCTGACATTCCGGGAGTTAAGCGCGATTCAAAACCGCGAATGCTCTGCGGCTCAAACACTATCTTGACAGGTATTCTTTGCTCGTCCAAATTTTTTGTAGATGATGATACCTGACTCTCTTGTGGCAAAGGAGTAAATTTACCAAAAGATGTAGGAGACATACTCTCCACCGTACCACGAAATTTGTGGCTGGGGAAAGCTGTCATCTTGATATCTACTTTTTGACCGGGCTGTATTTTTTCTAACTGTGTTTCTTTAAAGTTAGCCACAATCCAAGGATTTGGTTCTACAACTGTAATCAGGGTTTGTCCTGGTTGCACCTGCTGTCCTATTTGAACGTTTTTATTACCTACTTTTCCGGGTAGCAGCGCAGCAATCTTAGTGTAGGATAACTGGAGTTGTGCTTTTTTTAACTCAGTTTCTTTCTGCGCGATCGCAGCGAGAGCGGTTTTGTACTTTTGCTCGTCAATTTCTTTTTGCTGGTTAGCGGGTGTCAACTGCGAGACTTTCTGTATGCGCTCGGGTTGTTGGACTTGTTTGTTCTTGCTGGTTGATTTAGCACCCTGTGTTCCTGTCTTTGCAGATTTTGTGGCAATTGGTTCTGGAATATTAATTGTGTTAATAACCGCAGCTTTCATACTCTCTCGTACCTGTGCTGCTTGTTGTTTGGCTAACTCTAGAGACGCTTTTGCTTGGGACACAGAGACTTCATAATCGCGGGAATCGAGTTTCACCAACACCGCTCCAGGAGATACCATTTGGTTATCATTTATAGCAATTTCTGTGACTATTCCCGATACACGTGATGTAACGGGTTGAATATTTGCAGTGATAAAAGCATTGTCAGTGACTTGATATTTTTGAGCAAATTCCCAAGAACGATAACCGTACACCCCAGAAGCGATCGCTCCCGTACCTAACAACACGCCAATTGTCACTTTAGGGACTATATGGCTTGCAGAGGGCGAGACAGATTTTTTGTGATGAGTTGTTGTCTGAGTGGAATGAGTAGCGATCGCCTCTTGCTGCGACACTAAAGTTGTTTGTTCGTTTAGTCCTGTGACTTGCTGGGTTTGTTGTGAAGAATTTAGGCTTTCCATTAGCAACCTTCGTCTGGGCAACGATAACAGTTTTTTTAACCAGATTTATAAGTCGTAACAATTGTCAGCATCTCAGTAGCCTGATTTTGAGCAATTGTTGTCCGCTTTCAGGACGCGCTCAGTACTTCACTTGTTCCAAAAATATCCCATTCTCTTTTGTTCTGAGTTTTCAGTTAGCAATTCACAGACAACACGCAATATTATTTTTCTCCAAGATGTTTTCCTAAATTTATGTCAAATGGAAATATACCCACGCGAGGTACTATCTAAATGAATAGGGTTAATGGTAACGTCCAAACAGACCTTAGTGTAGGTTGAGTTTCGAGCTTTGCTCAACCCAACCTACACAGACAATTTATCAGTACCACAACAAGTCATGAAGATTAAATTACCAATAAAGCATATATTTGTCCTCGGGCTTACTCTTGGCTTGATAATAGTTACCAAACTTGCAGTCATACAACCGAGCATGGCACAGGGTCTATCAGTAGCACAAACTTACATTGAAGGTAAAAACATCACTGGTACTTTATTTTTCATAGAGCGAAAAGATGGATCTGTACAAATTAAAGGTGAGATCCAAGGAGATCTGACACCCGGTTTGCACGGGCTTCACATTCATTCCGCAGGCGTCTGCGATCCCGATGTCCAACCTGCTTTCACCACCAGTGGCGGACACTTTGACCCCGGTCCTTTTGGTTCGGAAGTTCCTGTCGAAGCCAACCATCCCTTCCATTCAGGTGATTTACCAAACTTATATGTCGATGAAAACGGTTACGCAAAGTACAATGTAGTAACCAGCCGCGTCACTCTACGTGAAAGCCCTGTCACTGTATTTGACGACAATGGCAGCGCAATTATCATTCACCAATTGCAGGATTTACAACAAGCAGAAGGGCTAGCAGCACAAGCAGGTGGAGGACGGATAGCCTGTGGAGTTATAACGCATTCCTATTCCTCTTAAGAATTGGGCAATTCTCTATAAAAGTTTAGTGGTGAATGGTTAGAAGTTAGTAGCTACTAATAACCACTCACCATATTTTGAACTACTTTTGTATCAATTTTTTACATCAACCCGTTTAAGTCCGGTTAATTAAAAGATGGCAATTAATCATGGATTCTGAGGCATTCGTACCAAAGTAAAATACCTTTATTTCTATATTTAAAGTTACTACATATACCTCTTCTAGTTATTGCCACACTAGCTTTTTCGCCATACCTGCAAAATGCCAGAAATTTAGGTTTGATAAAGTTCTTAGAGGTTGTTTGAAAAGTGGTTAGCTGTGATTTTAGGAACTTAGCGATCCCTATCTCCCCTTAATAAAGAGGGATAAATACTCTTAAAGTCCCCCAATTTCTCATGACATTTAGGGGGCTCTTAAATGTTTTGCTATTGATGAAAAGACTTTTCAAACATTCTCTTATATAACTCGTAGAATTTTATACTTTACAACTCTAAAATATATAATAAATTACAATAGTTATAGCATTCTAACACGAGCGCTTTATATTTTACTCAGGTAACTATTTTGATGTTAGTAGAAGAAATGTCTAAACCTACCATTGGAGAACTAGAAAGAGAAATTACAAATCGACTCCGTTCCTTTTATAATAAGGAATTGGGACATCGTCCAGGTAAAATTATCTGTCAATTTTTTGATACAGAACTAGTAATTTCTATAGAAAACTCTGTAACCCGCTCGGAACAAGTTTTAAAGACAGCAGGCTGCGATTCTTTAGCCGAACAAGTGCGAATAAATTTAAACAAAATTATCAGTCCTCAGATCAAAAAAATAATTGAAGAAGTTGTTCAAAAATCTGTTCTAGATTTAATAAGTAATACAAGTTTGGCGACGGAACGTACTGGAATTTTAGTTGTTTTAGAGGACTTACCAGAAGTACGGAATCGAGAGAGCATTCCTAAAGCTAATTAGAGGATTTCAGGTTACTAAAATAGCAATTTATAGCTATTTGTAACTCGTGAAGATAGAAAGGTTTACGAATATAGCGATCGGCACCAGCAAGAAGCAGATTATTTCCATCTTGTTCTTTTATTGAAGCTGTCATCCCAATGATAGGAATTGCCATTGTCTTTTGAGTATGCTTCAAGTAATGAATCACTTGTAGTCCACTTAAATCAGGGAGCGCAGGATCTAGTAAAATTAAGTCCGGTTGATGTGTTTGTGCCAAAATTAAAGCCTTGACTCCTTGTTTTGCACAAATACATGGCAACTTAAGTATCTTAAAATAAGAGTTGACTAATTCTAAATAGTGTAGATTTTGCTCTACAACCAAAACTAATGGCTGTCTATCCATAAATAATAGTTGCCTTTGAAAAGATTACATATCAAGACTTTATTCACTAAAACATCTTTTAGAGAATCTGTTTTTTGAAAGATGTACGAGGCTCCTTTCAAGCGGCTGTGCGCGGCTCAACATAGATAGAACTCGCCTTTAATTCACTAGGTACTGTATCTGCGCTAATTTTCAGGGAAGAATACAGCAGGCTAGCGGCAGCATCAAGCAAATATGATTATCTTAAACAGACAATTAGTCAAGAGGTATTGAAAAATTTAAGTGAACTTGAGAGTCAGGAGTGTTAATATTTATGGTTATCAGCTTATCTATTCTTTTCTCTCCAATAAGGTACGCCCAATGCAGCAGGAGGAGTAGACTTGTTCTTTTTTCCCATTAGGGCAAAGAGTGCGATCGCATAAGGTAGCATAATTAAAAACTGATAGGGGAGCTTTCCACCCAATGCTTGAATTCGCAATTGTAAAGCTTCAGTTGCGCCAAATAACAAACAAGCTAAAGCCGTTCCTATAGGATTCCACCGACCAAAGATAAGTGCTGCAATGGCAATAAAACCTTTGCCTGCACTCATTCCTTCAGCAAAGTATTTGACTTGCACTAAACTTAAGTAAGCACCACCCAACCCAGTCAGACAACCACTCGTTATGACAGCCAAGTAACGTACCCGTTCTACTGAAACGCCAGATGTATCAGCCGCACTGGGATATTCGCCAACAGCTCGTAAAGTTAGACCGTAGCTAGTGTGAAACAATACATATGTACTGAGAAAAACTAAGAGAAATAGTAAGTAGACGAGAACATCTTGTCGGAAAAGTAAAGCTCCTATAACTGGAATATCTGCAAGAAGAGGAACCCTAATTGGGTTAATTCCTGGGATACCTTGAGCATTCCCACCACCAAATACCAACCGAGACAGAAATGATGTTAAACCAGAAGCAACAAGATTGATTGCTAGTCCAGAAACTAACTGATTCACACGTAAAGACACAGATAAAAAAGCATGAAGTAATCCCGTCAATCCTCCAACACAGATGGAAGCAAGGACACCAAGCCAGACATTACCAGTGTAAAAAGTTGCAGCAGCACTTGTAAAAGCACCAATTAATAACATTCCTTCCAAAGCAATATTCAATACCCCCGACCTTTCTGAGAACAGACCCCCCAGTGCTGCAAATGCGAGAGGTACTGAAAGGCGCAGACTAGACACTAAATAATCGGAAAAGAAGTTAATCATTTTGTTAATGGCTAATGGCTAATGGCTAATAGCTAATAGCTAATTGCACCATTAGTAAAGCATGGCGGAAATAGCTATACCATTAGGATTGAGAGAAAAGATTCAGTAATAAGCGTTTGCGCCTTCTGCCCGCTCTACATACTTCTGCCTTCACGTACTAGCCATCAGCCATTAGCCCTTCGGGTATCTCCTTACGGAGACGCTTCGCGTTGCGAAGCTATGCCCGCAGGGCTATACGCCAGTTCCCAGGGCGCGGGAAACCCGCCTGCTTTCCCTGGACTCACCATTAGCCATTAGCTATTAGCCCTAATTTTTCCTTCTATTGCCAGACTAACAGCAATAAACAGCACCGTCAAACCTTGAATGACATAAACTACTGTTACCGGAACCCCAGCGCTGCGTTGCATGACGTTTGCACCACTCCTTAAAGCACCAAAAAACAGAGAAGCGAATACAACACCTGTTACACTACCGCGACTGAGGAATGCTATGGCGATCGCATCAAATCCATAACCGGGAGAAACAACTTCATATAGGCGATATTTTGCTCCCATCACCTCAATAGCCCCAGCTAATCCTGCTAAACCACCTGCTAGCGCCATAACAAGCACGATGGTGCGTTTTACAGAAATACCACCGTAACGCGAAGCTACAGGATTAAATCCCACGGCAGCAATTTGATAACCTAGAGGTGACAGCACCAACAATACCCAGACAATCCCTGCAACCAGTAACGCCAGTAAAATTCCTGCATGAGCAAGACTGTCTGGTAAAATTATGGGTAAATAAGCAGACTGAGCAATTTCTGAGGAATAAGGGCTGGGTGCATCAGGTGCTTTTAGAGGATTTTGTACGAGATAGCTAATAAAGTTAAAAGCAATGTAGTTTAACAGCAGAGTTGAGATTACCTCATTAACTCCTTGCATGGCTTTCAGGTAACCCGGTATGAAACCCCAAATTGCTGCAAACAAGAACCCAGAAGTCAATGCTAAAGGAATATGAATCCATGAAGGCAATCCGGTAACGTACAACCCTACCAAAGCACTTCCTAAAGCACCGAGATAAATTTGCCCTTCTCCACCAATGTTAAACTGGCCAGCACGTAGAGCGACTAAAACCCCCAAACTTGTTAACAATAATGGTGCCATTTTGGTTAGCGTATTGCCAAAACCAAAGTATGTTGTCAAAGACTCCTGAAACAAAGCCGTGTAAGCAGCAATAGGATTTGCTCCAGCAATTAAAATAAGAATTGCACCAACGAGCAGTGCTGCTGCGATCGCTAAGATAGGGGATAAGATAAGTCGTTTGTCATTGGTCATATTTCCTTAATTCTCTTTTGAATTTATCCAAGTTAAGTATCATACCTGTGATTCTCTCCTTGTCCCCCTTGTCTCCCTTGTCCTCCTTGTTCCCTCGTCCCCCCTCCCATTAAAAACCCAATTTCTCCTACAGTAGTGGTTCTTGCATCCAAAATAGCAACAAACTCACCCCCATACATCACCGCAATACGATCGCCGATCGCCATAACTTCCTCTAACTCTGTGGAGACGTACAAAATAGCAGCACCGCGATCGCGTTGGGCTAATAATCGTTGCTGTACTGCTTCAGTTGCACCTACATCGAGTCCCCGTGTTGGTTGCATAGCCACAATGAACATTGGTTCCCCTGCAAGTTCCCTTGCTAGCACCACTTTTTGTTGATTTCCCCCTGAAAGCTGACTGACTTTGACGGCTTCGCTACTCGCCCGGATATCAAACTCTTGCATAGCAGACTTGGCATGATTCTTTATCGCTTTACCCTGTAACAAAAAGCGACGACAGAAGGGCAATTTCCTAAAAGCTTTCAAAATCAGATTTTCAGCAATATTAAACTGCAATACTAAACCCATTTTTTGCCTATCTTCTGGAATATATCCTAAAATTCTTTGTGACAAAGAATCGGAACTCAACGCAATTTTTCCGTGCTTCACAGTTCGCAAGCCAGTTAATGCATCAGCCAATTCTCGCTGTCCGTTACCATCTACCCCCGCAATTCCCAAAACTTCCCCCGATCGCAGTTCAAATGAGACATTACGAACTGCGAGCGCACCTCGGTCATCTACGACGTATAATTCCCGTGCTGACAATACAACTTTCCCTGGTGTTGCAGCCAATTTATCTAACTTCAGAGCCACCTCACGCCCAACCATCAATTCAGCTAATTTTTGAGCAGTTATCTCTTGAGTCGTCGTATTTGCAACTACTTTTCCCCGACGCAAAACCGTGATTGTATCGCACAAGCTTATCACCTCATCCAACTTGTGACTGATAAAAATAATGATATGTCCGCTAGCTGCTAGTTGTCGCAAAGTCGCCACTAAGGATGCGACTTCCGACGGTGTCAAGACTGCTGTGGGTTCATCAAGAATCAATAATTTTGCTTTACGATAAAGAACTTTGAGAATTTCAACTCGCTGCTGCACTCCCACTGGTAAATTGCCTACTTTAGCCGTTGGGTCAACATCTAAGCCGTAAGTTTGGCATAAAGCTGCTATTTCTTGTTTTTTTTGACGGAAATTGAGACGCCAGCTATTTGATGTCCCCAAAATAATATTTTCTGTAACAGTTAACTGCGGAACTAGCATGAAGTGTTGGTGAATCATGCCAATACCCAATGTAATAGCTGCACTTGGAGAAGTTATTTTGACAGCTTTTTCCTCCAAATATATCTGACCGCCATCAGGTTGATACAGACCACTGAGAATATTCATTAACGTAGTCTTACCTGCACCATTTTCACCCAATATGGCATGAATGGTTCCATATTCAACACTAAAGCTAACGTTGTCATTAGCTACGAATGAGCCAAAGCTTTTGGTAATTTTTTCCAAGCACAAGTACGGCATTTTTACAGTTTATCAGTACAAGTCATCTCGATCTAAGATTGCATAAGTTTGTTACAAAGTAGAACAATAACGGGTCACTTCCAACAAAAATACAGGTATTTTCTGCTTTTATAGGAAATTTTACCCTTGCAGGCAAATACCCACAAGTTTCAGTCATAACTAGTATCTTTTATCTCTAAGAACATCAGTGTTAATCCTCAGCCTAGTGTCAGAATCTTGAACCATAATTCTAAATGCTGATTTCAATAATATGACTTCTTGAAATTACCAGAGAAATTAGCAAAATATATGATTTATCCTTTGGGGAAAATTTCACCAGAAATAGACATATATTTCAAACTGACAATTATATTTAGTTTTTTATGTTTGTCAATTTATTAATAAATTCTTTAGGGGAAATTGCAGCACTAAGTGCTGCTTCAATTTGGGCATTTACTGCGATCGTGGATAACGGCTTAGGTCAAAAAATTTCTCCTTGGAAAATGACCTTATTGAAAGCGTCAATTGGAATTGTTGCTATTGTTTTAACTATACTTTGGCAAGGAATTGGGTTCCCAATTTTAAATCCTGTAAGTATTGGATTTTTGTTGTTAAGCGGTGTAATAGGAATTTGTTTTAGCGATACTTGTTATTTTCAAGCACTTTACTGTCTTGGACCCAGGCGGGCTTTGCTCTTGCAAACATTAACTTCTCCTTTCTCTGCTTTACTAGCTTATGCTTACTTGCATGAGAGCCTCAGCCTCATTAACTGGTTGGGTATGGGAGTTACTCTTGTTGGGGTTGCTTGGGTCATAGGCGAAGAGAATTCTGAAAAGAGCCATAGCAATCGATCTCCCAAATTGCAAACAGGAATTATATTCGGTGTTTTAGCATCTATGGGACAGGCTATTGGAGCCGTCTTGTCTAGAGCTGCTTTAACTCAAACGAGTATCAATCCTTTATGGAGTACGCTACTGCGTCTAAGTGCAGGCGTTGCAGTATTGTTACTGTGGTATTTTCTTCAAAAAAGAAAGCATTTCCCGCACAGAAAACAACAGAAGATATTTGGTGGATTACCCATGGGTACAGTTACTATAAGTGCTTTTTTTGGAACCTTTGTGGGTGGGTGCTTGCAACAAACCGCTTTCAAGTACACGGCGACAGGAGTGGCGCAAGCACTTTGTGCTACCAGCCCCGCGTTTATTTTACCAATTGCTATGTGGATGGGTGAGAAAGTCAGTTCCCGTGCTATTCAAGGTGTGCTCATTGCCTTTGCGGGAATTGGTTTATTATTGGGACACGTATAATGAAGAAAAAATAAAGAATACAGGGTGAAAGATGAACTTTTTCATCCTTTCAAGCTGGTGAAATCCCTGGTTTTTGGGCATTGTTTCATTTTTCGAGCTTTATACTTTATTTTTCACGAAAAAAAAGCTCGGTCTTTTTCCGGAATGGTTGTGGCTTGAGTAGTAGACACTATTAGATAAGCAACTTATACCGAAACCTTACATCACTTATATAACGAACAGAAGGGGACTTACCCCAATCAAAAGCCCGGTCGATGACGATCGGGCTTTTGGCATAATATCAAGTGCAGGTGATTACTCATAATAAAATTCATTAACGTAGGTTGGGCTGACCGTGGAGAAACCCAACACAAGGGAGAATTCATGTTGGGTTTCGTTCCGAATGGCATGCTTGTTAAGGGAGAATCCCAATTTGGAACAAACATTGAGCGATTGAAATCGTGGTTATACAAGCGATCGTCCGCAAGACAAGGACTTCATATTAAGTCCACCTCCGTGGACGAGCGTTTGTGTAGCTCCAGAATTCTATTCTGAAGCTATATTTGCCAATATGGGATGATCGCTTATGCAGGAAGCAACACTTTGTCAATGACATGGATAACACCGTTATCAGCAGTAACATCAGGTGTTGTAACTATTGCATCATTCACCTTGACGCCACCATTAGAAGCATCAATTTTCACGGACGATCCTTCAACAGTAGTCGCTGAAGTTAAGTTAACTACTTCAGATGAAGTCACTTTGCCAGGAACAACGTGATAGGTCAAGATTTGTGTGAGCTTTGGAATGTCTTGAAGTAATCCGTCTACCGTACCTTCTGGAAGCTTAGCAAAAGCTTCATCTGTAGGCGCAAAAACAGTGAATGGACCAGCGCCTTTTAGTGTATCTACTAAATTGGCAGCTTTAACTGCAGCAACTAGAGTGTTAAAGGAACCGGCATTAACAGCAGTATCAACAATGTCAGCCATGTGTTTCACCTGTTTTCTTGAATCTGTTAAATACTGTAACATTATGAAAGTTAAAAATCTACAGTAAATCGATAGGATTTATGTAATATATTTTTATGCACCTACAAGTAATTTAAATTTACAAATTTAGGCTCTAAGGAATTGTTGACGGGTAATACTAAATCCGCCTCTTGTACCCCCTTTATGATTAAGTCCGTGTAGGCGGTGAGTCCAGCCCTGTAGACAAGTTTCCTGCGCCCTGGGGACTGGCATATAGCCCTTCGGGCATGGCATAAAGGCATCACGAAGCGTGTGCCTTGCACATAGCGTCTGTGCTCCTGAGATACCCGTATAGCCCTGCGGGCATAGCTTTGCAACGCGTTCGTCGCGGAGCGTGCGCTTTGCGCTTAGCGTCTCCGTAAGGAGAAGGGCGAACCCGGAGGGTTTTCTCACGTCCTGGCGACTGGTGAGTCCAGTCCTGATAGCGAAGCGTGGCACGAAGGTTCTCACGCTCCGCGTGGGAACGCCATAAGGAAGGCTCCACCTCGCTTGGCAGATGCCTGTAGGTTATAGCCTTGTAATCGCTACTTTTTTATTTAGTAGCAAGCAATCGGTAAAGAGTACTCAAAAGCAAGAAAAAGCATCTACACTTAATACAGGTAGTACAAAACTTGCTGCTAGAGATATAAAAGTCGTAAGAGTAGTACGCGCTAAATAACTGACTTCACTCGCAATCTTAGAAAAACAAGGCACTCTTTAAAAAAGATTAGAATATCTTAGATATAAGCTAGAATGCCCTGAATTTGCAGCAGATCCTCAACAATTAGAAGCTTTGAATGCAGGTGGACTTGATATTGCATCTACAGACGAATCGCCGCTAGTTTTTGCACAAGCGGCTGGAACACAGTTAGTTTATCTAGCTACAGCTTCGGCTAATGCTAAATCTATTTCTCATTTGGTTCCTGTTAATTCTTTTATGACTAATTAAAACTTCCATCTGCGGTGTTAGCTAATGCATCTACTTTGACTTTAACTGCATTTAAATATTCTTCATCACTCAAAGCTTGTGATGGTACTTTTCTGGTATTAACAGCGACTTGAACAATATCTTCAGCACTAATTTCTTTTTGTCGAATAGCCAGAAGAAAATCACTATAGCCAGGAATTCCTTGTTGACTAAAGTAACCTTGATAAGCTAAATTAACAAGCTCTAAAGGTTCTAGTTGAGTAATACTTGATTGAGTATTGCTCGATTCCACACGATTGACCGATGTCTTTTCAGTGGCAAAAACAGGCAGAGTAGAAGTAGAGAGCAACAACGCAGATAAGCTACCAAAAATTAAACGTTTCATGTTCTTATTGGAGTAAAGAATTGAGTTAAAAGCCGTATTTAATACCTTGTAGGCAGTGGCTTAAAATTAGCAATATGAGTTTAGCTTCTTGACTCTGACTTAAACTATCTTTTTGGAATTAGATCGGAATCTATTAGCTTGAATCTTTTTCCAACCAAAGTAGATTGAGTCAAAGTTAAGCTTTACTTAATTTCATAATGCCATTCTGCCTGCAAGGACTCTTCTTTCTCCAGTTAGAGATTGCAACTACCCCCAAATACTATCTTCTCCATTTATATTAAAAAATTGAGTTTTTAAATTTAGAAATATAGTTTAGTACTATTTCGATTAGCTCAGTTTATAAAAAATTGACTAATTTCTCCAAAACACTACATTTGATTTTATATCTCTTCAAAAGTAGGTCGGTTTTTCAGAAATAAAATACCAATCCTATATCTTATTAAAGATATAGGATTGTAGCAAATTACAATCAAATGAGTGTATTATGATTGATTCATTTATTAATTGCTTTTTAAAATAAGTAATTCTAATGCTTTGAAAGCAGTTTCTATGGCTTTTTGCTCTGTACTCTAGCAATCATAATTGAATTTTGAGTAAAATTTAATTCAGCCCAAGCGATTAGAAATCGCGGCTATATAAACGAAACCTCCGAAGGCAGGTTTTTTTAATATCTGTAGCTTACGAAAGTACTGGTTCTGCTTCTACCTTCTCTGCTTTCTTCTGTACGATGTTTGGGGCTTCGACACCGAACGGCTCACCTTCAACCGCTTGCGATCGCAAACGATTGACACTACTAATTTCAGCACCAATGAAACCAGTTACCTGTTTTACTTTTATGTGCTCGTTGCTCATAAGAATTTTTCAGAGTTTATTTCTATTTTACTATTATTCTATCAGTTTACCGTACTTTTTAAATTGTGGCTAGTTCGATTAACAATCCAACTTGTGAGAAGGGGTAAGTGTCGCGCAAACCAAACCGATTCTAAAAGGCAAACAATACCACTTCTGATTGTTGTATTAGGAGCGCCAATGTAGTGTGCTAGACTACCAGCTATTAAGTTACCTAAAAGTAACGTGCCAATCATAGCAAGAGAATAAAGACTCATCACCTTGCCACGCTTATCGTCTTCTACTAGGGTTTGGACAATCGTGTTACTGCAAGAAACCTGAAGTATTCCACCGCCGCCAACCACCACTAGCATCAACAACGAAAGCAAGACCTCTGTCGATAGTGCAAAGGCAATGAGTCCAATCCCGATCGCAATAGGACACAAGCTTCTAGCCCGTTACTAATAAAGAACGGGCGAGGACGCCCGTCCCACAAGATGAATAATTTATTTCTTGGATATCCCTAAAAAGCTGATTTATTTGTGATTGTTAGCTGTAACCGATATGATACTCTAATTATTAGCCTTTCAAACAATTAAAGCTTTGTTTCCCTGTTCCCGTTCCCTTGTAGAACAGCACCAAGCGCAAAACTTGAAGTAATTAGGTTATTGAATGCATGCTACGTTTAATTCTACGGGCGTTCGCTTTGCTCGCAACAAGTATCGCCGTATCTGTTGTCATCAGCTTAGCCACCCTTATTAGCCCTGCTCTAGCAGATACAGCCAAGGTACTGCCTGTTCCCCAACCGTTCTTTCAGGGTAAAATCGGCACCACTTATCCCGAGTCAACACCAGACTTTCCCGCCCCAATCGCTGCACCAGAAAAAGCCCCGAATGTGCTGTTAGTACTGCTTGATGATGTGGGCTTTGGGCAAGCAAGTACCTTTGGTGGACTTGTAGAAACACCAAATCTGACTCGCTTAGCAGAAAGAGGATTGCGTTACAACCAATTCCATACCACAGCCCTTTGTTCCCCTACACGAGCAGCTTTGTTGACTGGACGCAATCATCACTCAGTGAGTACGGGAGTTGTTGAGGAATTAGCAACAGGCTTTCCCGGGTACACAACTATCTTACCTAAGAGTGCTGCTACAGTAGCAGAAATATTGCGGCAAAATGGTTATAATACTGCTGCTTTCGGTAAATGGCACAACACGCCAGATTATGAAACTAGCGCAGCTGGTCCTTTCGATCGCTGGCCAGCAGGGTTGGGATTCGAGTATTTTTACGGTTTTTTAGGTGGTGATACCAATCAATGGAGTCCGGCTTTAGTAGAGAATACTAAACGGGTTGCACCACCAATGAATAACCCCGATTACCATTTGACTTCAGATCTAGTAGATCGTGCGATCGCCTGGATTCGCTCTCAACAATCCATAGCCCCTGATAAACCAACATTCACCTATTTAGCGACTGGTGCTACCCATGCGCCCCACCATGCCCCCAAAGCCTGGATAGACAAATATAAAGGGAAATTTGATGAAGGCTGGGATCGTTTGCGAGAAGAAACCTTTGCCCGTCAAAAACAACTAGGCGTAATTCCGGCTAATGCACAGCTTACACCCCGTCCTAAAGAACTTCCTGCTTGGGATTCCTTATCTAAAGATGAACAAAGAATTTATGCCCATGAAATGGAAGTGTTTGCAGGCTTTTTAGCACAGACTGACTTTGAAGTTGGCAGATTAATTAATGCGATCGACCAAATTGGTGAATTGGATAATACGATTATTTTCTATATTGTTGGAGATAATGGTGCTAGTGCAGAGGGCGGTTTAGCAGGTAGTATCAATGAATTAAGAGTTTTCAATAAAGTACCTGAAAGTCGAGAGCAACTGCTGGCTTCATTGAATGATTTAGGTAGTGCCAAAACCTTTAATCACTATCATGCAGCCTGGGCATGGGCAGGCGCTACCCCTTTTCAATGGACAAAACAAATCGCCTCTCACTTCGGCGGTACTCGTAATCCCTTGATTGTCGCTTGGGGCGAGCGCATTAAAGATCGTGGTGGAATCCGAAGTCAATTCCATCATGTAATCGATATTACTCCCACGATATTAGAGGTTGCAGGAATTACTGTACCGACTGAAGTTAACGGAGTAAAGCAACAGAAACTAGAAGGAACTAGCTTAGCCTACACCTTCGATAATCCTGATGCACCTTCCCATCGTAAAACCCAGTATTTCGAGATGTTTGGCAACCGCGCTATTTACGATCGAGGATGGATAGCCGCCGCTCGTCATCCTCGATTACCTTGGCAAGGTACAATTAATGCTGATTTCCAACAAGACCCTTGGGAACTGTACAACATTGAAGAAGATTTTAGTGAAGCCAATAACCTAGCGGCTGAAAATCCTCAGAAACTGGCAAAACTGCAAGAATTGTTTTTATCACAAGCCCGTCAATATAAAGTTTTGCCATTAGACGATCGCATTTCTGAACGGTTTGATGTCACCAGCCGTCCCTCTCCAGCCTCCGGACAGAAAACTTTTACTTACTATTCTGGTGTAGCACCCATTCCAGAAGGGAGCGCACCAAGTTTGAAAAATAGATCCTTCACCATCACTGCTGATGTGGAGATTCCAGAACGTGGTGCAGAAGGTGTGCTATTAACCCAAGGGGGACGTTTTGCTGGTTGGAGCTTTTTTTTAGAAAAGAGTAAACCGACATATCTCTACAACTTCGTCAATGCAGAACGTTATGTAATTCAATCTTCTGAAAAACTACTTCCAGGGAAATCAACAATCAGATTTGATTTTGATTGCGATGGCGGTGAGGTTGGTGCAGGAGGAACTGGGAAGTTATTTATCAACGATCGACAGGTAGCTGAAGGTCGAATTCAAAAAACTGTACCCTATCGATTGGCATTAGATGAAACCTTTGATGTTGGTCGAGATACAGGTACTCCTGCAAGTGAAACTTATCAAGTTCCATTTGCATTCACAGGTAATTTACAGAAAGTTACCTTGAATTTGAATTAAATCATAAAGAGGTAATACCAATTCTCTAAATTAAAGCGACACATTAACTTTCAGAAATTCCCCTTTTAAGAGTGGCTAGGGGGATCGTCTACTGCCAACATTTGGAGAAACGGTAGAATTCATCAATTACCTCTTTCTTGTGTCATTATCGGAATAAAAAAATATTTTATAACCAGTAAAAAATTAAAAATTTATGCATGAAATTATCCCAGTGCTTGACAAAATAGCCTTTCTAGCATTTGTTGTTGCTACAATGTTTGGAACAGGGTTAAAGTTAACTGTACAACAAATTTGGCAACCTCTTTGTAATGTTCGTTTGGTAACTTTCTCGTTGCTGACCAACTTTGTCTTAGTGCCACTTTTTGTGTATTTACTGCTGCAAGTCATACCTCTTACAGAACCCGTAAAAGATGGTTTAATTGTCATGGCATTAGCATCTGGTCCTCCAGCATTACCCAAACTTGCCCAAATAGTCAAGGGAAATTTAGCTTTTTCTACAGGACTGATGATGTTGTTAATGTTCGGTACAGTCTTTTATATGCCGCTCGTACTACCATTAGTTTTACAAGGCGTACAAGTTAACTCTTGGGATATTGCCAAACCCTTAATATTTCTGATGTTAATCCCCTTGGGAATTGGGTTATTAATTAAGGCAAAATATGAAGCGAACGCTTTTAATATTCAAACAATAGCCTTGAAAATATCTAATTTTGGCTTAATTCTAGGTTTAGTCGTGAGGCTGATAGTACACTTTAACGAGATTATTTTTTTATTAAAAACTGGTGTCATCTTTGTTTGTGCCATTTTTATTGTCTTCTCCTTTACTGTGGGTTATCTTCTAGGCGGTCCTAGTATTGATACCCAGAGAGTACTAGGAGTAGGAACCGCTCAACGCAATTTCGCCGCCGCATTGTTAATAGGTACGAGTAATTTTGAAGATCCAAATGTGGTGAGCGTCATTATGGTAACGAGTTTATTAATGATGGTAATAGTGATGATTTTGGGGCAAAAGTTACCAGCACTTGACCAAGTACAGACTCAAGAGGTCAAACAGGTAGAAGTCTCTTAAAGAAAATCAAAAAAGCATTCTCCGGGTATCAAAGTGATGAGAAAGTTTGTTGTAAAAGTTATGGAACTACAGATGAATGCGGACAACTACTTCAAAGATTTGTCTAGATATGCATAGTTTTCATCTGCCAAAATGCCCTCACTCTCAAAGAATGGGGCTATACAAAATTAGCCCGCAAGGCAAGGGCTAATGGTTTTAGCTCACGCGAGTGGGCTTCTTTTATATAGCTACAGACTTGGAGTCTGTAGGGTTTTTGAGAAATTGGCAAAGGTCTTGTCCCTAGTACTCCCTTTCCACTCTACGTCCAATATAGAATTTTGGCTTTTGGAAAACGTCTTTGAATCTCACTCTCAAAATAGCGGCGTAATGTCTTCATCGCGTCAGCTTCATAAACATACTTGGTTCCACCAAACTTATTGCGTTTAACACTGCGCTTATCTTCATCCATATCTAGCTTTGATTGGGGATACCAAGTTTGCAAAACTTCTTTCGATCCTGGTGTAAAGCGGTGCGAGATCAGTTCAAAAGTGAGGTCGCAATCAAAATCTAACGCTTCACTTATCTGGTCAAACAAGCGCTCGTAAGAAGATTGCCAATCATCTACAAGCATAATTGGTGCAATAACCAAACCAACGGGATAACCGCCACCACCACTCTCTTGTGGTAGGGCTAGCTTTCGCAATGCCATAAGTCGTGACGGTACTGATGCAGTCCCACCCTCAAATCGACCGGAAACAGGAGCAGCATTCACACTCATGCGAAAGCGGGTATGACCGTTATGCGGTATCTCAAGAAGTTTATCCACTGCATCAAACTTGGATACGCAACGTAAATAGGCGCGATCGCGAGTCCCAAAATAACGAATGCATTCAGCAAGGCTACCCGTAAGGTGTTCAATACCCAAGGGATCGGTATAACAGCTTGCTTCATAAGATGTTGCCTTATCCGGTTGCTCGTATCCTGCTAAATTCTCCAATATTTGAGGTAAGTTAGCAAATACGCGAATGACTGGTGGACCTTGCAAACTTCCTGCAAGATAACAGTATTGACAGTGCGCCGGACAACCTTCTGCAATGTGAAATTGCCAATCAGCAGATGGTGGGATGGGGCTAAGCTTGAAGGAACTAGGCGGAGCCGTCACAACTGCAAGAGTACGCTTGGCGATATCATAAGTTTCACGTTCGGATTCACCGCGCAAACCTGTAAGGCGATTTCGCGGTAACTCCTCTATCGGTAAATTATAAGACTGCAGTCGTTGAAGAATTTGCTGTCCCCAAGGTTCATCCAGAGCAGCTGGTGTAAACAAAACTCGTTCTGGCATCCATAATTTCGGTTCTCGCACGGAAGGTGCTTTTGGTGTTGAGACAGTACTTGCAATCATTTCAATGAGGGAGTAGAGAAGACGGGAAAGAAATGAAATATTATTGCGAGGGAATTAATGAAGAGTATTGAATAATAGTTTTCTTTCTGACATATCTCTATTGTAAAGGAGGAAAAATTCATCTTATTTCTACCCTTGGTACGGGTTACCCCAATTAAAAGTAGTAGTTTTGTGTTTTGACTGGTCACGAAATACTGTTAAGTATCTGCCACGTATCTACTGCTGCACTATTCCATCAATAATAAAGCTCGATGCCAACAAGCTGGCTACCAAAACCTTACCTTTGATAAGCAGGTAAAATAGCCAGATATCCCTCTAAGGTGGGATCGAAGAGGTTTAGTAGATTATCTTTATAGGTGTTAGTTAATGCAGGAATTGAGTTATGGATGGAGAAGAATTGTACAGGCGCTATGCTGCTCTTGAGCGAGATTTCTCTGGAGTTGACTTGAGTGGGGCTGTTCTTAGCATTGCTGATATCTGTGACTACGATCCCACTCAGAACGTTCTGAGCGATATTGACCTCAGTGGGGCTAATTTGTCCAGAGCTTGCTTGGCTTATGTTAATTTGACTGGAGCAAATCTGAGCGGTGCTGATTTGACTAAGGCTGAACTGGGTTGTGCCGATTTGTCTAACGCCAACTTGAGAGGTGCTAACCTGGAAATGACTGACTTTACTGCTGTCAACCTCACGAACGCTGATTTGAGGGAAACTCAAATGTCCCTGACCATATTTGACCGTGCTGACTTGACGGGAGCTAATCTCAGTGATGCTTTCTTCCAAGGAGTTAGCGGTGACGACGGAACTCTTTTTCGTAATACCATTATGCCTGATGGCGCTATCATCAACGATGTTTCCAACTGGGTAGACAGCCGTTAGCTCTGGATCTGCTAAGAGAGAAGCAAGAGAAATAACAGGTCCCATGTCGGACTCGATTATCTCCTCAACGTCGTCAGGAATATTTGAAAAGAAGTCGAGTGCTACTAAATCTTCAATTTCACTAACAGTTAACCGCCATGTTTGCCAATTTCTCCATTCGGCTTTGTTTTGTTGTTAATAACAGGGCGATATAGTCCTAATTGATTGAATGGGTGGGGAACTAAAGATTTGCTTAAAAATTGTTTCTAAGTCATATGGTGACTGCAACAGAGCTATTTTTATCAAAAATAGTTATGCTGCTGTTGGGGAATTTTCACCAAAAATTATAATACTGATATATTGCAAACGTACTTCAAAAAAAGCGTTGAAAAATTTTTCTAGTCTGTTTGTTTTTACTAATTTCCAGACAAAAATTTAAAAACTCGTTGCGAAGAAGGCTGCCCCCGTTGCTTTTGCCCCAGTATCTCTTGCTACCACAGCCCTGAAATTAGAGATCGCTACATTGCACTGTTTGCTATATCTGCCCCTTTCTATTTGCGTTTAAGTACGGATCTCGATTTAACCTCTTTTAGGTTAACAAGTAAGCAGCGATCAAAATTTAACAAATGAGCAACAATCAAAAATTTAAATATTTATCTCTTGCGTATTGTGCCTATCTTGCACTGACAATATATTGGCACTTTCACTATATTGGGCCAGTGCAATTTTTGGGAGAAATGCAAATAAGTCTATTTGGTAAGCAGTGGTCATCTGTAAGTTTAATAATCCTTCATATTCCAGTTATATCGTTCATAACTTATTTACGTAATCGAGTTCAAAGCCAAAATCCAGATAAAAACTTTTCTGCTGAGTGGAATGTAATTGATGATTTGACAAAAAACCGACTTCTACAAAATGCGCTTGTGCCGATAATTATTTTAATTATCGGGTTTGTTGTACTGAATATTACATTAGCGCAATCATTCGGCAAAGATATCGGTACGATTAACATCGCTCAACTAACTGACGGAAAAATTGCCGAACACAGTTTTTACGCCAATATTTCAGGCTATCCAGACCCCAATGTGTTAGTAACACAAAAGGGAACTAGTATGCCTAGAGTCTATATTCCATTGAGAGAAAATTCTCAGTCGAACGCCCCGGTTCATCTGATTATTTCATTAGACAAGGGTGATATTGAAGAGTATGTTCACCAAGATCCAAAAAGTGAAACAGTAACGGTGAGTGGATTTGTGACTGAGGGTGGAGAAGGAGTAGTGAAAACCTGGTTAGAAAAGCAAGGAACTGTCATTAGCGACAGTTATTGGACTATCACCCCTAAAGTTAATTTGAGTAGTCGCAGTCGTGCGAAGTATTTTTCGGGATTCATAGCTGTTGCCTTTAGCAGTTATGCTGCTTTTATCTTTTATAGAAATTGCCAAAAACAAACAGCATCACCACATTCAACGCACAGAGGAATATAACAACTGCGTAGCCGTAATAATTGATAATGAAGCACTAGATAAATTCTAGATTTGAGTCAAGGCTGCTAATTCATCTACAGTTTGACTTTGTGTACTTTTGAGTCAATATAACACTTGTAATCTTTCTTTGCTCTGTCCTGTTTTTTTTGAGGATATTAATTCTTTGAGTTCTTCTAAAGATGCTTTAATCTCTATCTTTAACACTCCTGACATCCCTAACTATCCTCTAAAATCATCTATTTGTAGCATGATTCTTTCTATTCCGTATAATAAACAATTCGTTTTCTCCAATCAATTTAATGAGCGGTCTCGAAGAAGCGGTTGGCAGGGCGGGCAAGTCCCAGATTTTCGCGCAGCGTTTTGCCCTCATAATCCTGACGGAAGATCCCACGTCGTTGGAGTTCTGGCACAACCCTGTCAACGAAATCATTCAGTCCTTCAGGAACAAAAGGAAACATGACGTTGAAGCCGTCAGATCCTTCCTCAATGAGCCATTGCTCCATTTCATCGGCGATAGTTTGGGGGGTACCAACAAACGCCAGCCCGCCGTAACCACTGATGCGTTGAGCTAGCTGTCGAATGGTCAGGTTCTCGCGTTGCGCCAGTGCGATCGCTCGTTCTCGCCCGCTCTGGCTGCCGTTGGTGTGCGGGATTTCAGGCAAGGGACCGTCCGGGTCGAAGCCCGAAACGTCGTAGCCAAGTGCGATATTCAGGCTGGCTATTCTACTGTCATAGTGTACTAAGCTATCCAAATGTGTACGCTTGGCATGCGCCTCTGCAACGGTTTCACCTACGATAACCAAAGCACCTGGAAGAATTTTAATGCTTTCTGGATCGCGTCCGATCGCCCGCCCTCGCCCCTTAATATCTGCAAATAACGCCTTGCCTGCCTCCAGATTCCCAGCTGGTGCAAACACAACCTCAGCAGTTTCGGCAGCTAACTGCCGTCCTGCTTCAGAGGCTCCCGCCTGAACTATGACTGGCCACCCCTGAACAGGTCTAGCAATATTCAATGGTCCCCGCACCGAAAAATATTTTCCCTTATGACCCAGAATGTGAAGTTTTGCGGGATCGAAATAAATCCCCGATCCCACGTCCTGGATGAACGCATCGTCAGCGAAGGAATCCCAAAGACCTGTTACGACATCATAAAATTCCCTAGCTCTGACGTAGCGTTCGTCATGCTCTAACTCTTCTTCCAAGCCGAAGTTGAGGGCTGCATCTGGATTGTATGTGGTAACGATGTTCCATCCGGCGCGACCGCCACTAATATGGTCAACAGACGCGAAGCGGCGAGCAACGTGGAAAGGCTGGTCATAGGTTGTGGAAGCGCTGGCTATCAACCCGATATGTTCGGTGACGCTTGCGAGAGCAGAAAGCAGGGTAAAAGGCTCGAACGAAGTGACGGTGTGGCTGCGCTTGAGCGCGTCGATCGGCATATTGAGAACCGCCAAGTGATCGGCCATGAAGAATGCATCAAATTTGCCCTGCTCTAGTTTCTGGATAAAACGTTTCAGCGCTGGGAAGTTGAAATTGGCATCAGGCAAAGCTCCAGGATAGCGCCAAGCGCCTGTATGTATGCTAACGGGACGCATGAAAGCGCCCAGTTTCAACTGCTTCTTACTGCTCATTAGCCCTCCTCAGGCATGGTCTAGCCTGCGTGTTATACTCCTACTTTTTTCACACAACGGGTATTTTTGCCACCTTCTTGACATTTTTCAAAAGTAATTTTCTTATTAACAATTTCTTGAATTGTGGTTAACGCCTTCTCTTGAACTGGTTTTGGAACCATCGTGCCAAAATTCCCTAACTTTAGTATATCTGATTTTTCTAAACCTATCGTGTAAATTTGACCTTTAAGTTGATTTTGTTTTGCTAGTTCTGCTAAAAAAGCTATTGCTAAATCCAACCGTTTAACAGCACTTGTCAAAACAGCTTTTGGTGCAACTTCTAACTGATCTAGAGTGTTACCAAAAGCATAAACTCCTTTTTCACTAGCTGTTTGCAGGACAGCAGGTGAGGCATTGTCCAACCACTGATAGATAACATCAGCACCGGAAGAAATAATTGCAACAGTTGCTTCTTTTGCTTTAGCAACATCATTCCAATCGCCTGTAAATGTAGAGCTAATTTTAATATTGGGTTTGACGGATTTTGCCCCCAATTCAAAACCACGAAATTCTTGTTGAGTTGCTTCAAATTCTTGTCCTGCAATATATGCTAACTTATTAGATTTCGTCATTAATGCACCGATAATTCCACAGACGTAGCTTGCTTGGAGGTGATCTATTCTCAAAGAAGCTATGTTGGTACCGCTAACAGCTCCATTGACACCAAGAAAAAAGGTTTTGGGAAACTTGGGTGCAACCTGTTTAATTGCCGCATCAAATTGACCTCCATGAGCAACAATCAGGTTATACCCCCGACGTGCAAAATCTGAAAGTGCTTCTGTTTGGTCTGCTTGTGGAACTTGTTCAACATAAGCCGTTTCCGCACCCAGTTTTTGTTTGGCTAGCTGTAAGCCCTCATAACCAGATTGGTTCCAGGCTTTATCTGCGATCGCTCCAGGAAGTGCGATCGCCATCTTAAATCCTCCACTATCTCCTGTGTTTGCTGTATTATTACTGCAAGCTTTCAATAATAAACTAGTGCTTAAGGTAGCTGAACTGTATAAAAAAAACTGACGCCTGCTAAAGTTTGCCGTCATAGATATACTCTCACGAGGTATAAAGTATAAAGAATAAAGGAGAAAGCCACAATTTTCCATCTAACGTAACGATCCATGACAACATCAAAGACAGTTCAGCAGTTACAGGCTCAATGGATAACCCCTGAGAACTTTCGCCGCTACGGACAAGTGATTTTTCCCAGCCAAGACGGGAAACACTTTGATGGAGAAGATGCTCAATTGCTATTAGATAAAGGCATCCCACGCTTTTATATCATGCAATTGCAAAGTAGAGGGCGGAAATTTCATAAAATCACCCGCCACGTTCAATGCACTCAATGCTTGGGTTCATTGGAAGGAAAAGATTGGTTGATGGGAGTTTGTCCTCCTAAGAATAGTGCGAACGAACCAGTCTTAGAGGATATTGCAGCTTTTCGTATCCCAGGAAATTGCTTTATAAAGTTAGAAGTAGGAACTTGGCATGCCGGACCTTACTTTGAACATGAAGTTGTAAATTTTTATAATTTAGAATTGAGCGATACCAATGTTGTAGACCATTTCACTCACGATTTTCTCAAGAGTCATAATGTGGAATTCGAGATGGTGTAATTTTGAATGCACCGTAAAAGATTGCTTAAATTCTGTTTTGAGAAGCACTTTCCTCAAGAACTGAATAAAAGCAGCATAGAAATATATAAAAAAATACACGCGTGCTAAGCTCCTCGCCATATATAAAGTGAGCCCTTAACTCCGTTGAGGGAGTTGGGCTGAAGGTGAGGGGGAGCGTTCCCGCCACTGCATCAAACGACTTGTAAAATCATGGAATGAAATCTTTGCCTTGTCTCAGCTTTTAGATATCGCTCTTGTAAAGGTTGCCATTGCTGCCATAACTGATAGCGATTCTCTGCTAGCAAACCTGCAAGTGCGGGTAACTGAGTTTGAACATCAGATTTCAAAGCATGACCGAGCCATCCTGCCAAAACAACGCTATCTTGCATTCCCCCCAAAATTTCTTGAATGCTTTTGATGTCTTGCATATACGCCGTGTAAGGCTCATCATATATGTCAGTAAATAGTTCCATCTGGTAGCGCAGGCGTTTGGCTTGTTTCCGCAAACTGTGAAGAGTTTCCCCATTGTCTGCCAATTGTTGCTCTACTTTTGCTGCTTTCAAATTTTTGGAAATAACAATTTCTGTTTCCTCTAACTGTGTTCCAATCAGCCATCCCGGATGCAACAAAAATTCACTAATTTCGGGCAAAAGTAAATCTGGTAACACTTGCTCAATTGCCATACATCCAAGTGGTTGATATATTGGTTCTTCTAACCACTCTTGCAATTTCTCTTTGAGAGACTTGTAACGTTCATCTTTTAAAGTTGCTTTTACGTCAGAGACAGCATTCTCACGTTGTTTGCCCAACACATCCAAAGCAGTTTGCAATTGTTCCTGTTCTTTCCGAGGTAAACGCGGTTGATACAGATTTTCCAAAGTTTCTTTAAGCACATCCAAATCTCTAAGATTGCCCAAGCAACGTGCTATTTTCCCAATATTTTTATTGCTAGCTGCTTTTGGCAAATCTAAAGCCGGAGCAAAGCTAGTTACACTAGTACGCAAGCGCCGCATTCCTACTCTCATTTGATGCAATGCTTCGGGATCTTTATCTTTTTTAACTGCTGATTCCCACTTTACGGTTTTCTTCAAATGTTTTTGAAGGGCTGAATGAGCACAATTTCCTAGAGTTTTTTTTAGTTTCGGTTTTGAAGCTAATGTCATAGTAGTTGATACACCTACAATACCAATATTTGATTGCACGAAATTATTGAATAGTATCATTTAGTTAAAAATGTACATAGTGCTTTGATAGCCGAGCCTATTATTTCTTTAGATTTTTTTAACGTATATTTTAGCTTTTTCTATTACTTTAGTGTCTTTTTCTATCAGTTGTACTCATCCATATGAAAGATTCTTAAGTTTATTCAACTACTTTATTGATTTGTGGCTTAATTAGGACTTCTACCAATTCCCGCGTATCTTTGAGACAAATGCGATTCTCCCAACCTCCTTTTATTTATAGGTACTAGGGGGCTCGTTGTGTAGCGATCGTTTGGTGAAATGGTATTACATATAGCTCACCTTTTTAAGGTGGTTTGGGAATCTACAACGCGTAGAAGCTCCACAATACCGTTGATATTGGGTAAGACCCATTCTTATAAAAAGCTTACGGTAAATACTGATGCTATAGTTGTACAGGCAACAACAAAACCTTTGAAGACCGCTCGATTCATGTAAAATGCAAAATACACCTTCTTTGATACATCAGGTCCTGCTCGCATTCAGTAACAATAACTTTACAAAACATAGAGACGATCTTTCTGCGGTTCTATTTACGAAAGAAAAATATCTATGGCTGGGTTCAGATGAAACCTCAACTCTTGAGCGTCTCTCTTTAAAAGAAAATAATCAATTTGGAGAACACAAACAATTTCGGGTGGCAAATTTTATAAATTTACCAGCGCCAGAAGAAGAAGAGATCGATATAGAAGGGCTTGCTCTTAACGAACATTATTTATGGCTTGTTGGTTCTCATAGCTATAAACGCAAAAAACCCAAGCTTGATAAATCAGAGGAAAAAAATATTAAAAGACTGGCCAAAGTTGAATCAGAACCTAATAGATATTTCATAGGACGTATTCCCTATATAGATGGAGAATTATTTACATCCCATCCTCACCCTACAGAACCCCAGAAAATATTGTCTGCAGCCAAATTGGAAGTCACTAAAAACGGTAACTTGCTAATGGAAGCACTAGTCAACGATTCCCATTTAGGCTTTTTTGTGCAAGCAGCAATTCCTGGAAAAGACAATGGTTTTGATGTTGAGGGAATCACTGTTTATCAAAATAAAATTTTTTTGGGTTTGCGCGGTCCCGTATTGCGGGGCTGGGCGATCGTTCTAGAAATAGAATTAGAAGACTCTAGCCCCGGACTGATGAAATTAAAAAAAATCGGAGAAGAAGGACAGAGGTATAAAAAGTACTTCCTTTCTTTAAATGGTTTGGGAATAAGAGATATCTTTTTTAACGGTCAAGAGTTTATTATCTTAGCAGGACCTACTATGGATTTAGATGGTCCCGTACAAGTGTATAGTTGGAAAAATGATGGAAATTTGCAAGACAATATCTTGCATTATCCAAAACTTGTACTTGATATTCCATATGGCAATAGAGACGACCACGCAGAAGGAATAACTCCATATCAAGATATCACTGGGGTTCCTTCATTACTGGTAGTTTATGACTCTCCCAGTAAAAAGCGGCTGGTGGGCGAGACAGGCGTGATGGCAGATGTATTTAAGTTAGAGGCTACAAGTTAGTTGATATTGCTTGTACCGGACAAGTGGGAATACACTGTTCGCAAACAATACAGCGCGATCGCGTAAATGTCAGCTTGTAACTATGTGTGTCTAGGTTCAGGGCTTCTGTGGGACAGACGCCCGTACACAAACCGCAATGAACGCACAAGTCTTCATCAATTATGATTTCTCCTAATGCCTGAGAAACATTGATATTTTGCGATCGCATCCACTCTATTGCTGCATCCAATTCATCAATATCGCCAGACAGTTCCACTACCAATTTACCAATTTGGTTGGGAGCGACTTGAGCGCGGATGATATTTGCTGCGACATTAAAGTCTCGCGCCAATCGGTAAGTAACTGGCATTTGAACGACACGTCTGGGAAAAGACAGGGTAACTCGTTTTTTCACGTTTTTTTCTAGTAATTTTTGCAAATAAATAGCACTGACTCTATTCTAGAAGTACCGTTTTGCTAACTAAACGCCCCAAACAACAAGTTAAACTGAAGATACTGGCACTTAATAAGTTTTAATAATTTTATTATGAGTACGGAATCACCTGTTAACTCAAAAGAAAAATCTGAATTCCCTCTCGGACAGCGCTTGCGTAACTTCTTAGTTGCAATAGTCGCGATCGCTCTTAGCGTTGCTCTGGTGTTGGGACTGAAGACAGAGACAACCTCCGCTTCTTTAACTCAGTTAGACGAACAGTCCACACCTTTGGAAGTCGCGTTAACCAACAACAAACCCTCATTTGTAGAATTTTACGCGAACTGGTGTACTGTCTGTCAAAAAATGGCACCAGATATTGCACAGCTAGAACAAGAGTATGCTGGCAAAGTTAATTTTGTCATGCTGAACGTAGATAATACCAAGTGGTTGCCAGAAATGTTGAAGTACCGGGTGGATGGTATCCCTCACTTCGTCTACCTGAGTAAAAATGGCGAACCTCTTACACAGGCGATTGGCGATCAACCTCGTACAATATTATCAAGCAATTTAGAAGCTTTAGTTGCCGATTCTCCTCTGCCATATGCTCAAGCAAGTGGCAAAATTTCCCAGTTTTCCGCACCAGTCGCACCAACAAACACTCAAGACGATCCCCGCAGTCACGGAAGTCAAGTTGTTAAATAAACTACTGTTCGAGGAAAAAACTAAATTAAGGTGCAATCATTTGTAAATTGGGAATTTCTAGGAAGTCTTTGATGTTGTGAGTGACTAGCGGTAAGTCGTAACGTAGAGCCGTTGCAGCAATCCAGGCGTCTTGGGGTGAAATCGGTCTTCCCGCGTTTTGTCGATAGGCACAAACCTGTGCCCATTCTCGACAAAGCGGTCGATCCACTGGAATAATAAGGTAATTCGATAGGTATTGTTCTAACTGGGTGAGACGACGCTCTCCCCACTGACGCAAGATTGCCCACTGAAACAGTTCAGCGACGCTCATGAATGACAATGCCAATTCCTGACCACTCAAAAGTGGTAGGTAAGGGTCGGCATAATTACTACCTTTAAGGATGAAGGAAGCAATGTCAGTATCAATCAGAAAAAGACTCATGGTAGTTTAGTTAGATTGCTTCTTGGCGCTGTTGTCGCAGGAAAGCGAGAAAATCTTCAATAGAGTCTTCTTCAGGCCAAAAATCGGCAGCAAGGTTTTTGAGGTTATCAACAGTTGTGGGAGGATGCTTGGCAAGTAGTTGCTTCAGTGTTGTACCTTGGAAAAACTGGGTACTAAGGGTTTTAAGATCGGGTTGAGAATTTGAGGATGAATTGCTTTGGGTAAGGATTTGCAGCAGTTGTTGGCGTTCTGTAGATGAGAGTAGTTGGATGGCAGCAATTACGGCTTCAAATTGTGGAGTCATAGTGTAGTTTTGTGGTTGTCTGCTTCTATGTTATTTGAACTCAATCAATTCACAAGCCTTATCTCTTTATTCCTGCTGTGACTCCAAAATCCCGCTACGAATTATTAATTGAGGCCAAATCAGTAAGAAAAATCCCATCCATACTAAGATGGGTATACTGACGAAAATAGTAAACCAAATAGTTTTAAATAATACCCAACTGCCACCAATCAAAGTCACACCTGTTAGAAGAATGGACCATGGTTGACACCACCAAGGTTTGTATTTCCAAGGATTGATAGAGTTTTGCTCAGACATTGTAAAAAATTAATTAAGACCACGAATTTTAATTTTACAATACTACTCCCTTGTCAGCCTTAGATAGCAAACTGTACTGCATTTAGAAGAACGATCGCATTCTTCAATCTATCCAAAAGCGATCGTGTGCCAAAATTATGAAGTGTCAATAGAGACCAATCATACCATGTTAGGAAAGTTACTAGATGGGCGTTATAGAATTGTCCGCGTTCTTAGCGCTGGGGGATTTGGTGAAACCTATATTGCTGAAGATACAAGAAGAGTGGGCAACCCTATGTGTGTTGTCAAACGCCTGAAACCCGCTAGTAACGATTCCAACTACTTGGAAACTGCCAGACGGTTATTCTACAGTGAAGCGGAAACCCTGGAAAAGCTAGGTGACCATAACCAAATTCCCAGATCGTTGGCTTACTTTGAAGAAGACGAAGAATTCTACTTGGTACAAGATTTTATTGACGGGCTACCACTGAGCGCCGAATTGCAAACCAATCAACGTTGGACCGAATCTCAAGTTATCGAATTCTTAAAAGATGTTTTGAGTATCTTAGAATTCGTTCACAGCTATGGAGTTATCCACCGCGATATTAAACCTGATAACTTAATCAGACGGCATAGAGATGGCAAATTAGTATTAATTGACTTTGGTGCTGTTAAGCAAGTGCAAACGCAACTAGCAACAAGTCAAACTCAAATGCCTCCCACCGTTGCTATTGGTACTCCCGGCTATATGCCAGCTGAGCAAGCACAAGGTAGACCACGCCCAAATAGTGACATATATGCTTTAGGTATTATTGGCATTCAAGCCCTAACAGGGTTGTATCCAACTCAACTACAGGTAGATCCCAACACAGAAGAAATTGTTTGGAAACACCAAGCTCAGGTTAGCGAAAGATTGACAGAAGTTCTCAGTAGAATGGTATGCTACGACTGTAGAAAAGACCGCTACCAATCAGCGACGGAAGTTCTACAAGTCCTGCAATATCTAGCAAATCCTTTCCCACCAACACAACCTGTAGTTAGCTACGAATATCAGTCAAAGAGGGAGACAAACCGTCCCAACTATACCCCAGCGCCACCAAGAAATCTTTCTCAGAGAAGACTTACTTCCACGCCACAGATTCAAGTTTCATCTGAGAGACTGCAACAGGTGGCAAAAATTGGACTTATTCCTTTCATTGTGCTGCCAATTGTATTTCTTTTGTGGGGTCTGTTTGTAAGATAGTGATACCAGATATATGGAAGTTAATTAATACGGTCATATGGTTAACTTAGTATTAAATTTAACAGATGTGCTAGCACAGGTGAACTTTGGGGCAAATTCGGCAAGTGTGTTAGGTATTGTTGTTTATTTTGCAGGTACAGCTTTATGTTCCCTTCCCTTATGGCGTCCACACCTTGCCCGATATTATGACATCCTCTTTGCTCAATTAGCTTTAATCTGTAGTTTGATTCTTGTGTTTCAAGGATGGCGGCTCGATCCGATTCTACAGTTTGGTCAACTTTTGCTAGTAGCATCAGCTATTTTCTCTACGATTGAATGTATTCGCCTGCGTTGAGCGGATAAATCAGTAAAAAGATATATTAAGCATTGCCAAAATGTAACTAGGAGGGTGAAATGGTAAACTTGGAATTGAGTTTGGGCGGTGTATTAGCACAGGTCAACTTCGGATCGAATTCAGCATCTTTGTTAGGTATTTTTCTTATGATTTTGGCATTAGTTATGCCCTTGGTTCGCGGAATACCAGCAAGAAGTCATGACACTTTTTTTTCTGTAGCTGCTGTAATTTCTGGTTTTATACTCATATTTCAAGGGTGGCGACTCGATCCAATTCTACAGTTTGGTCAACTTCTGTTAGTAGGAATTACCATTTTCTATACAGTTGAAAGTATCCAGATTCGCCGAAGTAATAGACCTTAAAGTATGTTCATTATTTTATTGTAATAAGTAGTACAAAATTGAAGATATACAGCAGATTTCAACTTGGTGAGGTACAAAAATTACCCCCCTCTGTCCCCCCTTACTAAGGGTGGATGAAAGGGGGGTGTACCTCATTCAGATGCAAAGCGCTGTAGGATTTTTATTTTATTGATGAACTATATGTAGGTAGAGCTAAAGCTCACCACTAAGGCTTTTGTGTGGGAATGCCCACCCTACAGTACTTAAAATTTTTCACATATTATTTATGATTCCTATAGCAGCTATTTTGCTCATTATGGGAACGCTAATTAGGTGGGATTTAAACCCCACCCAGTTGCTTGTTTTCACTTCTTTTCCACAAGATCGCGAACCAATTGAGCCAACCTGTCCGCACTGTCGGGAACAGCGATCGCTTTTGCGGCTCTCCTCATCTTTTGCAACTCTTCTGGATTTTGCAACAACTCCAACACTTTGGAACGCAAACGCTCATCGGTTAAATCCGATTGTTGAAACATAATTGCTGCACCAACCGAGGTAAAAACCTTTGCATTGTAAGTTTGATGGTCTTCTGCTGCAAAAGGAAAAGGAATCAAAATCGCAGGTGTACCGCAAACTGCCATTTCTGTTAAACTTCCAGCACCAGAGCGAGTGATTGCCAAGCTTGCCCTTTGCAACAGTGCTGCCATATTATTATAAAATGGTAAACAAATATACTGTGGATGCTTCAGGCTTTCTGCATCTGGGTCTTTATCACCGACTAAGTGAACAACCCAAGCACCAGCATCAAACCAAGCACTAGCAGACTGGCGTACTAGTTTGTTGATAGCAACAGCACCCTGACTTCCACCAAAAACAACGATCAAAGGAGCTCCTTCTGGAATAGATAAATCCAGCGATGCTGCAGTGGCTTCGTCTAAAAATTGCGATCGCACGGGAGTCCCGGTGCAAACAGTTTTGGCGCGAGACAAGTACTGACTCGCCACTTCAAATCCAACTGCTACCGCATTACACCAAGGTCCAAAAAAACGCGTCACCTTACCAGGTAAGGCGTTGGATTCGTGAAGAATGACAGGCAAACCTAAAGAACGTGCAGCAATGACAGCAGGTCCAGCAATGTAACCGCCCGTCGTAAAAACTCCCTGAAAGTTTCCCTGTTGTAAGATTTTCCTAACTTGCAAAACCGAACCGATAAGTCTTCCCAATACTTTAATGGATGCCAGCCCAAAGCCTTGCTGAAATCCTTCTACTGAAATAGTATTCAAGGGATACTGTTTGGGAACTAGCTGTGTTTCTAACCGATTTGGAACACCCAGCCATTCTATTTGATAATCGCTCAAGTGTTCGGCAAGGGCAATTGCGGGAAACAAGTGTCCGCC
Organism: Tolypothrix bouteillei VB521301; assembly: GCF_000760695.4. Taxonomy (GTDB): domain Bacteria; phylum Cyanobacteriota; class Cyanobacteriia; order Cyanobacteriales; family Nostocaceae; genus Scytonema; species Scytonema bouteillei_A. Next base: position 1,392,959 of record NZ_JHEG04000001.1, on the reverse strand, counting down.
AGTGCCACTAGCAGCTATTAATAAACGTATAGGAGTATGTGCCATCTCACCATTTTCACCCCAAAAGCACCTAGATTAACTTAAGATTAAACAATTTCCTTGCCTACTGTAGATAAATTGTCGAACCTATCACCAATGCGTAATAACCTAATTCCCTTTCTGCACCAACGCAAACCGAGCCGCTTGCTAGCCATTTCCCTACTGGCATTTGGTTTGCTAACAAGTTTGAAATGCGCTCAAGCCAGTACGGTTCCAAATGCACCAGCCGAAGTCCAAAACTTACTGACACAAGTTGATACTGCAGCTAGCCGGGGCGATCTCAAAGGAGTTATTCAGTTCTACAGCCCTAATTTCACTCACAGTGATGGCTTAACCCGTCCAAGCATGGAAAAAGCTCTCACGAGCCTTTGGCATCGGTACTCAAAATTGAAATATACCACTCAGTTGCAATCGTGGAAAGCAGAGGGTAATGCGATTGTCGCTGAAACAGTCACCAATATTACTGGAATGCCGTCTGCTACCAGTAACAACATGGCTCTCAACGCCACCATTAGATCGCGCCAGCGCATTGCAGGTGGAAAAATTGTGCGTCAGGACATCTTATCCGAGCGCACTTTGCTAACCTCAGGTGCCAAACCACCTCAAATTGAGTTGAAACTCCCCCAACAAGTCAAAGTTGGTCAGCAGTATAACCTAGATGCCATTGTTCAAGAACCCCTTGGTGATGACTATCTTTTAGGCGCAGCACTAGAAGAACCAATTAAGCCAGAAAAGTACCTAACTCCCACACAAGTGGATTTAGAATTACTGTCCTCTGGGGGAATTTTTAAAATTGGACGCGCACCAATGGTTCCCGGTAGCCAATGGATTTCTGCTGTTGTTATGCGGGGAGGTGGAACGACAATGATCACTCAACGGCTTCAAGTTGTAAATAGATAATCATAAATTATGAATTATGAATTATAAATTATGAAATAATTAATTCATAATTCATAATTCATAATTCATAATTCATTATGTTTTCTCTGGAAAATCAGATCGTTTTAATTACTGGTGCAAGCAGTGGTATAGGCGCGGCTTGCGCCAAATTATTTGCAGCCGCAGGCGCAAAACTAATTTTAGCGGCAAGAAGGTTCGATCGCTTGCAGCAGTTAGTAGAAGAACTCAACAAAAACTTTTCTACTGAAATCTATTCATTACAATTAGATGTACGAGAGATAGCCGCAGTAGAGTCTGCTATTTCTCAATTACCTCCCCCTTGGTCTGATATCGATATATTAATAAATAATGCAGGTCTGAGTCGTGGGTTGGATAAATTCCATGAAGCCAGTATTCAGGATTGGGAGGAAATGATTGATACTAATATTAAAGGTTTGCTCTATTTAACTCGTTTTGTTGTTCCCGGAATGGTAAGTCGCGATCGCGGTCACGTGGTGAACATTGGTTCGATCGCCGGACATCAAACCTATCCCAATGGAAATGTCTACTGTGGGACTAAAGCTGCTGTCAAAGCAATTACTGAAGGTTTAAAACAAGATCTCTTGGGGACATCGATCCGCGTCACCTCCGTCGATCCGGGGATGGTAGAAACAGAATTCAGCGAAGTCAGATTTCACGGCGACGCCGAACGCGCCAAAAAAGTTTACCAAGGAGTGACTCCCCTGACTCCGGATGATGTCGCAGATGTCATACTTTTCTGCGTGACCCGACCAGCCCATGTCAATATTAATGAAGTGATCTTGATGCCAGTTGACCAAGCTAGCGTAACATTGGTCAACAGGAAACAGTGATATTTGGGGATTGGGCATAGTAAAATAAAGTTTATGTTTCCAAATTTTCTACCTACAACCGTTACCCAACTGACAGAACCCGCGTCAATTGCTCTCGCTCAAAGCATCCAGCAAACTGCGATCGCAACTCCTTTGACCACACAACCAATAACCACTACCTACGTACAGCAAGGGAGTGGGGGTGTACCTTTGCTATTGATTCACGGTTTCGATGGTTCCGTGTTTGAATTTCGCCGTCTCATACCTCCACTTGCAGGGCAAAATGAGACATGGGCGGTGGACTTGTTAGGATTTGGGTTTACGGACAGACCTGCAGGAATAAAGTTTAGTCCCAGTGCCATTAAAACCCATCTCTATTATTTCTGGAAAACCCTAATTAACAAACCTGTCATTTTAGTAGGTGCTTCCATGGGAGGCGCAGCTGCTATTGATTTTACCCTCAGCTACCCAGAAGTCGTTCACAAGCTCGTGCTAATTGACAGTACGGGTTTGGTAGGTGGTCCGCCGATAAGCAAATTCATGTTTCCACCATTAGATTATTTAGCAACAGAGTTTTTACGAAATCCAAAAGTCAGACAAAGTATAACGCGCACTGCTTATAAAAACAAACAGTTAGCAACACTAGATTCCCAACTCTGTGCATCACTTCACCTTGAATGCTCTGATTGGAACAAAGCTTTGATTGCTTTTACTAAAAGTGGTGGATATAGTGCATTTAGATTTACAACTCTATCACAAATCGTTCAACCAACGCTCATCTTGTGGGGAGATTCCGACAAAATTGTAGGTACTAGAGATGCAAAAAGATTTAAGCTAGCAATTCCCAATAGCAAACTGATCTGGATTAAAGATTGCGGTCATGTTCCTCATGTAGAACAACCGCACATGACCGCTCAAAATATTTTAGAATTTCGCTAGCTCTTTCAGATGGGGCTACTTTCTTGTACTAATCCAGCAACCACATTTGAGAATTAGTATTTTCAACAGACTCATCTTTTGGCTTGTCTGGCAGTTTTGGTATTGTATATGATTTTTTATATTTAGATGGTTGAATAATTCCTTTATCCGCTTGTGGTGATGGTTGAACGGGTCGTCGGTCTGGTGTTACCGATGGTTGAATGGGTCGTCGGTCTGGTGTTACCGATGGTTGGATAGATCCTCTGGCTGCAGGTGTTACTGATGGTTGAACGGGTCGTCGGTCTGGTGTTATCGATGGTTGAATAGATCCTCTGGCTGCAGGTGTTACCGATGATTGGATAGATCCTCTAGCTGCAGGTTTTGCTGATGCTTGAACAGTTTCTTTTTCTTGCTTTAAAACACTTATTTCTTCAGTTAACTTAGAATTGGCTTGCGCTAGATGAATAGCTGCATTTTTAGCTTCTTCTACTTCCGATTTCAACCGTTCCGATAATTCTTTCTGCTTTAATAAAGCAGATTGTAATTCAATAATTTTTTCTTGAAAACTGACTTCATTTTGTCTGGCTTTATCCAAAGAGTCTCTTAACTCTTTGACTGTCGCTTCTAACTGCAAATATTTTTTATCTACAGGAGATTCTAAAGGAACTAGGGGTTGCTCGGAGTTGTCATTTACTGTAGTTGCAGTAATTTCAATAGTAGGTGTAGCCCCTAGAGGTGAAAATTTTTGCGCTTCTTGTTGCAAATCAGAAATGCTTTCCTGCATCATTATTTCCCCTATAACCCTTTAAATTCTGAGCGACATGGCAGAATCTTAACCCCAAGGGAAACCGATCCACCATTCCTAAATCCTAACCTGTTATTGTTGGAGTGGCGATTATTTTTACTTAGCACAGCGGCTCATAACCCTTTTTTCATACAAAAGGTAGAATTGAGAAGCGCTTGATTCCATAATCTACTTATGCAAGGAATATACAATTTGCCAGATGGACCGAAAACGCCTCTGTTTGTGAGGTTAATGCAATTTATCTTTCAGCCACTGGAATATGTAGAAGGACTAACCAAAAACTATGGTGATAGCATCACAGTTTTTGGGGAAAAAGGAACTCCTATCGTATATTTCACTCAGCCTCAAGCGCTGCAGCAGATTTTTACAGCAGATGCTAGCTGTTTGGATGCGGGTAGAACAAACAGCAGTTTAACTTTTTTGTTTGGAACCAACTCCTTGCTCTTACTTGATGGAGAACGACATCAGCGCCAACGCCAACTTTTAACTCCTCCCCTGCATGGCGATCGCATGCGAGCATACGGAGAGACTATCCGCACAATTACTTACCAAGTCATGGAATCTTGGAAGATTGGCAAGCCTTTGGTTATTCGGGAGTCGATGCAAGAAATCTCCCTACGCGTCATTTTACGAGTTGTGTTTGGTTTGGATGAAGGACAGCGTTTGGAAGAACTCAGGCAAAGGCTCACGTCTCTGCTAGACTTTATCAATTCTCCCTTGATGTCTGGTGCTACCTTTTTTGACTTCTTTATGAAGGACTTAGGAGCTTGGAGTCCCTGGGGTCGGGTTTTGCGCCAAATACAAAAAATTGACACACTCATTTATGCTCTCATTCAAGAACGAAGAACGGAATCAAACCAAACTCGCCAAGATGTCCTCAGTTTAATGATGTCTGCTCGTGATGAAAATGGTGAAGCCATGTCTGATGTTGAGTTGCGCGATGAGTTAATGACACTGCTCGTCGCCGGACATGAAACCACCGCTTCGGCTTTAACATGGGCATTTTATTGGGTCGATCGCTTACCAGAAGTCCGTAACAATTTACTGGCAGAACTCGAAACTCTGGGTGAAAATCCAGATCCAACGACTGTTACTAAATTGCCCTACTTAACAGCAGTTTGCCAAGAAACTCTCCGCATTCATCCTATTGTGATGAGTGCTACTCCTCGTATTGTGCGCTCCCCAATAAAAATTATGGGTTATGACTTGCCAGAGGGAGCAGTCATTGTTCCTAGTGTGTACTTAGCGCACCATCGGGAAGAAGTTTACCCGCAACCAAAGCAATTTAGACCGGAACGCTTTTTAGAGAAGCAATTTTCTCCATACGAGTATTTGCCTTTTGGGGGTGGCAATCGTCGCTGTATTGGTCTGGCATTTGCTTTGTATGAAATGAAACTTGTATTGGCAACAATACTTTCACAATTTCAAGTTTCTCGAATTAACAAGCGTTCCTTGCGTCCTGTACGTCGTGGTCTGACTATGGCAGCACCAGCAGGAATGCGAATGGTGGTAACACCTAGCTCTATAAGACAACTAACAGCTTGAAAAGTTAACTTTTATGAGTACAATTAATCTACCTAACGGTCCGAAAAAGCGTCTTCCACTGCAATTGATGAAGCTGATTTTTCAACCAATAAAATATGTAGAAGATTTTTCTAAAAATTACGGCGACAACTTTACTCTATGGGGTGGTAAAACTTCCCGCATTGTCTACTTTAGCCATCCCCAAGCCGTACAACAGATTTTTAATGCGGATTCTAGTTACTTGGATGGTGGTAGGGGCAATGGAATACTTAAGTTTTTGTTAGGAGAAAATTCAATTGTTCTTCTAGGTGGCGATTCACACAAACGTCAGCGTCAACTTCTCGCTCCTCCCTTTCATGGCGATCGCATGAAAACCTACGCAGTAGCTATCCGTGAAATTGCTCGCCAAGTGAGTCACTCGTGGAAGATAGGTCAGCCATTTAACATCCGTGCTTCCATGCAAGAAATTACTTTAAGCGCTATCTTGCGAGTGGTATTTGGTTTGGATGAAGAACCCCGTCTGGATAAATTACGCTACCTATTGAGTTCATTACTGGAATCTATTAGTTCTCCTTTTGTATCGGCAATTTTATTTTTTCCATCCCTACAAAAAGATTTAGGTTCTTGGAGTCCCTGGGGTCGATTTTTGCGCCTGCAGCAGCAAATTGATGAGATGATTTATGCTTTGATTCAAGAAAGAAGAGCAGAGTGTAACCAAAATCGGCAAGATATTCTCAGTTTGATGATGTCTGCACGTGATGAAAACGGTGAGGCGATGACAGATGAAGAGTTACACGATGAATTAATGACTCTACTTGTAGCAGGACATGAAACCACTGCTACGGCATTAACGTGGGCGTTTTATTGGATTGACTTTGTTCCTGAGGTTCGTGAGAATTTACTAGCAGAACTCAATCTCCTCGGCGATGACCCAGATCCAAGTACCATTGTAAAATTACCCTATTTAACAGCAGTCTGCCAGGAAACCTTGCGGATTTATCCTCCAGCAATGGTTGCTTTTCCACGTGTGGTGCGATCGCCAATGGAAGTTATGGGCTATAACCTCCCAAAAGGAACAAGCGTTATTGTCAGTGTATACTTAGCGCACCATAGAGAAGAAGTTTACCCACAACCAAAGCTGTTCAAACCAGAACGCTTTTTGGAAAGACAATTTTCTCCATACGAATATTTACCCTTTGGTGGTGGAAATCGCCGTTGTATTGGCATGGCATTTGCTCAGTATGAAATGAAAATTGTATTGGCAACAATTCTTTCACAATTTCAAGTTTCCCGAGTCAACAAGCGTCCCGTGCGTCCCGTGCGCCGTGGATTGACTATAGCAGCACCCGCAGGAATTCAAACGATCGCAACTCCTACGCTCAAGCCTGCAAAGAGTCCGTTGCTCGTGTAATAAGTCCCCCAATACACACAGTACAAACTAAGTAGCAGCTTTTTTGGGACTTTCTAAATAGTAGTGCCATAGAATCCTTGCGGCGACAGCACGCCACGGTCGCCAAGTTTCTGCGATCGCTTCGAGTTCCTCTGGAGTTGGACGGTACGTCCAACCTTTGATTTTTTGTAAGGCTATGGCGAGTGCTAAATCTCCTTTGGGAAAGACATCAGGACGTTGTAACGCCATCAGTAAGTAAATATCAACAGTCCAGTCTCCAATCCCTTTAATGCGCTTGAGTTCGGTTCTGATAGTAGTTTCGTCTAACGTTTCTAGCCTATCTAAATCAAGCTGACCGCAGGTAATTGCGTTTGCTAACGCACGACCGTAAACTATTTTTTGCCGACTAAAGCCGATTTCTTTCAATTGCACATCGTTAAATGTCAGAAAATTGTCGGGTGTCAGGGGCACAATTATCCCACACAAACGGTTGAACACAGCCCTTGCAGCCGCTAGGGATACTTGCTGCTCTAAAATAATACGGAGCAGTGTTGGAAAACCTGCTTCTCTACTCCAAAGCGGTGGATGTCCAAAAATGTCTAGAATCCTAGCAAAATCGCGATCGCGACTGGCGAGTTCCATCAAACCCAGTCTCAGGTTTTCTTCTGTTAAAGATTCTAAGTGAGTCACCATAAAAGATACTTAAAGAATGATAGTACCTGAAGCTAAGCAGTAGATAGAACACATGACTAAACTTATTGAATACGAACAAGCGAGTGATGAAGTTCGCTCAGTGTACGATGACATTCGTGCTACCCGCAAGACCGATTACATCAACAACTTTTGGAAAGCTATAGCCAACCATCCCCCTACTTTACACCGGACTTGGCAAGCCGTGAAAGAAGTGATGACGGCTCCTGGTGAACTCGATCCACTAACGCGTGAGTTAATTTATATAGCGGTGAGTGTTACAACTGGTTGTGAATACTGCATTGCCTCACATACAGCCGCAGGACGTGCAAAGGGTATGAGTGATGAGATGTTTGGCGAACTTATGGCGATCGTCGCTACAGCCAATATGACAAATCGCCTTGCTAATGGTTACAGAATTCCAGTTGATGACCAGTTTCAGACTTAAGAATTAACTTTGGGGAAGAAGAAACATCAAAAAGTAGGAAAAACAGCAGCCAGTTGCTTCTAGTAGTTAGTCTTTTGCTGTTTAACAATGCCAAGTCATAATCTATAAATAGGCTGTAACAAGGTTCTACCCTAAGGGTATATCGCTACTCCCCAAATATTCCCTAGCCTAAAGGTAAGCTTTTTATTTAAGGATAGGGAAAAAAGAATATGACAACTAACGTTTCTCCTGAGATTAACAAAAACCCCAATAGCTCTTTGTGGATTGGTATTCTGTTAATTGTTTTGGGCATTAGCGCGATCGCAATGCCAGCTGTTTCGACAATTTTTGCAGAGACGTGGGTAGCTTTGATACTCATCTCTTCAGGAGCAGCAAAACTTTCCTACGCAATACAAACCCGCGAGCAAGGAGGCTTCCTTTGGAAGCTCCTATTAGGCGGTCTTTACATAGCAACGGGTATTATGCTGTTCATTTACCCCTTCACGGGAATCCTGACACTGACCTTGTTGCTTGGTAGCTTTTTACTAACAGAAGGTGTATTTGAGTTACTTTTGGCATTCCGCCTGCGTCCCCAAGAAAGTTGGACTTGGGCATTGGGTAACGCTATTGTTACCTTAGTACTTGGTGCTATGATTTGGTTTCAATGGCCTGTTGATGCGCCCTGGGTTTTGGGAACACTCGTTGGAGCTAGCGTTCTATCCACAGGTGTTTCACGTGTCATGATGTCACTGAATGCACGCAGTACAGTTAACTCCGACCAAGCTGCAGGTGCTTAAACTGTAAATGCTCTGAGGGATTTCCAAGAAATAAATTTTCCATCTTGTGGAACGGGCTTTAAAAATCTGCATCACCAGAAGTTTTGGGAGAAGTTTATTTGGAAGTCCCTATGTTTTGGATGCTGATTGGTTTGCTTTCTTTAAACGTTTTTGTTGGTACATTTGCCGATCCGCCTGCGTAATTAACTCACCCAGAGAGAGCGACTGAGTGCGATCGTAATACTGAATTCCAATACTCATAGAAATTTGAAATGATTGGTGTTGATGCTGATTAAAGTCATCGATTTGAGCTTGCAGCCGTTGTACTAATGTCTCCGGAGTCGGGTTAATTCCTTGCATCAGCACGACAAATTCATCACCTCCAATTCTCCCTAAAGTATCAGAGTTGCGAAAAGTTTGTTTAATTAAGTTCGCAGATGTAACTAGAGCAGCGTCTCCTAACTCATGTCCCAAGTTGTCATTGATGTGTTTGAGTCCATCTAAGTCGATGAACAACAGCCCTACAGGAATTTGTGTCAGTTGGGCTAACTGTAATTGTTGTTCGGCTACCACAAAAAAGCCACGTCGATTGTACAATCCAGTTAATTCATCAGTTAGAGAGAGGCGACGAACTTCAGCTTCCGCAGCTTCGCGTTCTTTGATTTCTCGTTGTAAGGCAATAGTACGGTCTTGTACGCGTTGTTCTACTTCTGAATAAATCCGTACATTCTCCATTGCTACGGATGTCGTGTCTGCTAGTGCTTGTAATACCTTTACCTCTTCTAAAGTCGGTTGATGATACATCGCCCAGTAAATTCCGATAGCACCAATCGGATCTTGAGTCCGGATTGGTACCATGACCATACTTTTAACAAAGGTAGGTTTGTAGACAGCATAAGGCACTCTCTCGTCAATTGCCACATTGGGAATAATTGCAGGTTGACGGTTTAACATAGTCCAGCCACTAATGCAAATACTCATAGGAAATTTTTGACCTTTCCATAGAGGGGCAATAGCATCCTCATCAGCGTAGTAACAGCAATCGTTTTCCCGAAGTACAAAACTAGCTCCATCTGATGCTGTTAGTTCTCGTGCAGCTACCCGCACAATTTCCATAATTTTGTCTAAATTAGGGGCTAGTGAAAGTTCTTGAACTACCTCTAACAGATGTTCCATTGCCTGTACGTATTGACTGGCAGGATTGTTGTTTTCAAATTTTAGCAGCGCTTGATAATACAATAGCAAGGAAAAATTTTTGGTCATATATCCCCTGGATTTCAAAAAAATCAGTCGAGGGGTGATATAGTAGCTAACTTGCGTTAAAGAAAAAAGTTTCTTCTATCAAAATAGTGGAAAATACAGACTACTGAATGATGGGATAATGACTGCGTTCATAGAACAACGGTCAAATCTTTTCAGTAGAGGGATAAGGGTAACAGATCGGCTATTTAATGGTTTGCGTATTTCTACCAACCCAATATTAGTCAATTAAAATTTTGAGCTTTAACAGACAAGTTATTGAATTGCTACTTGCACACCTTAATTAGAGTCATTCCTAACAAGTGAACAGTGCCCGCACTTTATCAGGGTGTCTTTTGGGAAGAAGCAAATATCAAGTCGTTTCTTGTAAATTCGTGATTGTTTTCCAGGCTTTTCTTGCCATCATTGTACTTTTCACTAGCTGGTGAACATAAAATACCTCTTAGGAAGCAGTTATAATTCATAAATACCTAACTTAAGGTAGAAGATCTTTAAATTAATTATTATACTCTTTGGACAAGGATTGCCAGCCTATCTCACTCACGTATCGCTAAGTGGTAATAATAAAAACCTAAAACTCATAAGTACACGCACGAAAAAGTACGTTTTTATACAAAAATTTTGTAAAAATTCGCAGACTTGAGAAATAAGCTTCTCGCTCAAACTCCATTGTTATTGATAATAAGCAACGGAGTCATGGGGATTGGAGTACTCGCGAGCCAGCCCTAATTAGACTTAAAATAAGATCGACTTCATTACAAGCGTTGAAAACCTTTAGCTGATTGCTTTTGACCCTTTCCTTTAGGCTTAGATTTACTAACTTCCACCACAGCTTCTTGAAATAGGTTGTGTAGGTGTATTGGTACGCTAGCAATATCTGGTAACTCTGGTTCTATGGGCTTGTTGAATTCTTGCAATAGTGTGTTTAAGTTTTCTTGCAGCTGAAACTCCGGACGTTGTAACACTGTTTGCACAACTTTTTCTAACTGTATGGGATACCGTTCGGCTAAGCGATGCCAAATAAAAGTGTTAATACTTTTATCTTCAAGATAAAAACGGATAAGTTTTTCAGCACCTTCTACACTTTGCCAATCTTCTGTTTCTAGAATTTGTTGGACTTTGGCATAAGTTGGGAGAAACATTTGTCCCCATCGGGGATGAGAAAGAGCAGTGACTTGCTCTGCTTTCTTGAGTTCAGCTGGTAAGTCAACTTTTGGCATTACCATTTTGCTAGAGTTATTTTGACTCCCAAACATTTGAGAGACTGTTTTGGAATCAGCGCCTAATTCCTCAGCAACTGCTTGAATTTCTTCTTGTTCAATACCGGATTCTTGTACGATTTCTTCCAGAGATTTTGAAGGGTCAATCCCTGCTGCTTCCAAGCGCTTTTGTGTCATGACTTCTTGAAATTCAGCAATCTTCTTGTTGAGTTGATACCCCGGTAAGGTGACTTCATCTCTTTCAAAAAAGTCTACAAATTGTTGGTGATATTGTTCTACTGATAACCAAGCTTCTTCTAGTAACTCGGGTGCATCTCCGTAGAGTTGGTTGCGATAATTGTCTTTAAAATTACCTATCGCAACTGCCAGTTTCGGTTTACCCAATTTACCCATAAGTGTCTGTGGTCCGGAAAACGTCCAGTAAGTGTCTGTCACGGGAGAAATGCGGGTAAGTATAATTTCTCCGTCTTTGACACGAGACAGTTCTTTTTGGATTTGGGTATTGTTTGGCTTGACTGTGTAATGCTTTGCAGTCAACCAATTCATAAGTTCAAAACCATCAGGTAGAATCTTGGTGACGGCAAATAAGCCAATAAATGTATGATGCCAACTTTTAATGAGTTTGCGATCGCTTTCTGAGAGATCGGCTTGGCTTTCTACGTACAGATCTAGTGGTGAGGAGTCTCCCACTCTTCCTTCTGTAATAAATGAGTCAATTACAAAATCCTTTTGGAAACTGTCACCGCTACCGCGACGCGATTTCTCAGCAGCATAGGTCTCCAAGGCTTGTGCTAGTTCATCCTCAGCATCAAACACAAAATCAGTTATATCTTGTTGTAGTTGGTGCGATCGCTCTAATATGGCATCCACAAGTTTATGTCACAGAAACCTACAATTGCACAATAGAGGTTTTGAAAGAATTTGAGTATCTGCGCTTGGGAGGAATTTTTAGAGCTTGCGCTTTTTGACACCTAAACCATCAAAACCCTTCGCCTTTTTCTGCTCATTTGCTACATCTGCTATACTGAGAACTGCAAACACTCGTCCTGATTCTTAGGAACAAATCTAGATGAATCGCTACAAAAGTTTGAAGCTAGGACTAAAACTGGGATTGGAGTTTTGGCTACCCTTAGTGCTGTTAGGATTTGTTTTGTGGGTAGGAGGAGGGTGTGTGATGGATGGAATCTTGAGTCAGCCAGACCACGGAGAAAGTCATTTAAAGGTGGAAATGCAGCCGATCAAGCCACGTCAAACGTTAAGACTTTTTATTAAGGCAGAAATAGACAAACAGAGAGGTATTTCTAGGGTTGAAGTCAAGACAGCTTACAAAGCCGTGAAAGGTTTGACGTTTGTGTTTCCAGTTACAGAAGCAAGCCAAGTGGAAGCAGCGATCGCGAAAGAGTTAGGATTGCTTCCAGAGGATATTAGGAGCGTGATGTACTATCAAAAAAAACTTAAGGATAGATATTAAAAGTACTACTAGTTTCGCGTGCATTTCCCTCAATAAAATTGGCTTGGGAACTTTCAAAATAAAAAATCTTTAGCTTTTTCTTGTATGGTTGGGAGCCAGGATGTCTGGTTTATTTTAAACTTTGTCTATGGTCTGAAATGAGAAAAAGTGCAATATTTAGAAGGAATATTATAGTGGTATAGTCCGTTTCCATGCTTGAAGAAGTTCGCCGCGCTAGCAAAGATATATTTGATGTACTGAAGGAAAACAAATCAACAACAAAGCTTGGATGGTCTTTGGATCGACGAGATCCAAAATTTATTCAACTTTTTATGCCTATATGGAAATGGCTGTATGAGTATTATTTTCGAGTAGAAACGAGTGGTTGGCACCACATACCCACTCAAGAAAAGGTCTTATTTGTGGGTTCTCATAGTGGGGGATTTGCAGCACCTGATATGTTTATGGTGATGTATGACTGGTTCCAAAGGTTTGGTGTGGAAAAACCCGTGTACGGTTTATTACATCCTAAGGTATGGCTGGCGTCTCCCCTACTGTCAGTGATGGCTGCAAAAGTTGGTGCTGTAGTGGCTCATCCAAAAATGGCAGTTGCGGCTTTGGATTCGGGAGCCAGTGTACTGGTGTATCCGGGTGGAGTTCAAGATGTTTTCCGACCCTTTTATTTGCGTAACAAAATTAACTTGGCTGGACGCAAGGGGTTTATTAAATTAGCATTACAGAAAAATGTCCCCATAGTACCTGTCATTTCTACTGGGTCTCACGACACGTTTCTGGTGCTGGCTAATTGCTATGATATTGCACAGCAACTCCACAAATGGGGAATGCCTTGGATTTTAGGGATCGATCCTGAAATTTTTCCTATTTATTTGGGCTTACCTTGGGGTGTTGCTTTTGGTCCTTTACCTCATATCCCAATCCCTGTAACTATTCGCACTCGCGTTTGTCCCCCGATTGTTTTTGAGCGTTATGGAAAACAATCGGCTCGCGACAGCGAGTATGTTAATACGTGTTACGAGATGGTTCGGAGTCAAATGCAGCAAGAGTTGGACTCGTTAATTCAATTTTCTTCTTTGTGAAAAACTCAAAATCTCAATTTGGTGCAGGAACTTCTATAGGTTGGGGTTCTCTGACTTGAGGTTCTTGAGACAAAGACGGAACTCTTACCTCAGGTTCTTCCTGAGAGTTGGCGTGGGGGTGAAATTGCGGACGAAATTCTACGGTGTTGCGTTTGATGGTAATATCGTAATTGCCAAAAAAGTCGTGTCCTAGGAGCCCAGTCTCCAATTCTGCACCTGCGATCGCGACTGGAAGTTGGCGTGTTTTTACCCCACCAACTTCCATTGAATCCACATAACCGACGGGAAATTCAACTGCTTTAGAACTAGCAGTGTTTGCTTTGGCTTTTGTCACTGGAACGACGCCCAAAGCAAGTGCCATTTTCTGAGTAATGACTGTCCCGCTTGCTCCGGTATCAAGAATCATCTCAAAACTCTGAAGCCCGTTGAAAGTCACTTCAATAATTGGCGTACCGCCCAATCTTCTCTTGATGGGAGCGCTATATACTGGGGGTTCGTTGGGTTTTGGAACTGCAATCGGAATTGCATACGCTTGTTTTTGTTTGACCGACACTACATTTCGCCTTGATAGGGGTAGAGACGGTTTTTTTGGTATCAAAACAGCAGTTTTTTGATTGAGATTTTGTTGTTGTGCAGCAGGGATAGTTGGAGCCAGACCGACCACTGTATCTGGTGGTGTGGGTATTAGAACTGGTGGAGTCACAGGACGTGTTGCTCGCTGTACGGCATATTTTAGCTGGCGTTGGTAATCCAGTACTCTTGCTTGGGCGCTATTGAAATAAGGGCTATCAACTGGCACTTTTTTCATCAGCGCGATCGCCTCTCGCAGCTCCGTTGCTACTAGCTTCCAATCTTCTGAGGATTGAGCAGACTGGCTGATGCTTAGAGCACCAACTGCTTTGTCCAATCCTTGCTCAAAATAACTCAATTCAATTTCAGACGGTTGTTGCCTGACTGGGTTTAGTTGCGGGATATTTGGCTTTTCTACCGTTGTGGCAGTTGGCGGGGCAACCTTTTTTTCAGTAGGCAGTTGGTGCTCATCTTTACTTATCTTGGTAGCAGCCTGTTGCCCTTGTTGACAACTAACTGCTACAACCGCCAGTGTTGATGAGACAACAATTAACGCTGCACGGGATAAAATGGGCTGAAGCATAATTAATAAAATTTTACCCGTCTGGTCTCCTATAAATCTACTATCACTCCTAATTTGTGTTTAAAGATTTTGTGTTTTAATTTCTTAAGTTTTTATTAACATAACTCTTTCGTGACGAAATCAATAATTTATGGCATAATAGTCCATCGCAGTCTTGAGAGGCAGGGGACTGGGGATTGGGGACTGGAGATTTAGAAAAGTTTCACATACCCAATCTCCAATCCCCATTGCCCCTTATCCCCAGAGGGGACCCCAAGTTCCCCAATCCCCTTTACTTTAATCGGCTATGCCCCTATCTGACGCAATACCCGCTATTCTTGTTTTGGCAGATGGAACAACCTATCGTGGTTGGTCATTTGGTGCTACCCAAACCACAATTGGCGAAGTGGTGTTTAACACTGGCATGACAGGATATCAAGAAGTGCTGACCGATCCCAGTTACTGCGGTCAGATAGTCGTGTTTACTTACCCGGAATTGGGAAACACTGGCGTTAATCCAGAGGATGAGGAATCAGATAGACCCCAGGTGCGGGGTGCGATCGCACGCAATATTTGTAACCGTCCAAGTAACTGGCGCTCAACACAATCTTTACCCGATTACCTCAAACAGCATGAAATCCCCGGTATTTATGGAATTGATACGCGGGCGTTGACTCGCAAAATCCGCATGGTTGGAGCCATGAACGGTGGGATTTCGACTGAAATTCTTGATGAGGCAGAACTGCTAGAACAGGTACAAGCAGCGCCCAGCATGAAAGGGTTGAATCTTGTTCGAGAAGTCACCACATCAGATATATATGAGTGGTCGGAACCGACAAACCCTGTTTGGGAATACAGTGCTGCATCCAAAGTCAACGATGGAGAGAGTTTCACCGTTGTTGCTCTTGACTTTGGTGTGAAACGCAACATCTTACGTCGATTAGCCAGTTATGGCTGTCGGGTCATCGTAGTTCCAGCCAATACCCCGCCTGAGGAAATCCTGAAATACAACCCGGATGGAATCTTTCTTTCCAACGGTCCGGGAGATCCAGCCGCTGTCAGCGAAGGTATTGAAACCACAAAAGCACTGCTTGGAGTGCAAAAACCCATGTTTGGGATCTGCTTGGGACACCAAATTATTGGTCGCGCCCTCGGAGCTGAGACTTTTAAGCTGAAATTTGGTCACAGGGGCTTGAATCAACCAGCAGGATTGCAACAACGAGTGGAAATTACCAGCCAAAATCACAGTTTTGCGATCGATCCAGATTCTTTACCAGAAGCTGTTGTAGAAGTGAGTCATCTTAACCTCAACGATCGCACCGTCGCTGGCGTCCGTCATAAATCTCTGCCTGTATTTTCAGTACAGTACCATCCAGAAGCCAGCCCCGGTCCTCACGATGCCGATTATTTGTTTGAGCAATTTGTACAACAAATGCGATCGTCTCGTTGAGGGAATCCCCACTTCCTTTATGCCAATTGGTCGTAGACAGCATATACTAAAACCATCTATACTGGAGCGTTCACCATAATTTATGAGGAGGGAATTATTGCTGAGCCACTTAATCTAACCGTAAGCCTGAGAGGCACTCGTGAAGTTCGAGATAACTGTCAGCTATTCCGCCTCACAGGTTTGTTAGACGCCTTTTCCGAACCGACGTTTCGCAAGGTGCTTGGTAGCAAGATAGAAGAAGGACCAAAGCACATTATTCTGGATTTGTCTCAAATTGATTTTGTTGACAGTTCTGGATTGGGTGCTTTGGTACAGTTAGCTAAGCAGGCTCAAGGTTCTGAAGGTACCTTGCAAATTGTCACGAATGCCCGTGTCACCCAAACAGTCAAGCTCGTTCGCCTGGAGAAGTTTCTAGCCCTGCAATCATCAGTAGATGCGGCTCTAGAGAACGTGAAACAATCTTGACGCTCGGACACAGTTTAAGGTGAATTTACATCTTGCACTACGCCACACCCAAGGCTAGAAGACTGTTGGCTCCTGCTGCAAGGTGTAAAGAGAACTAGATTCGCCAAACAGCCTCTCGCTATACCTTAGTTGGTGGAGAGACGGGCAGTTGCTGTGACTCTGTAATCCAGAGCGAGGAACTGCCCGTGTAAATTGGCGGAAGTTAAGAATTTGTGTCAGAATTGTTAAGTTTTTAGCCAAAAAATCCAAAAAATATGTAAAAATTTCTCTAGATAGCACTTGGTTCGCGTTATAATGTGCTATATTGTAATGATGAAGGTTTAGTATCATATAATGCTTGATACTTCAGCCGTAAAAGTATGTTATACCAATTTAGATTTTGGATTGAGAAAGCCTTAATGGACTTAACCTCACCTGACTATCTATAGCATTCTTTTTTAAAGTTGGTATTAGTGTGCGATCCCAAGATGCAGACTTGGATGGTTTCAAGATAGACCTCATGCACAAAATGGCAACCAAAAATTGAAAAAAAAGTTACAATTAGTGAGTTGATTTTTCAGCATTCATTATGCTTGAGTAAAGCTGCATGGCAATAGAAAGGGCAGATTAAGCTGAATAACTCGAAGGAAGCTTCCCAAAAATAGGTTGTGAGGAAAAGAGGGCTTGTGACGTCACAGGAGGAAGATCTACACGATGAACCCAGTTCAGTTCCCAATAAGGGTACTGATTGGTGTCAAATGTTGGGAGAATCCAGAACGCGATTATGCCAAGACTTTTCACAGACACAACTGCGACAAGTTTCTCCTACTGCCTTAGCCTATTTGGGAGATGCAGTTTACGAACTGTATATTAGAATGTTTTATCTGTTACCACCACAACGACCAGAGGCATATCATCGTTTAGTGGTGTCACAGGTCAGGGCAGAAACGCAGGCTGAGATGTTGCGATCTCTCTATCCTCATCTGAGGAGTAGTGAGTTAGAAATTGTCCGCAAAGGTCGTAATGCTGCTACAGGGCGTCCCAAAAGGATCCATCCCGAAACATACCAACAGGCAAGTAGTTTAGAAACCTTAATTGGCTATCTGTATCTTAGCGATTTCCAGCGCTTAGCCGAACTGTTACAAAAACTTCAACTGGAAAAATGATGAGAAATTAATCTGATGACAGAAAACTGATAGAGTAAGTTCGGTCATTTGATGTAAATAAATATGCCCATTTGTACGCGCTAGCACTTATTTCTACCATGATAAATAAACCAAGACCAACCAAAAATTCTAGTGAAATCAATGGCAAAATATCCCCGGTAAAGAAGGGAAAGCGTGTTATATCAAGACGCCCTTCCAGTAAGCCCGGAGCCAAAGTTATTCCCAATACGACTCAGTCCGGCGCTAAAGTTATACCCAACACACTTAAGAGACAAAATCGTGATGTCTCAGAGTTCATCGCACCTATTGGAGACCAAGAAGACGTAGATCTTATATACGGTCGTCATTCAGTTTTAAGTGCTTTGGAAAGCGAGCGAAATCTCAACCGCCTTTGGATTGTATCTCGCTTGCGCTACGACCACCGCTTTCATTCGCTTATTCTACGAGCAAAGGAAAACGGTACTATTATTGACGAAGTAGAACCAAAGCGCTTAGATCAAATCACTTCTTCAGCCAACCATCAGGGAGTCGCAGCACAGATTGCTCCCCATGCATATCTCAGTTTAAGTGATTTGATTGAACGGGCTAAGTCTGTTAGCGATCCCGTGATTGTCGCGGCTGACGGAATTGAAGATCCCCACAATTTAGGGTCTATTATTCGCTCTGCAGAAGCACTTGGAGCGCAAGGGTTATTAATCCCGCAACGCAGGGCAGTTGGAATTACTTCAACAGTGATGAAAGTTGCTGCAGGTGCTTTAGAAAATTTTCCCGTAGCAAGAGTCGTTAATTTGCATCGCGCTTTAGAAGAATTAAAAGCAGCTGGCTTTTGGATCTACGGAACTGCGGCAAATGCAAGCGAACCCATACATACAGTTAACTTTAGCGGTCCTACAGTATTAGTCGTTGGCTCTGAAGGCGAGGGTTTAGGTATTTTGACACAACGCTGCTGCGATTTTTTAGTGTCAATACCCCTACAAGGTAAAACTCCCAGTCTCAATGCCTCAGTAGCAGCAGGTATGGCGCTATATGAAATATACCGCCAACGTTGGGTGAATACACTGCACTTCGATAAATTAAAATTCACACCAGGAGAAGCATCCCTAGTCAAGGGAAGGTTCAATGGTCGTGGAAGCGCTAACAGTTAACAGGGGATAAAACGGTTTGGGTGCTAACTGCCGAGCAAAATATACACAGCAGTTATCAATCAACCGTCAAGAAACGATAATTTTAGAAAAATTTCTTTGAAAAAAGAAGAGTAAACAGAGTATAAAGAAATGTAAAAAGAACAATCTTCCGTTGTACCCATTTCATTTAAACCCTGTAACAAATTAAAAATCAGAGAAAACCATGAAGACTATTTGGCAAAACTTTAAGGAAGCGCTGATTAACGTATTTCAAGGATTTGGTTTGGCTTGGTGGGTCGAAGTAGTGACACAAAACCCTCGTTGCACTTACTATTTTGGGCCATTTCTAAGTTCTACTGAAGCGAAAACCGCAATCAAAGGTTATGTAGAAGATTTGGAGCAAGAAGGTGCTCAGGGAATCGCTATCAATGTTAAACGTTGTAAGCCAGCCGCTTTGACAATCGCAGATGACTTGGGGGAACGGATTGACCGCAAAGTCCAGCCGATCTTTAGCGGTCAAATGTAAGAGGCTAAGAGCTAATAGCTAATAGCTAATAGCTAATTGCTAATTGTGCCATTAGCCATTAGCCATTAGCTGTTACCTGCGGATGTTGTTCTAGCCAAAGTTCGATGTCGTTCAAAACTTGGTTGGGAATTTCCCAAGGAAACAGATGCGCTGTATCGGAATAACACAGCCATTGGGAATTTTTGAGAAACTGAAATGTTTCCAAACTGGAATTAGCTGTAATATGACAGTCTTGAGCACCAGCAAGCACTAAACTCGGACAGTTGATTTGCTCCAAGTCTGTTAGTCGGTCGTAACCGCTTTTAATGGCAGTAAACAAGGCGCGAGTCGCAGCAGATGAAGTTTGTAAATAAGCAGGTACTGCGTGTTTTGCTATATAACCGTATGCGGTGGGCGTATGTTGCCTAATAAGATACTTAAAGAGCGATCGCTTACCAAAAGTATCAATATTCCACATCCAGTCATGTTTTATACAACTTAGCAGTGCGGCAATACCAGTATAAAGATTTTCCTGCAAAGTAACGGGAGGATGATTGCTTCTCGGCTTAGCTGCTGTTGCTATCAGTATCAGCCCTGTGACCCGTTCGGGTAAGCGTAACGCCAATTCCATTGCTAAAATACCACCTAAAGACCACCCTAGGATCAAACACTTTTTAATTTGATAGCGGTCTAGTAGATTTTCGAGATCCAGCAAATGGTCGTGCATAACAAAATTTTGCGTGTAGCGACTTCTCCCATAACCGCGTAAGTCAGGAGCAAAAGTTTGAAACCGCTTTGATAAGCGATCGCTAAACACAGAAAGACTCGAACCAGAACCGGGATGACCGTGCAAGCAAAGGATCGGAAACCCTTCACCCTGAATATATACGTTAAGGTTTGCAGCGTTTAAAGATTTGTACATTGCTAATGGCTAATTGCTAATTGCTAATTGCTAATTGTAAGAACTACCATGAGCCATTAACCATTAGCCATTAGCCCTCCCTTGTTCGCCAGTCGCCAGGGCGCGGGAAAACCTCGCCCTGCAAGCTGGTCTCACCATTAGCCATGAGCCATTAGCCATTAGCCCTTAAACTCTTTATATCCACCCGCATAAGTAATGACACACATTTGCCTGTAAAAAGAGTGAATTCCAAAGGCAACACCTGCGACCTTAAAAGCAGGGTTAAACATATTAATTCTATGACCTCGATCGGGGACTCCATCATCGATAATTAACTGCATCACAATGTCTTGTGCTGTATGGGAGCCGTAGCTAATATTTTCCCCCGCAGTTAATTGCCATTTTCCATAACGATTGAGGCGAGTAAAGGGATCGCTCTTGTCACTGCCTTTATGACCAACGATCCCTAACGCTCCTTGGTCTTTGACATGATCTCTTGCAGCTAATGACATTCCTTTGGATATGCGAAGAGACCCTACAGGACGAACTGATTTGAGAAAGGCAATGGCTTCATCGACTGGTTTTACCCCTTCTTGTGTTTGCAAGTAAACACGACTCGAAAGCCTGACGCGATCGCCTTCAAAACGCTGTCTGTAATTTTCTAACACAGCAGCATAAGCAGTGGGATTGGTTCTCGCTTTATTCATCTCCACAATCACTTGTTGTTCGAGACGCGAAAGACTCCCAGGACGTGAATTAGAATCCTCTTGAGGAATTTTAGGTTCCTCAGGTTCGTATTGAGACAGGAAATCACAGGATGTAGCAAACAGGGCAATCGGTGTTAGTATCCAGAGCGGCGTCCAACGCATAACAAGCAAAATAATTCGTAATTCACATGACTAACTTAATAATTACGAATTACGAATTATGAATTACGAATTTCTCAATTTATTTTTCTTTGTATCCACCAGCGTAAGTGATCACGCACATGGTTCTGTATTTAGTATGTGTTCCATAAGCAACACCAGCGACGCTAAAGTTGGGATTAAAGAGGTTTTTTCTATGACCGCGATCTGGAACTCCATCGTCAATGATGAGCTGCATAACAATGTCCGTAGCCGTGTTGGGACCGTAACTGATATTTTCTCCTGCGGTAGAGATCCAGTTACCATAGCGATTTATCCGAAGTGATGGATTGCTACCATCCGTTCCCTTGTGACCTGTATGACCTTTTGGTCCTGAATCTTGAACGTGGTCTCTTGCGCCTAAAGACATACCTTTAGATATTGTCAGAGGGTTCAATGGACGAGCCGTTCTTAAAAAAGCCAAAGCTTCATCAACGGCTGGTGCTCCTTCCTGAGTTAGCAAGATAACGCGATCGGAAAGTTTGACTTTTTTCCCTTGAAAACGCTGTCTGTAGCTTTCCATGATGGGAATATAGGCTTGCGGATTCATCCGCACTCTGTTCATTTCGGCGACAACCTGCTGTTCCAATGTTGATAAATAACCGGAACGTGCTGCAACAACAGAATTATCTTCTCTAATAACTGTGGAATTTAAGTTTTTTGGCTTAGCTACTGATGGATCGAACGTAATGAATGGAAACCCGCAGCTAGCTATCAGGGCAATAGGGAAAAACACACCTAAACTATTGCGACGCATTAATTACCTCACGACTACTGTTCTACGAGTTAATTGGGTTGAATGGATGCACCATGTTTTGCTCAAGTAAATAAGATTTGGTTAGTAGAGCACTTTAACAAAACTTGCAACCTGCAACCTTTGTAACCTTTGTAACAACACACCGTAAACAGTGAACCCACTTAAAATAAGGTTTATGGGTGAATACTGAATGTTCCAGAAAATACTCTATGTATATAAGAGCACGAAATATTATACGATAATCTACTCAGCTTTTGCGAACGCGAGTTAATAGAGCTTCTATTTCACCAAGCTGTATGGCACCAGATAAAACCTCTCCATTCATGATGAAGAAGGGAGTACCGGAAAGCCCCAAAGTCTGGGCAAGCTGACTATCTTTTTCAATAGCAGCAGTGGCGAGAACGCGATCGCTTTTAAATTTGTCCAGATCGAGATTGAGCTTGTTTGCAGTATCTAAGTAGAATTGTTCGCCTAGTTGCTTTTGATTGGTAAACAGAGCATCCTGATACTCCCAGAATTTGCCTTGTTGCTGTGCAGCCCAGGCGGCTGTTGCAGCTGGTACAGCTTGAGGATGAATGTTTGTGAGAGGGAAATGTTTGTATACAAGGGTGACTTCATCCTGGTGCTCTACCATAAACTTCTTCAAAGTTTTGTATGCTTGAGCACAGTACGGGCATTCAAAATCAGAAAATTCAACCAACAAAATTTTTAAATCTTTAGATCCCGTGGTGGGAGATTGACCAATAACCGATAAGGGATCGGTTTTCATTTGTTGCACAAAGGTTTGCTGTGCTTGCTGGATTTGAGAGCGCTGTTTTTGTTGGTATGCTTGTACTGACTCGACAATCGCTTCTGGGTGCTCGCGGAGGATTTGCAACACTTGTTGTTCGAGTTGTGGATTTATGCGGGCTGCTTGCGCTGGAAGTGACCAACTCATGACCAGACCAATAAATCCAACCACTGCAAAGCTACGTAGCCATAACAGTAGTTTTCCGACCAAATAGGAGAATGCATACATACCAAATATTTTTTGTATGTAGGTTAAACGGTCTTCACATTCTCTTAGTATTGACTGATAAGGGGCAGAAAATCTAGGTATAAAGATTGAATTATCTTATACTTATCCGCACAATAGATAACGAAGTCTAGTTTTACACATTAAAACTCTACGGAGAAAAAAGGCATCCCTAGAGGTTAAAAGCTTGATGTTACTAGCATGCAGCCCCTAGAGATGGGTCTACACATAGGAGTAAATTATAATTTATATTTAGTTTTGTAACGAAGCCAAAATAGTATTTTCAGGTACTTGACAGCAGACGTTTTTTTTATCAATTTTTGATGGCAGTCAACAGCAAGGGAAAAATGCAACTTTTACCCTTTTCCTTTTGTCCTCAATATGGATGACATTGTTCGTTCAAGATTTATTGATAATCTCTTTCAACAACTGATTCATTTGATTGATAGTAACGGCAACCCTCACACGGTCCTTCAGGATTTACAGCACAACGGATATAACCAGAACGGGCATTATAGCAACAACTAATATCACCAATCAGGTAACCGACTCCTTCTAAGTAGTAGCGATCGCTCGGCTCAGATGTATTATTTTGCTCTATGCGTCTTCTTGAAGAAGCCATAGGGACTCGTGTGAACTGCAAGCGTGTTCTAGCCTGAGATTTACGCATCAACCACAGGGAGATCAGGGACGGTAAAAAACCAATGGCAATCACTAAAAGTGTTTTCACTTCAACACCTTCTTTTTAGATCTGTTAGTTGCCACATCACTTTTTCATGCGTTGGCAATCTCTAGTAGAGATGCAAGACTGAGTTGTCATCTGCTACTTAACTCAGCATAACTGCTACAACTTAAACTGTGGGTTATTACCAAAAATTTACCACTTAAGGTTTCTACGCCGAGCCACTAACCTGTGGCGCAGACAACTTGCACATTCTAAGACTTTGAGAAAATAAGGCAAACCCTCCCCCGCTCTCTTCCTGGAGCGACAAGAGAAAATGAAATACCTTATAATTTTATTCTTTAGCTTGCAAAAGGGCTGCTTATAGCATAAATGTACTATCAATACCGATGAGAAGCTCGTACATTTTCTATTAATAAATTTTTTTTATAGCTAAGCCGCCAATACTCAAGTTTATCTATAGACACTGCCTTGGTCATAACGTTCACACCGTTACCCCGCCAAGCCACCTCTGGATCTGTTGTAAAAACGCCGCACTCTAATTGCTCTAGATTAATATTCCAATATTCGCTAAATCTACTTTTTAAAGTTATAACCTGCTCAAAAACTTTATTTCTATGCTTGTTTCTTCTTTTTCTTTCTGTTGCTCCTGTTGCAGCAGTGTCAATAAATTTAGTTTCAATTATAAAGATTTTTTCGGATGATGTAAGATAAACAAAATCACATTTTCCTAAATCTGTATAATCTGCAATTGGTGATTTTTCAAATAATAACAATTCAGAACATAAAGGAAATATCTGTTGAATATTTAAAAACAAATAGGCTTGTAGTAAAAGTTCTTTATCATATGGAAATCCGACAACACCCTCAAAAAATCGTTTGATATCTTCTTGAGGCTGAGGTTGAATTTTTTTGCAATATAAAACAAATTTGTGAATTTCATCTGCGGTCATCTAACCTTAGCTCCTTCCTCCTTCTACACATACCCTCCCTGGCATAAAAATATACCATTATTTTTAGGAAAGCATCATCCGCAGAAGTAATGAAAAAAACTAATAAGCTTCTATAAAACCTCCGTTAATTTACTGACTTAGGCTTACTTATCTGCTTGCTGTAAATTCTGTACGTAAGCAGTAAATCGAGCATTTTGAAGAGAATGAACGGCAATTCTAGAATCTTGTACCCAAAATTGACGCCCCAGACGTACATAATAACGAGAATTTTCACTTTGTATAATTCCGACGACTGGGACTTTTGATTTTTCTTTGTCCCCTAGTTGTGCATTTATCAAAATGCCTCTCAGGCGATCTTGCTCCTCAATACTTGTTGCTTGGAAAGGTGATAATTCTACCATCACCATCTGTACTGTTTCCACTGGTTCAGCATCTTCTACAATCAATTGAGCTTGATCGTCTCGTCGGTCTAATTTTCCCCAGATAATTAATCTAACATCGACTGCCAGTAATGAATTAATTTTTTCGTAAATCTTAGGAAATACTACAGCTTCTGACTGTGCTGTTAAATCTTCTATCTGCAAAATTGCCATTGGGTCGCCTTTTTTTGTCATGACTTTTTTCACGCCATTAAGCATGACAATAGCGGTAATTGTAGAGTCTTCTTTTTGTTCTCCAAGTTGTGAAAGGTTAATTGGAGATAAAACTCTGGCTGCTTGACGTACAGCTTTTAAAGGATGGTCTGATACATAAAAACCTAAAAGTTCTTTTTCCATCCGCAATTTTTCT
Source organism: Tolypothrix bouteillei VB521301 (assembly GCF_000760695.4). GTDB lineage: Bacteria > Cyanobacteriota > Cyanobacteriia > Cyanobacteriales > Nostocaceae > Scytonema > Scytonema bouteillei_A. The sequence continues at coordinate 1,367,810 of NZ_JHEG04000001.1, read as the reverse complement.
TGAGGGGGAAAATCAAGAACGGGTTTTGCTTTGGGTGCTGATTCAAAACCGTTGGGAATTTTGTTGGTACTTGTGGTAGAAAATCCACTCCCTAATAAATCGAAAAGATTTCCCTGTCCGCTTGCTCTATCTCTAGCACGGGATTGCGCCCAATCATAAATAAGTTCAAGATCGTGAACTAGCTGGTTGCGGTTGGAGTCCATTTTGTCAAAAGCTCCACAAGAAATCAGCGCTTCTAAGGTACGTCGGTTAACAGCACGCAAATCGACGCGATCGCAAAAATTAGCTAAAGATTTAAACTCGCCTTCCTTTTCTCTTGCTTCCAAAATACACGCTATTGCGTTTTGTCCCACATTGCGAACAGCTGACAATCCAAATAAAATCTTTCCTCCTGAAGGGGTAAAATCTACACCCGAACGATTGATATCTGGGGGTTCTATTTGAATCCCCATACTCATGCAAGTGGCGATATATTTCTGCACTTTATCTGTATCATCACTGTTAGCTGTTAACAGTGCTGCCATATATTCCAAAGGATAATTGGCTTTCAGGTATGCAGTTTGATATGTCACATAACCGTATGCTGTTGAGTGAGATTTATTGAAACAGTTGGATGCGACTGAACCATTTTTGATAACAAAATTATGGTCGCGTTCAACCCCAATGTCGTATACAGTTTGTTTACCTATAGATTTACGTGTAAGAATTTTAACCATATTTTTATAAAGGGAGTAGAGAGTAGCTGCTACCTCGTTCCCAAGCAGAGCCGGGAAATTCCTTTGAGTGAAGGCTCCGCCTCCTGTTGTCAGCTAGAAGCTGTTAAGTAGCAGCTCGCTCAGAGTTTGGGAACGGGAGAATGAAGTCTATATAATAATGTAGATGAAATCACACCCAGCAGAACGATCTCGCACAACTCAATCAACTCGGTGTGCAGAAAGCCCGATCGTGTATTAAAATCAAGAACTTGAGTGAGAAAGGAGCAATCATGGCATTCATCCGCGAGTTGCATACACAGTTAGTAAAAAAAGAACGTTCTGCGGTTGAAATTACTCAAGAGGCTTTAGACCGCATTCAGGCGGTGGAGCCAAAATTGCACAGTTTTTTGTGCGTGACTGCAGAACTTGCGATCTCGCAAGCGCGGAAAGTAGATGCTAAAATCGCAGCCGGAGAAAACATTGGCATTCTTGCTGGAATTCCCATTGGTATTAAGGACAATATGTGTACCAAGGGTATTCCTACTACTTGCGCCTCCCGAATTTTGGAAAACTTTGTTCCGCCCTACGAGTCAACGGTGACGCAAAAACTGGTAGATGCGGATGCAGTTATGGTAGGAAAAACCAATTTAGATGAGTTTGCCATGGGCGGTTCTACAGAAACTTCTGCCTTCAAACTCACTGCGAATCCTTGGGATTTGTCACGAGTTCCGGGAGGGTCTTCAGGGGGTTCGGCGGCTGCAGTTGCTGCTGAAGAATGTGTTGTGTCTCTGGGTTCTGATACGGGTGGTTCTATCAGACAACCCGCTTCCTTCTGTGGTGTTGTTGGGATGAAACCAACCTATGGGTTAGTTTCTCGTTATGGACTGGTGGCTTTTGCTTCATCTTTAGATCAAATAGGACCCTTTGGACGCACGGTAGAAGATGCTGCAATATTATTGAATGCGATCGCGGGATACGATCCCAAAGACTCCACCAGTTTAAAAGTAGAGATCCCCGATTACACTGTCAACCTAAAACCAGAACTGCCTAAAGGAAAGCTCAGAATTGGTGTTATCAAAGAAACCTTTGGTGAAGGATTAGATTCTGAGGTTGAACAAGCCGTTCGTAAAGCGCTAGAACAACTTCAAGCGTTGGGAGCAGAAATTCAAGAAATTTCTTGTCCTCGATTCCGAGATGGATTACCGAGTTACTATATTATTGCTCCATCAGAAGCATCAGCAAACTTAGCTCGTTACGATGGGGTGAAGTATGGATACCGTGCGGCTGACGCAGAAAATTTGCTGTCAATGTACACCCGGACTCGTGCAACTGGGTTTGGTGCGGAAGTGAAACGCCGGATTATGATTGGTACTTATGCCCTTTCTGCTGGTTATTACGACGCCTACTATCTCAAAGCGCAAAAAGTTCGCACTCTCATCAAACAAGATTTTGAAAAAGCTTTTGAAAAAGTAGACGTGTTGGTTTGTCCTACAGCACCCACGACTGCGTTTAAAGCAGGAGAAAAAACTGCCGATCCCTTAAGTATGTACTTGGTTGACTTGATGACTATTCCTGTCAATCTTGCAGGTTTACCAGGGATCAGTGTTCCCTGTGGTTTTGACACTCATGGATTACCAATTGGTTTGCAATTGATTGGAAACGTGCTGGGAGAAGATCGGCTCTTTCAAGTTGCCCATGCTTACGAGCAGTCAACCACTTGGCATCAGCAGAAACCAAAAATTTAGTAAGTGGTTAGTGGTTAGTGGTTTAAAGCAACAACTAAACAACCAACCACTAACTATTGACCATTAACAACTTCTGAGGTATACTTTACTTGCTTTACACTGCCCAAACTTCCTAATGGTGTTGGCTGTTGATTGTTTGTAGAAACCATCACTGCGCCAGCATTGCCAGAACGAATGACTAACTCTTTTTGTGCTGTCCAAGATTTTCGTTCTCCCTTGCTTAAGGTTCCCTCAAATTCTGTTTTGCCATCTACTTGGACTCGCAACCAAGACTCGTCTTGAAGTTCGATAGAAACTTCTACAGGTGAGGTGGCTCCTACTGAAGGGGAGATTGTGGGAGTAGGGGCGATCGCAGCATTTGGAGTCGCTGTTGGTGTTGGGCTAACGTTAGTTGTAGGTTTTGCGCCCGTTTGTGATGTTCTAGAAGTTGGAGCGATCGATACCCTTGATGTTGGGTTGGGAGAAGGTGTTTGCTGAGCGACTGGGAATACTTTGGGAGATGGATCTGAGACTACTTTTGAGGCTGTTGTCTTGTTTGAGGTAACTTGAGAAATTTTCTTTTGGCTGACAGATTCAGCAGATGGACGTGGAGGATTAAGTATATAAAAAAGTCCTAATGAGGCAGCTACTAATAGCAAAATATATGGTACTGCTAGGGGTATGTATATATTTGGTTTTTTATCTAACTCTCGATCGTCTTGGCTGGCTTCTGGAGGAGGAGAGCAAATACTCGCAAAGTCTTGTGCTATGGCTGTTCCATCCAATCCTATAGCATCACCATAATGGCGAACAAACCCTTGAACGTAGACAGGCTCGGGTAGTTCTTCAAATCTTCCCTCTTCTAAGGCTTGTAAAAAAACAGGGCGAATTCGCGTATAAGCTGCTAGTTCGTCTATACGTATTGCTCTTTCCTCTCTTACCTGCCGTAGATGTGCAACCACTTCCATGAGTTGCTCCTCTTGAGCCTTGCTTGACAGCTTCACCGTCTTCTCCTCTTTATTTGCTAATCTTAAAGCATTAATTAACCAATCCACTGAAAGAGTGATAGAAATTTGTACTATTTACTAATATTATAATAAATCATTTTTTCATAACGTATTCATAATTTTATTGAGATAAAGCTATTGAGTTTGACGAGTCATATTGTTTTTATAAATACTTCCATGATAATAAATAAGCTGCAACAACCAATACAATTGCTGTTCGTATTTACGCTCTTTGCTATAGTTATAGCTTACTGTGCTGTCTGCATATTACTTTTTCTACGGCAATCTCGGTTTATCTTTTTTCCCTCTTCGATCGTTGAAACAACACCAGAGTTTTTCAATCTCAATTATGAAGAAGTCTGGTTACCTGTCAGCGTTTCTTCTGGCAAAGTGCAACGCGTCCATGGTTGGTGGCTACCTTCTAGCCAACCTGACAGTAAAGTGCTGCTGTATTTTCATGGCAATAGTATCAACATTGGAGCCAACGTTGTTCGCGCACATCGGTTTCACCAACTTGGGTTTTCGGTCTTCCTGTTCGACTATCGCGGATACGGTTGCAGTGAAGGAAGCTTTCCGAGCGAGTTACGGATTTATCAAGATGCAGCCACAGCTTGGGAGTACTTAGTCAGTCAGCGCAAAATCTCACCCAACAAAATTTTTCTGTACGGTCATTCCTTGGGAGGTGCTGTAGCGATCGATCTAGCTGTTAAGCACCCAGAAGCCGCAGGCTTGATTGTAGAAGGTTCTTTTACCTCCATTCGCCAGATGATCGCACATCGGAACAATTTTTGGATGCTGCCAGTCAATTTAATTCTAAAACAGCGGTTTGATTCCATCGTGAAAGTGCCAAATTTAAAAATACCAGTTTTATTTATTCACGGCACTGCTGATGAGGTCGTTCCCGCCTTTATGAGCAAGACCCTGTATGAAGCTGCTCCCGCACCAAAGGACTTAGTTCTCATTCCAGGAGCAGAACATAACGATGTAGCAGAGGTTGCTCCTTCTGTTTATTGTGAAGCAGTGCAGTCTTTTGTCAAACACGTGCAGGATCGCAGTAGCTCGCAATTCGTATTGGAATAGGGTTGTCATGAAGGATGAAGGCTAAAGGATAAAGTCTTAAAAATTTAATTTTTCCGTCATTGAATTAAGTTACACACCATGGATAAATCTAGGGGCTAAGATTTATCCTCAATACATCTATTTTATACTCCGTGTTTTTCTTGATTGTATTAAGAAAAACAATTTACTGCGTAATTTTACAATTAATTCTTTCTTTGATTTTACCAAGTAGAAGAAATACGATCTCTCACCTTGCAAGACGTTTAAATAACCGTCTTATTCTTTTCAAATGTGGTTTTGACTGCATCCTTCCTGAGAGGTAGAAAAATGATACGTATCCATCCGGAGATGATAATAAACCGTAGAAGAAATTACATAAGTGAAACTTCGCATTGCTCAACTGCCGAAAGAGGCTTCCCACAATGGCTACCACATCCCTGTACTTATTACAATCTCCCGGTCATCCAGCTATAGAAATTTCTCAGGATGAATTGCGATCGCTCTTAGACGGAATAGAAACCGAATTACATCAAAGTAAAGTTTATCGTCGTGCTCTCGCTATGATGCAACAGTTGCTAGGTTCATCAGCCGAACAAGCACAAGCACTCTTTCAATCCATAGGTAGAGAAGCAATTGGTTTAGCTTTTCGCCAATTTGTGCAACACGCGCAAAAGGTAGAAGACGAAAATAACCAACCAGAAAACAACTATCAAACAGACAACAATAATATAGAAATTGTAGCGACTCTTTCTGAAGAAGCAGAGGTTGTTGATTTCACACCTTGCTTAACGGATGTTAGAGCACACGAAAAAGAGAGTGTTGAAACAAACATTCAAAATGATTTCCCCTCAAAACCAGAAGTTGTGCAAACCTTAGAAAACCAGCCAGCCAAGAAAAAACAAAACAGATGGTTTGGAAACAAAAAGCCAACAAAAGCTGAACTAGCCGAACAAAAAGCCCAACAACGTATAGAAAGCCTGCGTCAAGTTGGTCAAAAACTGCGGCAAGTAAGAGAGTTGCAAGGTCTTTCTCTGAACCAGCTTCACGTTTACACTCACGTACCTATCTATCAAATGGCTGCAATAGAAGAAGGTAACTGGGACGCATTGGCAGAAGATGTCTATGTTCGTGGCTTTATTCGTGTTATGGGTAATGCCTTGGGACTAGATGGAGCAAGTTTAGCTGCTTCTTTACCTGTTCCAGAACCCACAAAATTAGTGTTACCAACGTCTTATCAATCTCAACTTCAATCCAGTAACTTAGGATTTGGGATTAAACCAGTGCATCTTTATGTAGGCTATGCAGCCCTTGTTGCTGGTTCCTTGGGAGGATTGTCAATCATGTCTCAGCAAGCGAATGCAAACGCCAGCATGGATACAGGCGAAGTACCTGCATCCTCTTCTGTCAAGCAGTCCTTGAGAGACGAAAAACCAACTTCCAAACCCGGGTTACAGTCTAGCACGGCAGGAATCGCAGTTGGTTCCGATATTGCCCCACCAGAAGCACTGTAGATTTTGGATGCGTGGATGTTGAATGACCCACTACCCACTGTACGGCGGCGCAATGCCTTGCGCCCCTAAGAACCACTAACCATCCATATAGCAACTCCGCCTGAAGCTTTAAAATACAGACGGAGTTTTACAACACATTAAAAATTTTATTTGCTTTATTTTAAAAGCCTTGTTACCCTAACATCATATTCAGTACACTGTGGACGCTCGCTTCTAGCCTGAATGCGTGCCATAGCATTAGCTTTGAATTTTGATTCAGCGTCTATTTCGTAACGTGTTGTCTCGCTTTGAAAGGTACTGTGTAATTGGTCAAGACATTCTCTAGTATCGACTAATACTTCGTATGTGTGAACCATTTTAGGACCTCCAAATGCTCCGCAGAGCAAACTATGAGAATGTATTTAGTATATGAACTGAAAGAGGCTCCTGTTTGCGAACACATACAATTCTTTATTGAAAGCTACATAGTTAGTGAAAGTACACGTAACTTCATTAAATCAGTGACTTTACTATAGTCTTTAATTAAAATATGCAACTTTTATTGCAATTTAAAAACGTAGGTTGAGGAGCTACTCCCTTGCAGCGATCTGGAAACGAGGAGATCCCTACTCCCTATTATCAAAACAGCATTATACTGGTACTCCTAAAGATAGATAGTTAAACCCAAAGATAGATTAGATAATACTGTCAACACATACTCAATCAATGTTTTATAGATAACATTGTTTGCGGATATAGCTACCTGTAAATTTAGAGATCGGTTCTTCAAAATGGTAAACACCCCTCCCTCATTATTTTCCGAAGAGCAGTACAAAGTAGATGATGCTGGTGCAGAAGTCTCTGCCATTATTGAAACAACACCATCAGAGACAGAAATTGACCTGGAATTTCTGTTTACTAGGGATATTGAGTTTCGTCAGGAAACTCTTTACTTTATTGTCGTCGATCGCTTTTATGATGGTGATTTAGAAAATAGTACAGGTGCTAATGCAGAACTGTACGATCCTACCAAACAGGATTGGGGAAAATACTGGGGTGGTGACTTACAGGGTGTGATCGACAAATTAGATTATTTGAAAAACATGGGAGTGACTGCAATCTGGTTAACTCCTTTATTTGAGCAAGTAGAAGACTTATTTGTAGGCAATGCAGCCATGCATGGCTATTGGACAAGGGATTTTAAGCGGATAAATCCTCGATTTATTGCTACGGGGGAAGAACCGTCTTTAAACAAAACGCAGGAAACAAGAAATACAACATTTGACAAGTTGATTGAGGAACTGCACAAGCGTAAGATGAAGCTAGTGCTAGATATAGTTTGCAACCACAGTAGCCCCGATATCAGTGGTCGTAAAGGCGAACTATACGACGATGGAGTCAAAATTGCTGACTTTAACGATGATGAAGCTCACTGGTATCACCATTATGGTGAAGTACAAGATTGGGAAAATGAATGGCAAGTGCAAAACTGCGAACTTGCAGGTCTAGCAACCTTTAATGAAAACAATATCGAATACCGCAGCTATATCAAAGCAGCAATTAAACAATGGTTGGATCGGGGTGTTGATGCACTGCGAGTCGATACTGTCAAGCATATGCCCATCTGGTTTTGGCAAGAATTTACTGGTGATATGTACAATCACAAACCAGATGTGTTTATTTTTGGCGAGTGGATTTACAGCCATCCCCAAGACGATCGCTCTGTAGAGTTTGCCAACAACTCTGGAATGACTATTTTAGATTTTGGGCTGTGTGTCGCTATTAGGCAAGCTTTAGGTGAAAGTGCTGAAGCGGGATTTTATCTAATTAAAGACATTTTTGATTTAGATTATCGGTACAGCGGGGCGACAGAACTCATCACCTTCATTGACAATCACGATATGCCCCGCTTCCAATCGTTGAATTCCGATCCAGCGAGGTTAATGCTAGCAACTGTCCTCATTATGACCTCTCGCGGTATTCCCTGTATCTATTACGGTACGGAACAATATCTTCACGACGATACCAATGGCGGTAACGATCCCTACAACCGCCCGATGATGGATAAGTGGGATATAGATACGGAAATATATCGTTATATCAGGTTACTATCTGGTTTGCGGCGACTCAATCCTGCTTTATCAATGGGTAGCCAGTGGGAAAAATACATCACCCCTGATATTTACTGTTATGTACGCCGCTATCGTGACTCAGTGTGCTTTGTTGCACTCAATAGAGGTGGTTCTACGACCATACCAGAAGTTGCTACAGACTTACCTGATGGAGAACATACCTGTGTCATGACTCGCAATAAGTATGAAGTTAAAGATGGTAAAATTTATGACCTACAACTAGAAGAACACGGTGTAATTGTACTCAGCCGTGTTGGAGAGCGAGTCAAAGGGCAAACTATTGTACGCGCACAGCTTAACGGAGTGCGTACTCAACTAGGTGAAAGAATCGTAGTCATTGGTGACTGTCCGGAATTGGGCAATTGGGATATCGCCAAAGCATATCCTTTGGAATACATAAACGAAAACACGTGGTTTGCCGAAATTCCCTTTAATGAAAGCGCTGGTAAGCTCATCAGCTATAAATACGCGATGTTGAGAGAAGGAACTTCCCCCCTTCGAGAAAATCTCATGACTCGCCGTTGGGTTATTGCCAAAGAAGGTACTGTTAAGTGGCGCGATACTTGGGCTTCAGGACGAGAATCTTAAGTCTAAGTTTTACCGAAGAAAGGCAGAGGGCAAAAGGACTTTGAGAGTATTTCCCCCCTTTTTTAGCTACGGTGGTGTACAGATCTCTAGAAAAGAGATGAAACATAGTGAAAAGGGAGAATTGGAATTCAGTTCCCCCCTTTTTTAAGGGGGGTTAGGGGGGATCGAAACCGCAATGAATGCACTATTGAAGAAAGGACTTTGAGAGTATTTCCCCCCTTTTTAAGGCTTACGGTGGTGTACACAAGTCGAGTTGGGAATCAAATGGACGGAAAAGAACGGAAAATGATTTTTTGAAATCCTTGATTTTCGTTCAACCTCTATCAATATACTGGCACTATTGAGAATCAGGAGGCTCAACTCAAAATCTTACCTACTAAGGTTTTTATCCCACATTCCGCACAGATTAAAGCGGATTTAATAATTATGAATTTTAAAAATAAAAGCTTGTAATGATTGACTAGTAATTATTACAGACTTTTTTGGTATAAAATAATCGAGTTAGGTAGCTATGTGGAAAAAACGATGAATGAGCCAATAGAAGCAATAAAAGTCCTAAATATAGACCATTTAGGAATAATAGCTGAATGATTAAGTAAAATTCCTGAACATTGGACAATCTTAAAACTAGGAAGGTTGTGTGATGTCACAAAATTGACTGGATTTGAATATACAAAAAATTGAACTTTAAAATGTATTACTCTTACTTACAAGGGTACCAATACACTATCGGACTTCATTAGACATCCAACAGGTAAAATTTTTTCTAAAATTCGAGAAGTTGGGGAACAGCAAACAGTCAGAATAGCACTTGACAGTCTACAGGTGAAGGCAGAATGTTCGCGCTGCTGACCCGATAGGTTCATTCTTCAAGACAAGTGATGTACTTGGACTTTGCGGACTTGTAGAAAAAATATACACCATTCTACATATTCCAGATAAAAGCGATCGCGGTGAAACAAGAATCGCAACCCAAAACCCCCAGTACTCGCCACTGTAGGTTTTGCTTTGGTTGCGTCATCCCGACCAATTGCCGTATTCGGGTCAGGGAGGAGCGATAGGTACTAAAAACACAGCAAATCACTTTTCAAACAACCTCGTAGATCGTGTTGTTTAATTTCATCTTAATTTCATTTCTCTTTGTAAAACTGATAGTAGGTTGTGTCAGAGTCTCATTTAATTGTAGGAAGGGATGTATTCTAGTGGGAAATGCTTGCTAGATTTTTGTTTGCTATTGCTCAAATTATATAAGACTACATGGGGAAAACATAAGTATTTTAGAAAGCTTATAACTATTATTTTTTCAAATTCAACAAGGAAGTCTGTAATGAAATCATTAAAATCCAAACTTATTCTTCTAGGGCTTATAGGAATGTTATTTCTAGCAGCATGCAGCAATAGCAATCGCTCCACTGATTCAGAATCTTCTACAGCAAAAAGTCAGACTAGCACGACCTCAAACAACCAGCAATCCATTCCTACAGCCTCAGCTACAGCAGCCAAAAAAACAGAAGAGCAACATGGCAAATCTCATGGGGGAACAATTGTAGAAACAGGAGCTTATCACTTGGAATTTGTTCCTTTAAACGAAGCGAATGGAACACACTTAGATTTTTACCTGCAAAAAGGAGATAATCACGAAGCAATTACTAATGCCAAAGTAACAGCCTTAGTTCAGTTACCAGACGGGACGCAAAAGACAATTCCCCTCACCTATGATGCAAGTGGAAAACACTACGAAGGAATGCTTGCAGAAAAGGCAACGGGTCAATATCAAGTAAGAGTTACATCTAATATTGGTGGTAAAAAAGTAGATGGACGTTTTACATTTAATAAATAAGATGATAGTGGTTAGTGGTTAGTAGCCAACTAACCACTAACAACCAACAACTAATTAAAGAATATGAGACTTTTACTAGTAGAAGATGAACCAGATTTAGGCGCTGCGATGAAGCGAGTTCTCAACCAGGAAAAGTATGTTGTAGACTGGGTGATGGATGGTTCCGAAGCATGGGATTATCTCGAACGAGGTTGGACGCAATATACTCTCGCAATCTTTGACTGGTTGCTTCCTGGATTGTCGGGAATCGAGTTGTGCAAGCGGTTGCGGGCTAAAAAGAATTCTTTACCTGTGTTGATGCTAACTGCTAAAGACAGTATGGAAGACAAAGTCACCGGGCTGGATGCAGGTGCAGATGATTATTTGGTCAAGCCCTTTGGGATGGCAGAATTGTTAGCAAGATTGCGTGCTTTACAGCGACGTTCTCCTCAGTTTCAACCTCAACAATTACAGGTTGCTAACCTAACGTTAGATTATGGCGATCGTACTGTTTACTGTTCGACGGCAAATGGTAACAAAAAAGAAATTCTTTTAACTAATAAGGAATTTCAACTCTTAGAATATTTTATGAAGCATCCCAACCAAATTGTAACAACCGACCAAATTCGCAATCAGCTTTGGGAGGCGAATGCAGATACTATAAGTAATGTTGTTGCCGCACAAATACGTCTGCTGAGACGACAACTAGCACAAGTCGATAGTACCCATATCATTGAAACGGTTCATGGTAAGGGTTACCGTCTCAATACAACCGATGAACCAACATAAGCTTTTTACTCAAACTCGTTTGCGGCTGGCTGGCTGGTATGCTGTAGTTATGGGCTTCATACTGAGTTTGTGCGGCTTGGGGGTATACGAAGCCATCGTTCATGCTCACTGGGAAACTGTGAATCGGGAATTGGAAACTGTTGCTGGAACTTTACACGACAGTGTTGAAAATGAGTTGAAGCAACCAGAACGTCTCGAACCATCCGCCCGACAGCTTTTGCCAGAACCAGAACCAAAACGCCACATTCTGGGTGCGGTTCACCAAGGTAATTACTACGTCCGGTTGCTAGATCGTTCCGGACGGGTTGTTGCTACTGCTGGTTTTGAACCGGAAAAGTTACCTGTAACCCCTGGTGATATCGTCTGGAAAACTCTTACAGATGCAAGCGGAAATCGCTATCATCAGATTTCTCTAGAGCTGCATACCAGGGATCGTCAACCTTGGGGACATATGCAAATGGGGCGCAGTCTTCAAGATGTGGATCGCTACTTAGCTAATGTGAGGTTAGCTTTATTATTGGGATTGCCATTGGCGATGATTTTGGTAGGTGGTGCAAGCTGGTGGTTGTCTGAATTGGCAATGCTACCAATATACAAATCTTACAGGCAAGTAGAACAATTTACGGCGGATGCAGCTCACGAGTTACGAACACCTTTAGCTGCAACACAAGCAACGGTGGAGTCTGCGCTGTTAATGAGTGATTTGGATGACAAAGAAGCACGGGATATATTAACAACTGTACAGCGTCAAAATCAGCGTTTAACGGCTTTGGTGACCGATTTGCTTCTACTAGCTCGCATGGATAGACAAGCTGTGTCGGTAAAACGAGAGCGTTGTTGTCTTAATGACATTGTGGATGATTTAATTGAGGAGCTGGCAGCTTTGGCGATCGCATCTCAAATTCATTTGAAATCTGAAGTCCGAAAACAGCAAATTTTGCATGCAATCGGTAATGAGGAGCAAATTTATCGTTTGGTTTCTAATTTGATTGTGAATGGCATTCAATACACGCCAATTGGCGGTCAAGTTCAGGTTATTTTGGATAGTGATAGCTGTCATGCCATAATTCAAGTTCAAGATAGTGGAATAGGGATTGCACCTCACGAACACAAACGAATTTTTGACAGATTTTATCGAGTGAATAGCGATCGCTCTCGCAGCACGGGCGGTTCTGGATTGGGATTAGCGATCGCACAGGCGATCGTACAAGCACATAAAGGTAGCTTGAGCGTACAAAGTGAGTTGGGAAAAGGCAGTATTTTTACGGTTCAATTACCTTTAACTTAATTTTCACCTAATTCCCAAATAGTAAGTGAGCTTAGTTAACTTTCACTTTACAGATGGACTAAATGTAAATCCACAAGGGGAGTTGTTACTTGACCCGTCCAGAGTCCTTCTATTAACTTTGTATCTGTACTCACAGAACCGTACATTGTTACCATTGCCTTTAGATTGTTATACGTAAACCGGAACTGATAATTACCAAGCTTAAAAGGTTGAAAAATCCATTTACCACCTTCTCCGCTATCCATGCTAAGTCCAAGCCTTTCGCCCCAAATCCAAAAGATTTCTGCATTAGGAAAGAAGGCCACACTTTCTCCAGGTATGACAAAAGGAAAATCAGATTCTAAGGGCGCTCTGGGGCTAATACAGCCCCCTTCAAAGGAAATTGGACTATCTGGACTATCTACACTCACAATTTCCGGAAACAAGGTGAAATACAAGCTAAATCGAAGAGGAGTTGGGGTGTTATTAGTAATACGAATACCAATCTTTACAGAATATCTAGGGGAAAAATACCCAGGTGGTATTGGTAATAAAGGTTGTAATACGCACAGCAGTTTCTGCACCAAGGTTCTTTTTGGTACGTTGAACACTGGCTCCAGCACTATAGTTTCAAAACGGACGCCATCTACTTCAACAGCGTTGTTATCATTCAATATACTTGATGTCATATTGACTACCGTCTCAATAACTATATTTTCTGGCGCTATCTATCATAACTGCACATGACTCTATCCACCCAGTCCAAACCTTATATGGAAATATTACTTTTTGTTGAAAAATATTTTCATATATATAGTTTTTTAGTAATTTTTAAGTACTGAAATCAAATATGTTTTTTTTTGAATTAGTTGATAAGAAGATAAAAGAGTATATAAAAACAAAACAATGTATAGAAGATGAAGAAATATATTGTCAAGCTGTATTAGAAGTATTTAATAATTTAATGGAAACTAGTTGTTTAGATATAAATGAAAAAGATGAAGATGGAAAAACTATATTAATGTGCCTTGTTGAGGTTGGTAATATTGATTATGTTAAACTTTTGGTTGAAGCAGGCGCAGATGTTAATGCGGTAGATGGCGGTTACGACTTTGCTTTACAAATTGCTACTCGTATGGCTTGGCAAGAGGCTTTTGATTACTTAGCACCATTAACATCTCCCGAACTTCGGGAAATCTCAGAAAAATCATTACCGAAATGGTTTATTTATCATCAAAAAAAGAACAACTATGCTGTTGAAGCATTTGTTGATGATGCTTTCTTCGGGAATATTAATGTTGTTTCTAATGCAATTTCTCAAGGCATAGATGTAAATGCAATTAGCTCTAATGGTGAAGCAGCATTGCATAAAGCTATAAGAAATAATCAATTATCAGTTGTTCGTATTTTATTAGAAGCTGGTGCTAATCCTAATCTTAAAGAAGAGAGTATACAGGGATATACACCGCTAATGATTGCTTTAAATTCTGCGAAAATTAGCCATGAAATATTCCAAGCATTACTTGAAGCTGGAGCAGATATTAATAGCAGTTCTAGCCAAGGTGAAACTGTTTTAATGTTAGCAGTCTTTAAGTTAAATACAAAAGCTGTTCGGCAATTACTTGAACTTGGTGCTGACTTTAATGCAAAAGATGAAAATAACTTTACTGCTCTTGCAGTTGCAGAAGAATTAAGCAAACAAGGTTTTTGGGATGACACCAAGTTGTCAGAAATAATTCAACTTTTAGAAAGCTATGGAGCAATGGAAAATTAACTAAGGTAGTCGATATTATTGGTGAAACGACCGCTACCCATCCCACTCTACCAGCACCCCATCAACTACCAATGACCACTGCGGAAATTTCGCTACCAGCTTTTTAATCAAAATCAGCACTTGCAAGGTCATCCTTCCAGCATCAGATAGCTACGGTGGTGTACACAAGTCTTCTAAAGTGCATTCTTGCGGTTTCGATCCCCCCTAACCCCCCTTAAAAAGGGGGGAAATTTTTCAAGTCCCCCAATTTATCGGAGGTTTTAGGGAGATCTCTAAAAATGTGTGTACACCGTAGGCATCAGATAGGGGGTCTACGCACTTAGAAGGTGATGCATTTGTCAAAATAATAAGGTGTTGATTGACAGTATCACGAAACAGATTGCGGGCGCGATCGCCAAACTCACGAGCCACTGCGACAAGAAGGAAAGCTGAATTATTAATGATTGTAGTTTCGGATACATCACCAATTTTTTATCTTTGACTGATATCGATTAACTGTCTCCAGCAAACCACCTTTTGAGCTTCATCTCAGTTGATTCAGACACTGTTACAAAAGTACCAAAATGATTTAAGCGATTAAACTGAACTTAGATTCAGGCGAACTCACCTAAAAATTAAATTTACATAACTGAATTAAATTAGATTCTTGTGGGATGGGTATCCTTACCCGTCCTCATTTGTACAGTTGTTAGGAGGAAAAATGGCAGTCACACAAAAACTTCAACGTTTTGGAAATCATCTGATCGTTGGTATTTCTGGAACTACGCTCAATGATGATGATAAGCGGATACTGAATGAGTTAAAACCAGTTGGAGTTATTTTCTTTCAAAAGAACTTTCGTTACGATGCTCCTTATGAAGTGTGGTTGCAAAGCTTTAGTGAGTTGATAGACCAAATAAAGCAGTACAGCGATCGCGATTCAATGTTTCTCACCCTAGACCATGAAGGTGGTCGAGTCCATCGCACCCCACCACCCCTAACCCGATTTCCTCATGCCTTACTTTACAAATCTAAATCCCGTGAAATCGCAGCAGCCACAGGAGTAGAACTGAAATCTTTGGGAATTAATGTCTCTTGGTCTCCTGTCGCCGATATTTTTTCCAATTCCAACAACCCAGTTATTGGACCTCGCGCTTTTGGAGAAACTCCGCAAATGGCTGCTCAAGGTATTATTGATTACTACCTTGGTCTGCAAGACTCAGGAATTATTGGATGTGCCAAACATTTCCCAGGTCATGGCGACACCAGCACTGATTCTCACTTAGAGTTACCGACTCTCAATTTATCTATAGAGGAACTGCGAAATCGCGAACTGATCACCTTCAAAGCACTGATTGAAAAGCAAGTTCCCATTATGATGACTGCTCATATCTTGTTTTCCAAAATAGATCCAAATGTCCCAGCTACCCTATCAAAACCAATTCTGCACGGTATTCTTCGAGAGGAATTGGGTTTTGAGGGGGTAGTTGTGTCTGACGATTTGGATATGAAAGCTGTCTCAGATATGTATACTCAAAGTGGAACTGTGGGACAAACTTTTCATGCTGGCTGCGATCTATTAATCGTATCTCGCAACCTTCCTTCCTCATCCTCAGAACGAATCCACAAGATTGGGCGAGATTTTTCAGACTCTCTTGAGAGTGGTAGTCTCTCTGAATCGGTAGTTGAAGCAGCTCGAGTGAGAATTGAGAAACTACTCGCTGCAACTCCACAATACAAACCCTATTGTCTCGATCGCAATACACTTTTACAACACTCTGAACTTGCGATCGCTTGCTCGTTTCAATCCCATTAAACTCTCGCCTTTGGGCTGTATATGTTAGAATATGCCGACAATATGCAAAGGATTGCGTCGGTATCATATCTCCAAATTTCTGCGTCCTCAGCGTCTCTGCAGTTAAATAAATTATTTTTGAACTGCAGAGTACGCACTTGAGCGCAGAGGAAAAAGATCGGGAATGACTGCTGGAATTAAAAAATTAGTTCAAACCAATAAACTCTGCTTCGTTATCACAAACTCAACCTGGTAACAATGAGAAGTGACTTGCTCAATCCAATTTTCCGTTGCAAAAACTTGAGTGTTCTCATTGTGGTTGCTTCCTTGTGAGTAGCTAAAGCGAATCACGCGAATACCATCAAGGCTCCGAAACCAAACGGTTGAGCGATCGTCTGCTGAAGCGATCGCCGGATTGGAGTGTTGTCTCGCGTATTCGAGCAGGAGTTGCGGATCGTCTGGTGCTACCTGCAGTACGTCGATTTGAGCCATTAAACCATCGTGAGTTTGGATCGTAAAAGGCTGTGCTGTCATTAATGCCGTTTCGTAATAGCGCAAATCCATCCGAACACCAAGCTCTTGGTAGCTGGCAAAACTAGCAGCAATATCTGGATTATGGTGAATTGCCCTGCTTGCTTCCACACTTTCCCATTGCACAAGGTTCACTACTTTAGAGCCATCTAAACTGCGGTGGACAATCGCCCTGATAAATCCCGCCTGTTTGCAGATCGTAGTTTCTGCATCAAACTTAATGCGATTGACAAGTACGTTCTGTCTGAACGGTTCGACCGTAAATACATTAATAAAGGTAGCAACATCAGGATTGATTGTTAAGGGTGCCATCATTAGCGTTTTTCCCATTGAAATAGTGGAATACGCTGAGTGTAGCGATCGCCCCTCACCCAATGCTTGACAAGTTTTGCTTCCTCTGTGCAAATCTTGCTGCGATCGTTACCGCGACGCCCTAAACGTCTTTGGCGTCACGCCAGTGTACTGTTTGAAGAGGCGAGTAAAAGAACTGTGATTGTTGAAACCAAGTTCAAAGGTAATTTCTGTAATCGTTAGTTCCGTATTTAACAACAGCTGTTTTGCTCGGTCAATCCTGTATCGAGTCAAATATTGATGGGGAGTTACGCCCGTTGACTGCTTAAACAAACGACAGAAGTGATACTGGCTTAAGTTCAACACTCCCGCCATCTCTGACAAGGAAATATCCTGGTTGAGGCGATCGTGGACGTAGTCCGCGACTTTCTGCAATTGCTGCTCTGATAAACGACCTTCTGAATGAGAGGAAAACTGTGGTTGCCAAACCGAGTAATTCTTGAGGAAGTGAATAACTAACCCAGTTGCCAAAGATTCACCAAAGACTCTTCCTGCTGGATGTCCTGCTTCCACATCAGTCTTAAGAGCAAGCCCAACTTGCTGAACGAAGGGATCGACTAGACCAATCTGGGGAATCAGTTCAACCCGCCTGACTCGAACAGATTCATGGACGATTTGCTCAAAAAACTTGGGAAAAAAGCCAATTAAGGAAAAATTTCCTGCCTGTTGCCAATTAGATGAATACCGGACTTCAGCAGGAATGAAAAGCACTTCACCTGGCTGGCAGTAACGAGTGTACGCCCGACCATCAATCCGATGCTCTGACGCAATGGAATGCCCGCTCCCTGTAATTCCAATAATGTGTTGCGTACACTGAAATTCCGGGCTTTTATGAGCAGGGTGACCGTAGTGATTGAAAAACATTCCTCGCCATCCCGATCGCTCACTTGACAAGATAGGATGCTCGGATAACGCAGGATGAGGATATCTAGTCAAATCTACTAGCGGTAGCTCATTCACAGAAGCCATTATCAGGAAGCTATGCTGTTCACTCTAACAATTTAACGTAAAGATTGGACTTTGGACAAATGAGCAATCGCAAAACAGGAACAAAAAAGTCATCAAGAGCATAATACTTCAGTTCCAATGCCTAACTTCGCGGGCGTAAAGTCATGAAAATACCGTTGCGTGGTCGCAAAGTTATCATTGGTTGTGGAACCACAACATGACCGGGTACTAGCTCTAAACGATACCTTTGGGCAACGTCAGCGATCGCTAACTGGGCTTCCATTAAGGCAAAATTATTACCAATACAAGTCCGTGGTCCACCACCAAACGGAAAGTAAGCATATTGCGGACGACCAGCAGAAGCTAGAGGCGAAAACCGTTCTGGGTCAAAACCTTCGGGATTCTCCCAAAAATCTGGATGTCGATGAGTCACGTAAGAACTCAAAATAACCGTGGAATTGGCGGGAATATCATAGTCGTCAAATTTGTCTGAACCAATACTTTCGCGTCCGATTTCCCAAGCAGGTGGATACAACCGCATCGATTCGTTTAGCACCTGTTGAGTGTATTTTAAATTTTTTAAATCAAATAAAGTGGGAACACGTCCGCCAAGCACCTCGCTCAACTCGGCATACAAACGACGTTCCACTTCTGGATGCTTAGACAGCAAATACCAAGTCCAAGACAAAGCATTCGCGGTTGTTTCATGTCCGGCGAGGAAAATTGTCATGACCTCATCGCGAAGTTGTTTTTCGCTCATCGTCTCGCCAGTTTCTTCATCGCGAGCAAACACCAGCATCGATAGCAAGTCGCCAGTATCTTGACCAGACTGTCGCCGCTCGTTAATTAAGCCATAAACAACACTATCCAGAGTTTTGAGTGCTTGTTGGAAGCGAGCATTTTCTTCGGTAGGAAAGTTTTCTGGTAGAGCAAACAAAGAACTAATGCGATTGTTAGCGTGTCTGAGAACAATCGTGAGCGCTTGTCCGACATCGCTGGCTTCATCGCTAATATCAGTAGTAAATAGCGTGCAACAGACGATTGTTATGGTAAGGCGCATCATTTCATTAGTAATGTTAATTGGTTCACCACGTTCGGCAAAACCTTTCCACCGTTTCAGCATTGCTTGAATTGCATGTGTCATTGTTTCAGAAAAAGCACCAATCCGATCCCGGTGAAATGCAGGTTGCATTAACTTGCGCTCGCGCCGCCACAAATCATCTTCACTGGTCAGCAAACCTTGACCTAAAAAAGATTCTAGCCTACGATAACCAAAGCTTTTGCGGTAATTCTTATTGTTATCTTGAAGTACGTGCTTGATATGATTGGGATGGCTGGCTAAATACAAAACGCGAGTTCCTAACCTAAAGCGCACAACATCACCATACTCGCGTCTTAAATTCAGTAAAAAATTGAGCGAGTCTGTTTGAAAATTAGGTAAGCTTCCAATAATTGGCACATCTTGCGGACCAGGAGGGATATTTTGTAGACGTTCTTTTTGATAGGACATATTTTGCCTCCTGTTCTACTGTAATGACTTTCATAACACAGTAACGATAGCCAACGTTTTTAATTTTGTTATCTCTCCAAAGTGTTTCAGTCTATAGGGTGAGAAAATAAAGTATCGGATTTTACAAATGAATTTAATATTTAGCCTATTTAAAGGTAGTTAACATTCGATACTGCAAGGGTGGAGAATTTTTGTAGTAGGGTTGAACGATAGTGAAACTCAAAAAAGCCTGTAAACGTTAGTTAGATTTCGTGCCTCAAACCAATCTATATATTTTTGTATTTTTAGGCAGAAATTAAGCAGTAATAGATGTAAATTTTATAAGTTATAAAACTTTTAAGTTGTGTATTTCCTGCAATATTTTTGTAAAAAGATGGTTTTATTCAACCCAAAACAACTATTTTTTGTTATACTTTTAACGTAAAAAAATTAGATAGGGATGAAAATTGAAGTAAATCTTTGTTATTTCAATTTATCTTCAAGAAGCTGTTAATTTTCAAATTAAAGTGATTTTAAATCAATTTTCTTGATAAAGTATTCATTGTATTCCAGAACACAAGTTGGCTTCTAATTCGAGACATTCTTTAGATGGAAGTTAGGTGGATTAGCAAGATTTATGCTTGTACTATACAGCGCTGATTTTCAACCTCTAACAGTCACAAAATTTGTTAGAACATATTGTCACGCAATCTTGACTATTGCCTTTCTTAAACATAGATTCAAATATCTACTAGATGATTATGCGTACTTCCTTTCTGTTGAGTCTCGCTATACTGCCGATTGTGTTTAGTAGTGGGTTATCAGCTCGAGCTGAGACTGCAAAATCTGCCAATTCACGGGCGATCGCTTCTGTAGAAAATCAAAAGCTGAGTTTTCCAAAAACCGCGCCCCAATCTAATTCCACTACAACGCTGGCTCAACCAGTCAGTCCGATCGCTGTTAATTCTGCTGCCAAGCCTATCCCAGGAAAGGCTCTGACTTCTGCTTCTGCTCTCTTGGCTAAGCCCTCTAAAAGTGTAGTTCCTACTATGGCTCAAGCTGATACGACTACGCCCGGTACAATTACACCAGGTCAAACCATACCCGGTACCACTACTCCAGACACGACTACACCAGGCACAACTACCCCAGACACGACTACACCAGGTCAGACTATACCCGATACCACTACTCCAGACACAACTACACCAGGTCAGACCATACCCGGTACAACTACTCCAGGCAGAACTACTCCAGATACTAATGGTGTTTCGCCAGGAAGATCTACCCGTTCTGGACCAAGCTATTTCGGGATTGGTGGCAACATTGGTTTGGGTTCAGGAGACACTGCTCTCGGCGAAGGTAGCTTTGCTATCTTTAGCAAACTTGGACTTGCAAGATCTTTTTCTGTGCGACCCAGTCTCTATGTTAGCGATGATCCAACCTTGCTGATTCCAGTAACATACGATTTATTACCTATAGGAGTGCCAGGAGGAGGTAGATTTAGTGTCGCTCCTTACCTTGGAGCCGGAGCAGCCATATCGTTTGGTGACGACACTTCAGTTGATTTCCTAGTCACTGGTGGTGTAGATGTTCCTTTGACACCCCAATTTACAGCAACGGCTGCCGTAAATGTAACGGCTTTTGATAACACTGCTGTAGGGCTGGTAATCGGTGTAGGCTACAACTTTTCAGGATTCTAAGTCAATTGCTAGGGGATGAGACACATTCCATGTCGTGGAAGTCCACTACGGTCCTTTTCAGATTGAAGTCCCCTTAGTCGTTACTATCGGCCGCGATCGTAACGAGCCTCAACGCGATCGCGGTTTTCTCTACCAAGAAACCTGTTAAGTTATTAGAAGGCATAGGTACGCGGAGTACGTTGCACTGTCACCCAACGATCGGTCGTGAACTCTGCAACTGCCCAACTACCACCAAACCGTCCGATGCCGCTATTCTTCTCACCACCAAAGGGAGCATTCGGAAGATCGTTGACCGTCTGATCGTTAATGTGCGTCATCCCTGCTTCCATTTGCAACGCAAAATGCAGTCCCCGTCGCTCATCGCGGGTAAACACGGCACTCGATAAGCCATACTCGGTGTCGTTGGCAACTTGCAAAGCTTCTGCCTCATCACGGACTTTAATAATGGGGGCGACAGGCCCAAACAACTCCTCCCGTGCCACGGACATCTGATTGGTAACATCGACAAAAATATGCGGTGGTAGCATTAGCCCGTCCGGATCGCCACCGAGCCGTTGACGCGCACCATCCTGATGTGCTGCTTGAATGTGCTTCATGAGTGAATCTAACTGAGATCGATCGACAATCGGACCAATTACGGTATCTGCATCATTTGGGTCCCCCATCTTTAAATTGCCGACGCGATGGACAAAGCGATCGACAAACTCATCATGCACCCGCCGATCTACAATCAATCGATTTACACTCATGCAGATCTGACCCTGGTTCAAGAATTTGCCAAATACGGCAGCATTCACTGCTAACTCCAAATCGGCATCGTCCAATACCACCAACGGACTGTTTCCACCCAGTTCCAGCGACACACGTTTCATAACCGGGCTGTCCATTGCCTGCTTTCCAATATGCCGACCTGCCTTGGTCGATCCGGTAAAAGTAATTACACGCGGAATAGAATGACCAACAAAAACATCGCCAATTTCATGTGCTGGACCTGCAACCACGCTAAATACGCCAGCAGGCAGTCCGGCTTCTTCATAGATCTTGGCAAGGATGAGACCGCCAGAAATGGGGGTATTGGAGGGCGGTTTTTGCACAACTGCATTACCCAAGGCGAGAGCAGGGGCAATCGAGCGATTGGCAAGATGTAGGGCAAAATCCCACGGGCTGACGACCCCCACCACACCCACAGGTTGACGATACACCCGGCTTTCCTTACCAGGTATATCAGAAGGCAGTAAATGACCTTCAGCCTGATAGGGAATTGCAACCGCTTGTTGCATGAGATCGTGCGCTGCCTGCCATTCCAGCATTGCTTTCGTGCGAGGGCTACCTGCTTCGCGGATCAACCAAGAAACGATCTCTTCACGACGAGCTTCCATAATCTCAACAGCACGCTGCATGACACGCGATCGCTCACTTGGCAACGCTTTAGCCCACTCCACCTGAGCTTCCTTAGCTGTCCGGTAGGCATCATCAATGTCTTGCTCATTTGCCGCCGGAATTTCCATAATTGTAGTTTGGCTGTATGGGTTGATTGGGCGTACTTTGTGTTCGGAGCGCCCCGCTATCCAACGTCCACTGATAAACAGGCGATCTAACCCCGTGTAAGGAGCAGGTGCATTATCAGTTGCGTGGGTTGTTCGGTTAGAAGTCGTTGCAGTCATTAAAAAATCTCCGTTGCTCTCGCCTAATTAAAAACGTGTAAAACAGCTTTCCTACCAAAGCATAGGTCTAGAAGTTGTTGTGCGATATCTCTCACGTGGCTGGGTCTAAGGTACTTCCACATCAATAAAGAAAAAGTTCAAGACTCCACAATTGAAAGTACTGTTTGTATACTCTCAAAGCATCTGAAGACCACCACTAACAGGTAAATACGCCCCTGAGATAAATCTCGCTTCCTCTGACGCTAACAACAAAATTGCACCTGCAATATCTTCTGGCAGTGCATTTCGTTTCAATGGAACCATTTGAGCAGAAGCGTCTTTGCGCTCTTGTGGTAACTGAGCCGTTGCATCAGTCAGCACCAATCCTGGTGCTACGACATTAGCACGAATTCCGTGAGGACCTAGTTCTAATGCAAGGCTTTTTATAAAGGCATCTAATCCAGATTTTGCCGTGCTATGGGCAGAGAACCCCCGATCGGGATAGCGAGACAGTCCACTGCTGACTGCAATGATGGAACCCCGGTTTTGTTCAATCATGGATGGCACAACTGCCTTGCAAGGAAAAAAAGCACCTTTGAGTTCTCCAAGCAGTTTTGCTTCAAAGTCTTCCCAGCGATAGTCTATGAAGGGAGCAATAGGAAACCCAGCATTGGCATTGATAACTAGCGTATCAATGAGACCAAACGCCTCTGCAACCTGTTGCACCATGACTTCCACTTGTTGAGGATCTTTAACATCTGCTTTAACGGCTAGCGCCTGACCTCCAACTGACTCAATCGCTTTCACCACTTGCCCAGCCGCTTCTTCACTGCCATAATAATTAACACCAACGGCGGCACCGTGACGTCCTAGCAATTTAGCAGTGGCTGCACCAATCCCGCGACTTGCTCCTGTAATCAGAACGACGCGATTGTTCATCAATTTGTAATTGTCTAAAATTTGCTCCCTTTGAGAGTGTGTAGCAACCATAGTAATTTCCTTTCACGCTGTTGAGTATTTAATGGCTCTTGACCAGTGGTGAGCGCTGGTTCCACCTGCTGGAGAAAACAAATTCTTCTAAGGGCTTGCGAGTACGGGGGGCTAACTCTCGTTGCAGCAGCCTCTGGGATAGAGTTTGTGGATCTCCTAAATAACCCAGTGCAATTGCCGCAACTGGCTCGTATCCTTCAGCAATGTCGTACACCTCTCGTACTTTGGGTACGTCAAACCCTGCCATTTGATGGATAAATAAACCCAATGCAGTTGCTTGAATTGCCAGGTTGGCTTCTGCCGTTCCGACATCGTGAAATGCGTGTCGGTTTTCCACACCATTGCGCTCAAAGTAAAGCTTTGCTACAGAAACTATTAGCACCGGGGCATTTTTCGCCCACTCTTGATTTCCTTCTGCTAAACAGTTCAATAGACAATGAAATTCAGTCTGGTTGTCTTTAGTAGCAACAATAAAGCTCCAAGGTTGTTCATTGAAAGAAGAAGCTGCCCATCGTGCTGCTTCTAAGACACTGCACAATTTTTCCGGCTCAACTGGTCGATCTGAGAAAGCCAGAGGGCTCCAGCGTTGCTTTAGCAATTCTTCGATTGGATATTGGGTATCCGATGTTTTGTCTGCGGTCAAACTGTTTTTAACAACATTGTTTATCATGCGTGTACCTCAATCCTACTTATCTCTATAGAAACCTGTTCATCATGTTTCTCAAAGGTGCTTACTGGAGCGATCGCCTCTTGGGGCTACTCCAAAGGAGCATTGTTCTTGACAGAACTGTACTCTGCCCTATCTCCATCTGCCTGGTCTACTGGAATCTCGTTGTTCCGCCGTGCTGCTCTGTGGCTCAGATACAGCAAATTCCGATGTTATGAGGTACAATAACAGCACTTAGTGAACCAATTTTTTAAATGTTGAGGATTCATCAAGTCGAGAGCAACAGAGATAACTTTATCAACCATTTCGGTTGTAGTTGGAGAAAAAGTACGTAAAAAAGATTTAAGTTGTGACCACCATAATTCAATGGGATTAAAATCAGGAGAATATGGAGATAAACACAAGACTTTTGCACCTACAGATTCAATCATTGGTTCGATTGATGCTAGTTTATGTGCCGGTAAATTATCCATAACTACTACTGCTCCCGGCCATAATTGAGGCAATAAGAACTTCTCAATAAATCCTTCAAAAGCTAGGCTATCCATTGAGTTATTTATTGTCATTAATGCCACAACTTTTTTAAGACTTATTGCTCCAATCACCGTAACTTTTGCTCCCCGGTAAAATGGCTTCATTTCATATACTCTTGTTCCCTTTTGTGAACGTGCATGCGTTCTTGCTAAACCCAGTATTACCCCTGTTTCATCTAAAAATACCAAGTTTTCTGGCTCTATCTCCTTGACTTTTTCCCAATATTCTACTCTGAGTTTTTGAACTCTTGGAGTTGCTGCTTGGCTACTCCGCAATGTTTTTTTTTGCGATTTAATCCTAATTTTTGTAAAGAACGACACATTGCCGTCTGACTCACCCAATTACCTGTCTTTGCCGCAAATAATTCACAGAATTCCACTATTGTTGCATCCGGATTCTCTGACACTAGTTCTCTTAACTCTAATTCCGCATTTGTCAGATGACTAAATCGTGGCTTACCCGGTTTTAATGGTTGTAAATTACCATGACTTTTTTGTTGCTTTACTAGCTTTTGTACTAAACTTTTGCTCACTGCAAATCTGAGTGCTACTTGACGAATCGAGATTTTTTCCTCAATATGCGCTGCCACTATTTTTTCTCGAATATCTACTGAATATGCTTTCATGACAGTATTATCTTTTGATTTTATTAATACTAACTGTACCTCATAACATCGGAAACTGCTGTAAGTTAACCAAGAGGGCGACAAAAATGAGTGGCTGTCTTTTCCAAAAGCACGCTCTTTACCAATGCCACCCGATGCAGGTAGCAACCAATTTACGAAACTGAGTAGATTGGAAAATAACCCTGGAAACAGAGCATAGAACTTAGCAGAAATCCAAGCTGGAAGCGGCACAATCAATTCTGCATCACCCCGTCGAGCCGCCGCTATGGTTTGGCGAGCAACATTCTCAGCGCTGGTCGAAATGAAGGGCAATGAATCGGCAATACTGAACCAGGCAAACTCTTTACGGTGCTGACCTTTCACAATGACATGCTCCACAACGCCTGTGCGGATGAAACCGGGACATACGGTTGTGACAGCAATCCCTTCTTTTGCCAGTTCTGTCCGCATCCCTTCGGATAGACCGGTTAAGGCAAACTTACTGGCACAATAGGCCACCATATGTGGGGAAACGACTTTACCACCAATCGAAGAAATATTAACAATCCGTCCAGCCTGCCGTTGTCGCATGGACGGTAGAACGGCATAAGTGGTGTAAAGCGGTGCCCAAAAATGCAACTTCATTGTGTCGTCGTAGTCCTCCATCGTCATGTCATCCATTGGACCCACAATGTCAGTACCTGCATTGTTAATCAGGATGTCGATCGCTTTGGAGCGATCGCGTACTTGCTGCACCATCTGCTCAACCTGGGTTCGATCTGTCACATCACAAGGCAAAGCCAGAACCTCTGCGCCTCGTTGTTCTAGCTCAGTACGCGCCCGTTCCAGTTCTGTTGTGTCACGCGCACAGATTGCCAACCTTACTCCTGCTTGAACCAACTGACGTGCCAGAACCAGACCTAACCCCCGTGAACCCCCTGTAATGAGTACGGTCTTGCCATTTAGATTGTATATTCTTTCCCGCCACCAGCGATCTAACAAAAGCGAACTTAGCAATGTACCGATGATGGCTGCTGTAAGAATAAGTAAATTCTGATAGTTTGCATTCATAAAATAGGTAGCTCCTGATGATTTTGCTTCGGGTCATTAGTAACGTATTTAAGGTTATGGCGTATTTTTCAATAAACTTAATGACTGAAAAATACGTCATAACCCGTGGTAGAAAACATCATTGCTTGGGTTAGCAATTGTTCAAAGGGCGTTGGGAATTAACAACCCACTTTTTAATTAACTAACCTAAATCAGTGCGCTATTTTTGAAGGCTTGTACTGCCAGCACTCCCAACGCTACAGTTCCTAAGGCTACAATACTCCACCTTGCTGTTGGATGTGTTGCTAACCACGTAGAAACGCTTGGTTGTGTTTTTTCGCCAAAATCACCATGAACCCGATTGAAACCTGAAATAGGCTCAATTAGATTGTCAGGCGCGTCTTCTGTCTTGGGTTCCGATGTCTTTTGCAACTTAAACCCTATTTGCACCAATAAAGCATCCATTAACTGGGGTGAAAGCCGTTGTAGGAAATTCATAACTTGTCCTGCATCGCCAACGACGATATCACGCGTTGGGTTTTCAGCAACATAAAGAATCGCGTCTGCTACAGCTTCTGGCTGATAGAACGGTGGTAGCCCCTGCGGTTTCACACCCAACTTTGTGCGGGATTTGTTAAACAAGGGCGTGTTAATTGAGGCGGGCATGACATTAGTGACGCTAATGGGCAATTTTTCGTGCATCAACTCAACCCGCAAAGCTTCTAAAAAACCATCGATTCCATGCTTGGATGCACCATAGGCACTGTGGAATGGAAACGATCGCCTTGCTTCTACTGAAGAAATATGAATCAGCGCCCCTCGCCCTTCGCGTTTAAGATGAGGTAATGCCGCCATCGCTCCGTACACCTGTCCCATTAAATTTATATCAATGACGCGCTTAAATTCCTCTGGAGTTGTCTGCTCAAAGGTAGCGTAAAGATTGACGGCAGCACAGTGTACCCAAGTATCGAGCTTTCCATATACTTGAATAGCTTTGTCTGCAATAGCTTTAACTTGCTCGAACTCAGACACCTCAGCGGGTACAGCAATTGCTTTGCCACCTATGTTCGCTATTTCGTTTACTAAGGATTCTAGCCCCTCTTGGCTGCGAGCAGACACAACCAGAGATGCTCCTTTTTTGGCAAATTTCCGAGCTGTCTCCCGCCCGATGCCACTAGAAGCTCCCACAATTGCGACAACTTGCTGATTTATCGGCTTGAGTTGCATTCTTTATGACTCCTTTAATACTGAGTTGCTTGAAAAAGAGTTTGTATCAGGTATAGGGTGTAGAAGTACAAAATAATTTCTAAATAGAGTTAGGCAGTACATGAGAATTATGATTGGCAAATGACTCATTATTCTCCTTACACTTGTACGAGAGCTAAGTATTGCCCCAGAAACAAACAAAGAGTAGCTCACCAAAATTGAAAATACTAAAACTTAATAAACCATAAATGAAAAAGCAATCTCAAATTTTTATTCAGTACAAAAACTTTTGCTTATAAATTTAAATACATAATTTAGTATATGCTTGATTTTGTAGCCCTAATAAGTATCATAGATGCCTCTAGATTTCCCAACTTCTACCAGAGGAATAGGTTCATTATTAAGTTAGCTTGTGTGTAGGGATACAGTTAAGTAGGTGCAGGTAAATAAACTAAAAATGACTGTATGAGAAGATAGCTATTTAATAGAAGAGCGTGCTAACAATACTCAAGTTAGCGGAAGCCAAATTAACTCCCCTCAAGTTAGCCTCACTCAAATCGGCACCACTGAGGTTAATCCCGCTCAAATCGGAAGTAATTCCCTGGCGATAGGGTTCGTCATAAGCCCCAACATCAAAGCGACGGTGGACACCACTAAGATTAGCTCCCTTGAGATCGACCCCGCTAAAATCTCTCTCTCCGGCAGCGTAACGTTTAAGCAATTCTTTACCGTTCATAATTTACTTTTTGTACCAATTAACACATATAGAAATAACCTACTAAACCTCTTCGATCCCAATACTACTTAGTTAAGCCATTGTTTCCTCCCCTACGCCCCCTGCTTGTCCTGATGAAAAATCTTGTTAACTCAAGCAGTATTGGAATGGGATTTAAGTTAACTGCATTTCCCCCCTCTAAATACTGCTTTTCAAGCAATCGCTCACCCATTGGAAATTCACAACTTATTAATATAGACGCTAAATGCCTTTCGTCTTCGCTTTTTTGCGTCAAGGATTCAGTGATATTGCAAAAATCTTAAAATCCTTAGTCTGCCTATTATGCGGCTGGAACTGTTCAATATCACATTAATGCAGATATCATGTATGCTCTGAAAAAGTATGTTGAAACGACAGGGGATGAGAAATTTCTCTTCAAAGAAGGGGCAGAGATGTTAGTCGAAACGGCTCGGATGTGGTAGAATATTAGGCTATTTTCTCAGCGAAGGGGCGGTCAGTTCTGCATTAATGGTGTTACAGGACCCGATGAGTACAACACTGTGGTCAATAACAATACCTACTGTGGGAATTCCGGTATCGGTAGAACTGAAACCTGTTTTTGAACTTGAGGACTGATTCTTGGTTTTGGTGCATTAACTCAGGCACAGCTCGATCGAGCCTTTGCAAAACTTAAAACATTCTCTCTTAGCACTAAAGGCGATCGCAGCCAACTGCGTTAAGTTACCGGTTATTCCGTGGTTTTTGAGAAACTAGTTTGTAATTTTTTACAAACTACACTTGCTTTTGCTATAAAACTATGCAAAATTATTAGAAACAAATTACGGCAACTTTATCAAATTACCGTATTTTTTAAGTTTAATAACACAGTAACTGACATAGAGTTTACACGATATACATTGTTGGAGGTCTTTTTTGAGATGGATTTTGAAACTCGTGGAATGCATTTAAAACTGGAAAGGCTAAAGAAGTCCTTTGGGGCAAAAACAGTCTTAAGAGGATTGGACTTGGATATCATGCCAGGAGAGTTTGTAGCCATTGTAGGTCGCAGTGGCTGTGGTAAGAGTACAATGTTACGCCTAGTTGCAGGGCTGGATGCTCCCACGACAGGGAAAGTGTATCTAGATGGAAATCAAGCGCACGGTCGTCTTAATTCAAAGGTGCGAATGATGTTTCAGGATGCACGCCTTTTGCCTTGGCAGAGGGTACTGGCAAATGTGGAATTGGGTTTGTTTAATTCAAAATCTAAAGTGTATGCAAAACAGACTGCCTTGCACGTTCTTCGATGTGTAGGTCTTGAAGATCGCGCTCATGAATGGCCATCTGTGCTTTCCGGCGGACAGCGCCAACGGGTAGCTTTAGCAAGAGCATTAGCTGGTAAGCCCTCGTTATTACTTCTAGATGAACCTCTTGGAGCCTTAGATGCTCTTACCCGTATTGAAATGCAGCAATTGTTAGAAGATTTGTGGCAAGAACAGAAATTTACTACCCTCTTGATTACCCATGATGTCGAAGAAGCCGTTGTTCTGGCAGATCGAGTGGTATTAATTGAAAACGGGGCGATCGCATTGGATCAAAGAATAGCCCTTCCCCGCCCCAGAGCAAGAGGAAACGCAGTGTTTGCTCAGACAGTGGAACATATTCTGCAACGCGTGATGGGTCAGCAGCAAGAACAAAAAAGCGATCGCGAGCTAGTGGAAGTGATTAATTAGCTCAAAAGACTGAGAGAACAAGAGTCATACCAATGCTCGATATCCAATTATCAGTCATTACAACAACAGAGGAATTGGTTAATGGTTCAACTCCTAGATACTCAAGAGTTTCAAACAGTCAAAGATTGGCTTGCAATTGCTTCTTCTCTATCTCAAGAACTCGCTAAAACAGCAGTTGAGCGAGACGCCCAAGCAGGATCTCCAGATGTAGAAGTGCAGCGACTGCGTGAAACTGGTTTATTGCCCTTGATAGTTCCAAAGGAATACGGTGGTATTGGAGCGACTTGGGTAGAAGCTTTGAAAATAGTCCAAGAACTTTCTAAGGCTGATGGATCTATTGGGCAGTTGTATGGTAACCATCTAAATCTCACAGCTTTAGGTTATGTTGCTGGTACAGCCGAACAAAAAGACAGGTATTATCGGGAAACTGCTGAGAAGAATTTATTTTGGGCTAATGCGATTAACACGCGTGACACCCGCCTAAAAATTAGTCCAGATGGCGCACATTTTCGTGTTGATGGTGTAAAGAGTTTTGGTACTGGTGTTGGAATCTCCGACTTGCGAGTGTTTGCTGCAATCCAAGATGGTGTTGAAGTACCGCTAACTTTTGTGATTCCCAAAGAGAGAGAAGGTGTCGTGTCTCTTCAAGATTGGGATAACTTTGGACAAAGGCGAACAGATAGCGCTACTTTTACATTTCATAACGTTTTGGTCTACAACAATGAAGTTTTGGGATATCCTACTCCTCCTGATAATGCTTTTGCTACATTTTTGGGAATCATCGCTCAATTAACAAAAACTTATGTATATCTTGGTATAACTGAAGGAGCTTTTACAGCAGCAAAACACTATACATCAACCCAGACAAAACCTTGGATTACTTCAGGGGTGGATAGAGCTACATTAGATCCTTATATTTTGCACAACTACGGTGAATTTTGGACAAAACTTCAAGCTGCTACCACCTTAGCCGATCGCGTAGCTCTACAAGTCCAGCAAGCATGGAATAAAGGAGTAGAGTTAACGATTCAAGAACGGGGAGAAGTTGCGCTCGCAGTTTTTTCTGCCAAAGCCTTTACAACCACAGTAGGGCTAGAAATTGTCAATAACATCTTTAATGTTACGGGAACTCGGTCTACTGCCAATCAATATGGCTTCGATCGTTACTGGCGGGATTTGCGTACCTTCACCCTTCACGATCCAGTAGATTACAAGTTTCGCGACATAGGGAATTGGGTACTAAACAATGAGTTACCGATTATTACTCAATACAGTTAACAGCGAGCAGTAATTAGTAACTAAAACATCACTTTTGCTTTTTCCTTTGCTCTTCCAACAAAGGGTGTTTTTAAACCACCCTTTTTCCTACATTTTAATTTTTTTAAGCAGCAAGAGATGTTACTTAGAATGATGAAAGTTTCAAGAGCAGTCATTGCGTTCAAAAGATGTTTTAACAGTATGAATGTTTAACTACTTTCCCCAAAGGACTGTTATTTGTTTTTAATTAAGAAGTTATAAATCTATGGAAAATTTCGACTAACTCAGGATTGTGATAACACTTAAAATAAATAATGGTACAATATACTTGTTATTCAAAAAGCGATCGCACACATATTTCATCTTTTTGGCTAACTCTTACAGCTTGTCTGTTTATGTGGGTATTGCCTCTAACAGGCTGTAGCTCGCCAAGTCGTAGCAATACTCAGCCTCAACAAACCAAAGGCAACTCCAAGCTAAAAGTAATTAACATCGGTCATCAAAATGGAACTCCAGGTCTGAACCTTCTAAAAGCAAGGAAAAATTTAGAACAGCGCTTTATCTCAGAAGGCATTGCTGTTAAGTGGATCGAATTCCAAGGCGGTCCACCTATGATGGAAGCGATGGCAGCAAATAGTGTAGACATAGGTAATGTCGGTAATTTGCCACCGATTTTTGCTCAAGTGGGAAATAATCCCATCGTTTATGTTGCGGCTACGGGTTCTAATGCAGGTGCTCAAGCTATTATCGTCAAAAAAGATTCACCTATTAAAAGCCTTGCCGATCTAAAAGGAAAAAAAGTTGCAATACAGAAGGGAACCGCTCTCCATTACTTAATTTTAAAAGTGCTGGAGAAGGCGGGATTAACTCTCAATGATATTCAACCTGTTTACCTCAGCATTCCAGAAAGTCAAGTAGCTTTTGAAGGAGGTAAAGTTGATGCTTTGCCTATTGGAGATCCATATCTAGCTAAGAAAGAGTTAGCACAAGAAATACGCGTTCTTGTTAGGGGAAATGAAGTTGCTCCTCAACGAGCTTTCTATATTGCTACACGCACTTTTGCAGAAAATCATCCCGAGCTTGTACGGGTGATATTAGAAGAGCAAAAAAAAGCGGAAGAATGGGCAAAGGCTAACCCAGGTGAAGTTGCCAAGTTATTAGCAGAGCAAACTAAATATGACACCACTGTTGTGGAATGGGCTTTAAAAAAACGGCCTTATTTTGGTGTATTTGATATGACTGATGAGTATATTAACGAACAACAACAAGTAGCCGATCTGTTTTACAATCAAAAGCTGATTCCAAAACCAATCCAAGTTAAAGATGATGTATGGGTAGCTCAGTTCTCAAAAATTATCCCAAACACTTCTTCTCAGAAAAATTAGATTCTGAATTATCCTTCTTAAATAGGAAATCAGAGAACATTCAGTTGTAATTTATACTTTGTATGAAAAAGGAACTCAATTATGGTAGCCTCTTCTAGTGTTTTCAAATTGCAACTATTTCCTAAGAAAAAGCCACGGCGGGTTGAGGATGAAGTTTTGCTTAGCCCCATAAA